>LADM01000027.1 GCA_000961645.1 Gammaproteobacteria bacterium BRH_c0 | reverse complement strand
AACGCCACCGGCGTGCTGCTGTCACCGCAGCGCACCGAGGCCATGCTGGCGCGGCGCCACAGCAGTCAGTGGAACAACTACTGCGCGCGCCGCGAGCTGACCCGCGAGCAGGCCCATGCCTACGAGCAGGCCGCAGACCGCGGCGAATTGCGGGTGGTGTATCGCTTTGGCGACGGCATGCTCAACGACGATCAGCTGGATATCAGCGCCAGCCAGATCACTATTCCCGGCTTTGGCCAGGCCATTCCCCTCGATGAACCCAATCCCTACGGCGATATGTCCTGACCGGTCAGCCAGCCCCTGCGCAACCGGGGGCTGGTTAAATTATCGGCAGGGAACTGTCATAAAATCTTCCATCTAATCTGGTAAATAGAGACAATGGCGACCCTTTTTGCCGGGTGCCGCCCTCAGGGCGCGGTCCGGTATAGTGCGCCTTTGGGTTAATTCTGTGGCCATCGGTCGCGACCCGCATTCAACCCCCTTCTGGAGGACTCAACCGTTGACCGAAAAAGACAAGCAAACCTGGACCCCCGACGACGCAGCCGAGTATTACGGCATCCGGGACTGGGGTGCGGGACTTTTTGATATCTCCCCGGCCGGGGAAGTGAATGTCATCGTCAACGGTGGTGAAAGCAAACAGAGCGTGTCACTGGTGGATATGGTCGATGGCCTGCACCAGCGCGACCTGGCCATGCCTGTCCTGCTGCGGGTTGAAAACCACCTCGACACCGCCATCACCCAGATCAACGAATCCTTTGCCCAGGCGATCAGCAGCACCGGCTATACCGGTGTTTATCGCGGCGTGTTCCCCATCAAGGTGAACCAGCAGAGCCATATCATCGACGAGATCGCCCGCTTCGGCGAGCGCTACCACCACGGCCTGGAGGCGGGCAGCAAGGCGGAACTGCTGGTGGCCATGGCCATGTTGCGCGACCGCGAAAGCCTGATCGTGTGCAATGGCTACAAGGATGAGGAATTTGTCGACCTCGGCCTGCGCGCCCGCCAGCTCGGCATCCCCTGCTTCTTTGTGGTGGAAACCCCGGATGAAATGTCGCTGATCATCGAGCGCAGCCGCAAGCTCAAGGTGGAGCCGCTGATCGGTGTGCGTCTCAAACTCGGCACCAAGGTCGATGGCCACTGGAGCGAAGACAGTGGCGACCGCAGCCTGTTTGGTCTCAACACCCAGCAACTGATCGACTCTGTGGATCGCCTCAAGTCTGCGGGCATGCTCCACTGCCTGCGCCTGATCCACTTCCATCTGGGCTCGCAGATCCCCAATATCCAGAATATCCGCGCCGGTATCCGCGAAGCCTGCCGCTACTATATCGACCTGGTGGAAGAGGGCGCGCCCCTCGGCTACCTCGATATCGGCGGCGGCCTGGCGGTGGACTATGACGGTTCGCGCGGTGGCAGCCAGCAAAGCCGCAACTACTCCCTGCAGGAATACTGCGTCGACGTGGTGGAAGCGATCCAGGGCGCACTTGACCCCGAGGGTATCGCCCACCCCACCATTGTCAGCGAATCGGGCCGCGCCACCGTCGCCTACACCTCGGTGCTGCTGTTCAATATACTCAATGTCAGCCACTTCGACCCATCACCGCTGCCCGCCGAGCTGGCGGAGGATGCCCCGGAAGAAGTCATCAACCTGGCGGCGCTGGTGGGCAATATCAGCGTCAAGAATATTCAGGAATCCTACAACGATGCGGTGTACTACCTCGAATCCCTGCGCGAGCTGTTCCGCCGTGGCGAAATCAAGCTGCGCATGCGCTCCATCGGCGAGAACTATTACCTCGCCGTGATGCAGCAAATTGCCCGCCTGATTCCCGAACTCGACCGGGTGCCAGTGATGCTTGAGCACCTTACCGAACATCTGGCCGATATCTACTACGGCAACTTCAGCGTGTTCCAGTCGCTGCCGGATTTCTGGGCCATCGGCCAGACCTTCCCGCTGATGCCGATCCATCGCCTCAACGAAGTGCCCACCCGCGATGCCATCATTGCCGACCTCACCTGCGACTGCGACGGCAAGATCGACCGCTTCGCCCACCCCGAGGGCGAGCGCCGCACCCTGTTGCTGCACTCGGTCGAGCCTGAAGAGGAGTACTACCTGGCAGTGTTTCTGGTGGGTGCCTACCAGGAAACCCTCGGCGACCTGCACAACCTGTTTGGCGATACCAACGTCGCCAGCGTGCGCATCAACGGCGATGGCAGCTTCGATTTTGTCCACGAGCTGCACGGCGACACCATCGCCGATGTGCTCAGCTATGTGGAGTACGAGCCGGACAATCTCTTCAAGCGTTTCCGCAACACCGCAGAAGAGGCCGTGCGCGAGGGACGCATCTCGGTGGCAGAGCGCCAGAAAATGCTGGGCGCCTTTACCGAGAGCCTGCGCGGTTACACCTATTTTGAGCGGTGATGATCACTCATCACAGTACAGCAACCTGATTTAAAGGAGTCTGGTCATGGCAAAAGTCATCATTATTGGTGCCGGGGGTGTCGGCGGTGTGGTCGCCCACAAATGCGCGCAACTGCCGGAGGTGTTCAGCGATATCCTGCTCGCCAGCCGCACCGAGGCAAAGTGCAAGGCCATCGCCGCGCAGATCAAGGAGATGCAAGGCCGCACCATTCGCACCGCGCAAGTGGATGCCGACAACGTGCCCGAACTGACCGCCCTGCTGAAAGCCGAAAATCCTGCGCTGGTGATCAACGTCGCCCTGCCCTATCAGGATCTGCACATCATGGATGCCTGCCTGGCAGCGGGTATCGACTACCTCGACACCGCCAACTACGAACCGCTCGACACCGCAAAATTCGAATACAGCTGGCAGTGGGCCTACCGCGAAAAGTTTGAAAAAGCCGGTCTGATGGCCCTGCTCGGCTCCGGCTTCGATCCCGGCGCCACCAACGTCTTTACCGCCTGGATCGCCAAGCACTATTTCGATGAAATCCACACCCTCGATATCATCGACGTCAACGGCGGCAACCACGGCTACCCCTTTGCCACCAACTTCAACCCGGAAATCAACATCCGCGAAGTCACCGCCGAATGCCGTCACTACGAAAACGGCGAGTTCGTCACCACCCCGGCCATGTCCCACAAGCAGTCCTTCGCCTGCCCGGAAGAGGTCGGCACCTACAATATTTACCGCATGTATCACGAAGAACTCGAATCCCTGGTGGTGAATTTCCCCACTCTTAAAAAAGCCCAGTTCTGGATGAGTTTTGGCGACAGCTACCTCAAGCACCTCGAAGTGCTGGGTAATGTGGGCATGACGCGCATTGATGAAGTGGAATTCCAGGGCCAGAAGATCGTGCCGATCCAGTTCCTCCGCGCTCTGCTGCCCGACCCCGCCAGCCTTGGCCCGCGCACCGTCGGTAAAACCTGCATCGGCTGTGTGGTCACCGGCATCAAGGATGGTAAAGAGAAAACCGTCTACGTCTACCAGATCAAGGACCACCAGGACTGCTACAAGGAGGTCGCCTCCCAAGCCATCTCCTACACCACCGGCGTACCCGCCATGATCGGCGCCAAGATGATGCTGCAGGGTAAATGGAAAAAAACCGGCGTGTGGAACATGGAGCAGATGGACCCGGACCCCTTTATGGAAGACCTCAACAAATATGGTCTGCCCTGGGCGGTGATCGAGGATTACAAGCTGTAATTCGCGCGATCATTACATGCTAAAACGCCGGGCCTTTCCTGTAGAGGACCCGGCGTTTTGTTTAGTGTTAAACATGGATAAACATACACAAGCTGAGTTGTGTATGTCAGGCAATACACAAACTGTTTACAGATACCCATTCTGGGTATTTAATTACCCAAAATGGGTATCGCCATGGTTATGACACAGCAGCAAATGGTCCAGCAGGGAAAAGTCAGTTTTGGTGAAGCACTGTTTTCCGGCACTCGCCAAAAGGTGCTGGGGCTTTTGTTCGGTCAGCCAGAGCGCTCCTTTTTTATGAATGAATTGATACAGTTAGCCAATTCAGGCTCCGGCAGTGTGCAGAGAGAGGTTGAGCGTCTGTCATCTAGCGGGCTGCTTGCAGTGACACAACAGGGCAGGCAAAAGTCCTACCAGGCCAACCATTCTTCCCCTATATACGCTGAACTTTGTGCGCTGATCAAAAAAACTATCGGTCCCGCTCAACAACTGAAATCGCTGTTTGAGAACACAGGTGAAGATGTCCAGCTTGCCATCCTTTACGGTTCAGTTGCCAAGCAGACTGATCGGGCCAGTAGCGATATTGATCTGTTGATAGTATCGGATACCCTGACACTTGAAGATCTCTTCAATCTGCTTGCGCCATTGGAAAATGATTTGGGGCGGCCTGTCAGCCCAACCCTCTATACAGTAGCTGAGTTCAGGGATCGAAAAAGAGCCGGTAACCCTTTTTTAGCCAGGTTATTGGCCAGTGATCATATCGTGCTGAAAGGAGGCGTCGATGGACCGACAACCACTGGATAATCTCGTCCAGATTGGCCAGCTGAAAAAAGAAGCACCCGACCAGCAAGAACTGGAAGGTCTTATCCATTCGGGCAGTATAAGATTACAAGACTCACGACTCGAAGGTCTCAGTCTCGAAAGCCGTTTTGACTTGGCCTACAACGCTGCCCATGCGCTGGCTTTGGCGGCTTTGCGATGGCACGGTTACCGATCAGAAAACCGCTACCAGGTATTTCAGTGTCTCACCCATACATTGGATTTTCTGCCTGCTCAGTGTCGAGTGCTCGATCAGGCGCATCGCAAACGCAACCTGGCGGAGTACGAGGGTCATTTGGATGTGGATCAGAGCTTGGTTCGAGGACTCATTCTTGTAACCCAGTCAGTGCTTGATGGTGTCCTGAAGCTTGGCCCGGTGTCACGGTAGATTGGCGTAGAGCGGTGCAATCTCAAATCCCATCCTGCCCAGGATGCTCCTCACAGTCGGCACCAAGATGATGCTATGGGGCATAATCGAGAAACGACGTGAAGCAGCTGGCCACGGGTACCTTTGCCCATGCAGGGCTGCACACCACCAGTTACACTGTAGCTAACCCTGTTGGCTGCGGAGCACCAAACCCATGACCTGGTATCACGATTATCTGCAGCCCCTGTTGCATCCCGATGCACTGTGGCAACTGGGGGCACTGGCGGTGGCTGTTCTCTGCGCATCGCTGATCAATTTTCGTATCCAGCAGGTTTTGAAGGCCCAATCCGAGCACAGCATTGGCCTGCGTCATATCGCGATTCGTAGCGCTCAGCGCCTGTTGTGGCCGCTGACGGTGCTGGCGGTGGTGCTACCGGTAAAAGCCGTCCTCGACTATTACAGCCTGCCGCAACAGGTACTGGAAATTGCCATTCCCGTTCTGGTCGCCCTCGCCCTGATTCGCTTTATCGTGTACCTGATGCGCAAGGCATTCACTGTCAGCCCGTTGCTCAAATCCATGGAAAATGTGCTGGGTGTCGCCATATGGCTGGGTGTTGCCTTGCACCTGCTGGGCTGGCTGCCAGCGGTGCTTACCCTGCTCGAAAGCCTGGCGATCACCCTGGGCGAAGCGCGTATCTCCCTGCTCGCGGTGCTCAAGCTGTTGATGATGGTGGCTATCAGCTTCACGGTGGCCGTTTGGCTGTCGGATATGGTCAACCGCTCCCTGTCACGCTCCGTCAATCTGTCCCCCAGCATGCGGGTGGGTTTCAGCAAGTTTATCCGTATCGCCCTGCTGATTATTGCATTCTTGCTGGCCCTCAACGCCGTGGGCATCAACCTCTCCTCGCTGGCCATTTTTGGCGGCGCCCTGGGCGTGGGCCTCGGTTTTGGCCTACAGAAAATCGTGTCCAACTTTATCAGCGGCTTTATTCTGGTGATGGACCGCTCCATCAAGCCCGGCGATGTCATCACCGTCGGCGACCAGTTCGGCTGGGTGGAAGCGCTCAACTCACGCTATCTGGTGGTGCGCAACCGCGAGGGGGTCGACACCCTTATCCCCAACGAAAATCTCATCACCAGCGAAGTGATCAACTGGAGCTATGCCGACCGCAATGTGCGCGTCATCATCAAGGTCCAGATCAGCTACAACGACGACCCCGAGCAGGCCATGGCGCTGATGCTCGAATGCGCCAAGGCATCCGATCGGGTGCTGGAGGATCCGCCTGCCACCGTGCGCCTGATGGCCTTTGGCGACAACGGCATTGAGCTGCAGTTGCGGGTGTGGATTGCGGATCCAGAAAATGGCACAGCGATGGTGAAATCGGATATCAACCTGGCTATCTGGCGGGCATTCAAGGTCCACAATATCACCATCCCCTTCCCTCAGAGAGATGTCCATATCAAATCTTCGTCGCCAGCGGGGAACCTGCCTCCGGGGGTCAACGACAATGCCACCTGAACGACAACACTGGATCAACCCGGTGGGGCTGGGTAGTGGATTAGCGACCGCACCACCCTGAAAAAGCCCAGTTCTGGATAAGTTTTGGCGACAGCCACCTCAAGCACCTCGAAGTGCTCGGCAATGTGGGCATCCGGCATCGAGTCCATCGAATTCCAGGTCCAACAGATCGTCCCCATCCAGTTTCTTAAGGCCCTGCTGCCAGACCCCGCCAGCCTCGGCCCGCGCACCGTGGGTAACACATGCATCGGCTGTATGATCACCGGTGTGAAAGACGGCAAGGAGAAAACCGTCTAGGTCTACCAGATCAAGGATCACCAGGACTGCTACAAAGAGGTCGCCTCCCAGGCCATCTCCTACACCGCCGGCGTGCCCGCTATGATTGGCGCCAAGATGATGCTCGAAGGCAAATGGAAAAAAACCGGCGTGTGGAACATGGAGCAGATAGACCCGGACCCTTTACGGAAGACCTCAATCAATACGGCCTGCCCTGGGCGGTGATTGAGGATTACAAGCTGTAATGCCATAAGACCATGCACAGACTAAAACGCCGGGCTTGCCCGGCGTTTTAGTCTCTTGATTATTTAGCAGATGGCAAATCCTGAAGCTTGACCCATAAAGGTTGAAGGAAATCAGGGCCTGTGAGTGTTTCAGTACTATCGCCAAAGGCAACCACCTGAAATGGATAATCTTCCGCCGAGTTATCCAGTACCAGCAGCCCATTGGCTATGTGCACCATGCTGGCGAGGTTAGTTAGTGTGTTGGGGAATCGTGTTTCGAGTTTTTGTTCAGGAACAAAATGTCCCTTGTCGAATTCGACCCGGCGTTTAACGCGGTGTTTTGATAGCTCAATGCTTTCAAGCGCGACGAAAATAAGCAGTACAACGTAGCCATGCTCTCTGGCTAGTTGCAACTCTTCGACTTTGGAATGGTGGGAAAAAACTGTCTCAAAAACAAATGACTGCTCCTGGGACAGAAGAATTTTGCGAGTATCCCGAATAATTTGTTGCGCAAGTATGTCAGCTTTCATTTGCTCCATGCCCGTAGAATCGCCCTGAATGTCCTTGGAGACGACATCGGCATTCAAGTAAATATGCCCTATATCCGCGCATATCAAAATTGGCTCAATCAGCTCCGGGTAGAGAGTACTTTTCCCGGCGCCATTAGGGCCGGCAATGCACAATACAAATGGACGGTGCCCATCAATTTGTGAAAGGAGGTTGATGATGCCCTCTCTGACATCCATGCCGGTTTCCGCCAACCCAACTATTGGTCAGAGGTGTCGGTGGTGTAGCTGACCGAAGTGGCTTGCTGCTGGGCCAGGCGGGCTTTCAATTTGGCGGCAATTTCGTCCGAATCAGGCAGCCTGGTTCTTGTGGCTGCCACCTTGATGGCATCGTTCTGCCCTTTGCGGACTGCTTTGGCCAACTCATCGATACGCAGGGCCAGCTGGCCAAAAATATCTTCAAGCAGGTTCTTATCGAGAGTCTCCCTTGAAAGATATTCAAGCAGTGAGTTGCCATTCAGCGCTTTGGGGCATTCATGGCGGGCCCAAACAAGCGGCTTGCTGGAAAGGTTTGCCCAGGTGGATGACAGATCCAGCAGCAATTGGAGGCGCTCTCGCTTGGCGTGCTGCACTTCGGTGTCCGGGTTGGCCTTCCAGAGATAGACAGTTTTGCGTTCCACCCGCAATATTCTGGCGAGGTCACTCACATTGAAACCGAAGCGCTCATCCAGAGTCCGCAGCATGTCAATCAGGTCTGGCTTCTGACCGGAATATCGGTGGCAATCATTATCAGGCAGGACCACTGCAGGTTGATGATCTATCGTGGTTAACATGAGGAGGGTTTTCTCCACACCGGTGCCCTGTCCCACCGTAAATCTCACGAGTGATGGTGCCTGGCAATTTTCAGCAGAAGTTTCGCCATTAACACCGGTGGCACAGAAACTCATCAGCTTTTTTTGCTCATCAAGCCAAATCTGGCGGTGAGTATGCATCTATTCCTCCCTTCCCCAGGCCTGTCGGGCCTTGTCTGTTGTTATGTGTTTGAAAATCTGTGATAACTGCCCTTGAAAATGCCTGACCCGCTGCACCACGTCCTGGTGGCTGAGTCGCTCTGATACAAACTGAAATCGATCAAAATCAAGAATGGCGCATTTGCCATTCTGCTCATTCAACATAATATCCGAAGGGCGGAGATTACCCAGAGCAATCTCCGCTGGCAGTTGTGGCTGGCCATCTGTGGTGGCGTAGCGAATGGACATGGCGCCATCATCAAACTGGTACTGGGTCAAATGCGCCGACTGGGTTTCGATCTGCCCCATGGGAAGGTTGGCGATGCCCCGAATTGAATCGTTTACATAATCCTCCGGCGCCTCGCCTGGGCGGGGGAGGATAAAATCGATATAGCGTACCCCGATGCGGGTGATCAGCGGTTCCAGGGTTTCCCAGACCGGCCCCAGCAGCTGTTCGAACTGACCCAAAAATTCCTCAGCGTTAGCATAGGCAGTCACCACAAACGCTGCCTGGTGCGGGGATACACGCAACAGTTGGCGCCAGTCCTCCCCCAGAAACTCATGGATGGGGAGGTGATGACTGTGCCCCGCGGCCTGGATTTGCTGCAGAGACGCCAGTCGGTATCTGGGCAGCAGTGAAAGAATACGGCCTTTGAGCTGCTCTACCTTTTTGGCAAAATCGGGGATTTCCTCGTACTCGAGAGCGACGAGTACACAGGCAAGGGGAGCGTTGGGCAATGCGCCAAGAACGGTCATTTCACACCTGATGATTCATGGTAGGGAATAATTACACGCTGAGTTAAATATATAGCATTTTTACACAGTTTCCATCAAATATGACACAGCTCTGCTGGGTAGAGTGCCTGGCAATCGCTATCTGGCACGCCTGGGTTATGGAAACCTGGATTCAAGATATACAGATCACTTTGGTTATCGCCCCCGCCACACAAAAAACCTTTGTATATCAAATAATTGAAATATCAAAGACAACACCAGAGCAAGCTGCTATGAGCCCTTATCAGCCAGGGGGCGAGAAACAATATGGCTAGACTGCGGAAAATCATGGCCCTGTATGGGCGGAACAAGGGCGAGGTGCAAGGGATAAACCCACTCCCAGCGCAGCGCTACCATTGTCGACGCTCTGACAAGCCGCTACATCTATCGTGCTGTGGACCTGGCGAACAACGCCGGGCGAAGCGCCCATTCCACCTGTTCCATCATCGCGGAAGCATCACCTGGGTAAGAGCCCGATGAATTTCCCGGACAGGAACAGGCGGCAACCTTGTTGCCAGTGGGGCTCAGGATCCTCGGAAACTTCAGTATGGAAGTTGCCAGGTTAAGAGTGGTGGATGAGCAGGAGCGGGGCGAACCGTATATCAATCCGGAGCGGATGGTGGAGTGCCCTTTTTTGATTATTTCAACAGCTTCGAAAATCAAGGAATCAGCTGTCTTAGAAAATACTCTATTCTTTGAAAATATTTTTTTGATGGTAATCAATAAAGCTCAAATCAGGGGAAAACTTTTCCGGTGTTTCAATTAGTTTTCCGTCATACGATAGGAGAGCATCACGAAAAAATCTATCGCTATCATTAAAATGACGGCTTGAAATCTTCACTTTTAATTCGTGGGTTATTGTAATCAATCCCATATCAAATGCCCTGTCATGCAAGCTAGAAAGGCAAAGCCCATTCCGAGGGTTGAGTCTATTTTCAGTATCTGACCGCCAAGGAACAATATGACTTGCCACCAATAGCGGTGTGACAGATAGCCCTGTTATACAGCATCGGTAGTTGTAGGCGCTGAGCACTGCCCGGCGAAAAAAATGTTGTCCAATACGAACATTTACTTCTGAGAGACGTGTCTCTCCTCTATACGATCCAGACTTTTCAGTTATATCTTCGCCGATTTCTGGCTCCGAGATCCCAAGAGATTCCATAACCAGCTGAGCTTCGATTGCAAATTTTTCCCATTGTTGCTCCATTTCTTGCCACATGGCTCTATCTGCGGCTGAAGCACCGTCAAGACCTTTTCGCCCCGTAGCCCTGATTGCCGGATCAAGACTTGCGATATTAGTGAGCTTCATAGCTAATGCGGAAGGTGACCTGCCCATCAGATGGGAAAATTTTATAATTTCAGGATTTCTTGAATGCATCTTTCCAAAAGGCATCTGGCAGTAAAGGCAAAAGGCTACCAATAGCTGCTTACGTGTCCATCTGTCACTCGAAGCCATAAATCTCTCCTATCAATCGCATAAATCCTAGGGCGTGTTAACACTAATTTTGCTAAAATGTGCGGATGGAAATTACATCTGAACAATACAAAATCATTGAAAAATTCCTGCCAGTTCAAAG
>LADM01000102.1 GCA_000961645.1 Gammaproteobacteria bacterium BRH_c0 | reverse complement strand
CGAACGGACTCTCAAGCTCAGCACGAACGCACTCTCGAATAAAACCTACCGCATCAAGAGTGGGTAATGTTTGGAGGCAAGTTGATTAGCCTGCACCACTGATCACTCCACACCCTGTTTATCTTTTCTTGGCGTGTCTGGCGTCTTGGCGAGACCAAATAATCTTTAATCGTCATCAACGATTTCCATTCCGTCAGCAAAATACCGAGCCCTCTCTCCATTCTTTCCAGGCACTGTCGCAGTGCGCACCAGATCCTCGTCATCCAGATCGAGGTCGGGGTATTTGGGACTCGTCATATAGCTGGCAAACCACTGGGCCAGCATTTCCTCGTCATCCAGAGCCGCCAGCAGCAGCTTTCGCGTCTGGGCCACAAAGGCCGGATCAATCGCCTCACGGGCCATGGCGGGGGTGAGGGGCGGGTCGCGGTAGAACAGTCCCGGGCCGCGGCTCAGCACCTCGGTGGCGAGATCATCGAGCATCTCCCCGGCGCTTGGCGCTCGGAAGCCCAGCGAATAGGTCAGGCATTCACCCACGGCTGTTCCGCAATGGGCGATTTTGGGCGGCAAGTAAAGGATGTCGCCAGGTTCCAGCACCCAGGTTTGCAGGGCTTCGAAATCCTTGAGAATTTTCAGTGAAGTGCCTTCAACGCGCGGCGAGTCTTCGTCGCAGGTGGTGCCGATTGACCACTCCCTGGTCCCCTCGGCCTGAATCAGGAACACATCGTAATAGTCAAAGTGGGGACCAACCCCGCCGCCATCGTTGGCGTAGCTGATCATGATGTCATCCATGCGCCAGCGCGGCAGGAAATCAAAGCGGTCGATCAGGTCGCGCACCTCCGGTACCCACAAATCCACGGCCTGTACCAGCAATGTCCAGGGCGACTTGGGCAGGGTGCTGAAGGTGTCTTCCGTGAATGGACCCTGATGCAGCTCCCAGGGGCCACTGTTGCCGTCGCGGATCACAATGCGCGATTCAATTTCTTCTTCCAGCGCCAGCCCGGCCAGTTCATCGGCGCTGATGGGGGAGCGGAATCCGGGCAGTGCCTGGCGTATCAACAGGGGTTTTTGCTGCCAGTAGTCGCGCAGAAAAAGGGCGGCGTCGATACCTTGCGGGAAATGGATCATGGCTTGTTTTGTTCCTGATGGCGGGGTGCGGTGTTAAGAGAAAAGATTTTTTTCTCTCGCGAAGACGCCAAGCACGCCAAGAAAAGCAAGAGACTAAATGTATGAAAGTTTTGGGCTTGAACGGTGATTACTGTGTTAGCCCAATATTCCAGAGAAAATTCTTTTATCTCCTCTTGGCGTGCCTGGCGTCTTGGCGAGAAGCTTTCCTTTAAAGCCTTATTTAACATCCTTGATACGCAAAGCCTGCTCCAACGCATTGCCGATATAGTTGGCGGGGGTCATGGTGTGCAGGTCTTTTTTGGCGGACTCGGGGATGTCGAGCTTGTCGATAAAGTCGCGCATTTTTTCGCGCGTGATGCCCTGGCCGCGGGTCAGTTCCTTGAGTTTTTCATAGGGTTTTTCAATATTGTAACGGCGCATCACGGTTTGCACCGGCTCTGCCAGTACTTCCCAGGCTTCGTTCAAATCTTCGGCCAGGCGTAGCGGGTTGATCTCCAGTTTGCCGATGCCTTTTTGCATGGATTCAAAGGCGATCTGGCAGTAGCCAAAACCCACGCCCATATTGCGCAGCACGGTGGAATCGGTCAGATCCCGCTGCCAGCGTGAGATGGGCAGTTTTTGCGCCAGGTGGGTGAACACGGCGTTGGCAATGCCGAGATTGCCCTCGGCATTTTCAAAGTCGATGGGATTGACCTTGTGGGGCATGGTGGAGGAGCCGACTTCGCCAGCCACTGTTTTCTGCTTGAAGTAGCCGAGGGAGATATAACCCCAGATATCGCGGTTGAAATCAATCAGGATGGTGTTGAGGCGTACGATGGCGTCGAACAGTTCGGCAATGTAATCGTGGGGTTCGATCTGGGTGGTGTAGGGATTCCAGTGCAGGCCAAGTGATTCGACAAATTCCCGCGCATTGCTCTCCCACTCCAGCTCGGGATAGGCGGAGAGGTGGGCGTTGTAGTTACCCACGGCGCCATTGAATTTGGCGAGTATCTCGACGCTGCGAATCTGGGCAATCTGGCGGCGCAGGCGGTGTACCACGTTGGCCAGCTCCTTGCCGACAGTGGTGGGGGAGGCGGTCTGGCCGTGGGTGCGGGACATCATCGGCACGGCGGCAAAGGTTATCGCCATATCCGCCAGTGAATCGGCAATCTTTTCCACTGATGGCAACAGCACGTCGTCGCGACCGGCCTTGAGCATCAGCCCGTGAGAGGTGTTGTTGATATCCTCGGAAGTGCAGGCGAAGTGGACAAACTCGCTGACGGCAGCAAGCTCGACACTGGCGGCGATTTTTTCCTTGATAAAGTATTCCACCGCCTTGACGTCGTGGTTGGTGGTTTTTTCGATGTCCTTGATGCGCTGGGCATCGGCTTCGCTGAAGTTGCTCGCCAGCTGATCGAGCAGGGCGTTGGCTTCAGCACTGAAGGCGGGAACCTCGCCAATGCCGGGATGGGCAGCCAGCTTTTGCAGCCAGCGAATCTCCACAATCACCCGGTATTTGATCAGGCCGTATTCGCTGAAAATTCCGCGCAGGGGCGCAGTTTTGCTGCCATAACGGCCGTCGATGGGGGATATGGCTGAGAGAGCGGAGAGGTTCATGTGCTTTTCCGGTTGGCTGGTTTCAGGGGTGGCTCAAAGGGTCGGGATTTTAACATCAAATGCATTTGGTCTGACGTCTGAAGTCTGACGCAAAAGCAGAAGCGTAAGACTGAGCCATCCTTGCTTCAGACTTCCGACTTCAGACGTTTCATGTCATGAATCAGATCCAACACCCGCTGACGCTGCAATATCAGGTGATAGCGCCTGCCACCCACCTGCTGCCACAACATGGCGGCGCGAATGGCGGCAAACAGCAGGCAGCGGATGCGGTTGGCGACGTCGGGCTGTTGCAGGTACTGGGGGGCGCCGCTGACCTGGATGCGAAAGCTGAAGGTGCCGATGGTGTTGACGTACAAATCGGCAAGATTGGCCAGCACATTGCCATGGGTCTTGCTGAAATGCTCTGCCTGACGTGCGGCCTTGCCAATACCTTCGCCCACCTGGTTGAGCATCGCCCGGTTGCCCGCCAGTTTTTTGTGCAGATACAGTACGCCCAGCACATAGCGCAGGAGATCCTTGTTGGCAGCATCCTTGGTGGCGCTAAGGGTGCGGTTCATGGCCTCGAGCCCGGTGGCCAGGGATTCCAGATCGCCAAACACCGCGAGGGTGGAATCGGGGTTTTGCTCAAACAGGCTGTGGATGCTGGTTTCAAAATCGCGGCTCGGACAGATACCGCTTTTGGCCAGGGTTTCCACCAGTTGGCAGGCGTGGAATACCCCTGCCAGGGCAATAACCTGATCGCGGTTGGGTTTGGGGAACAACATGGTCAGCCGGATACTCTTGCAGGAATGGATGGGTTGGCAGTGGTTGTATTCGCCGTCTGTTCGATCACGCCGCCGCCGAGGCAGACGTTGCCCTGGTAGAACACCACGGATTGCCCCGGTGTGACCGCGCGCTGGGGTTTGCTGAAATCCACCTGCCAGCCGTTCGGGGTTTTGGTGACGACACAGTCCTGGTCAGCCTGACGGTAGCGCGTCTTGGCCGTGCAGCTATAGGCGGATTGCTGCGGCGCGCCGTTGATCCAGTGGATGTCACTGGCAGTAAGACTGTTGGTGAACAGCAATGGGTGGTCAGTGCCCTGCACGGCCACCAGCACATTGCGCTCAAGATCCTTGACGGCGACATACCAGGGCTCCTCGTTGGCGCCGCGCACGCCGCCAATCCCCAGCCCCTGACGCTGGCCAAGGGTGTGGTACATCAGGCCCATATGGGTGCCGAGCTTGCGACCGTTTTCATCCTCGATATCGCCGGGCTGGGCGGGCAGGTACTGTTCGAGAAAATCCTTGAAGCGCCTTTCACCGATAAAACAGATGCCGGTGCTGTCCTTTTTGGCATGGGTGACAAGGTCGTGGGCGGCGGCAATGCGCCTGACCTCGGGTTTGAGCAGCTCGCCAACAGGAAACAGTGAACGCGCCAAGGCGGCTTCCGGCACGGCGTGAAGGAAGTAACTCTGATCCTTGTTGGGGTCGAGACCCTTGAGCAGCCGGGTCTGGCCGTTGTCGTCCTGGCGCCGCACATAGTGGCCGGTGGCGATCATATCGGCGCCGAGGATCTCGGCGTATTCGAGGAACACCTTGAACTTGATTTCGCGGTTGCAGAGGATATCCGGGTTGGGAGTGCGACCGGCCTTGTACTCGGCGAGGAAGTGCTCGAAGACATTGTCCCAGTATTCGGCGGCGAAATTGGCAGTGTGCAGTTTGATACCCAGTTTTGCGCAGACTTTCTCCGCATCGGCGAGATCCGCCATGGCGGTGCAGTACTCGCTGCCGTCGTCTTCATCCCAGTTTTTCATGAACAGGCCTTCCACCCGGTAGCCCTGTTCGAGCAACAGCAGGGCGGTGACCGAGGAGTCAACACCGCCGGACATCCCGACTATTACGGAAGGCTTTGCCATCAGGGGGCATTCCCGTTGAGATTGCTGATGATATCCAGTGGGTAAACGGGACCGGACAGAAAGTGTTCAATCACACTCAGTACCAGAGGGCTGCGCAGCAGGGCCCGCTGGTTGTGAATGGCGTCCAGGTCGAGCCACTCGGCGCTGATGATGTCGGCGTCCAGTTCCAGGCTTTCATCGGCATGCAGGGGCTCGGCGGCAAAACTGACCCGGTAGTAGGTAGCGCCATTGCGCGGTGAGCGATAGGTGGAAATACCGAGAAATCCGGTCAATTCCACATGCCAGCCGGTTTCCTCCAGGGTTTCCCGCAGGGCGGCCTGTTGCAGGGTTTCACCCGGTTCGACGTGCCCCGCAGGCTGGTTGATCACTTCCTCACCGGCTTCACGCTCCCGCACCATCAGGAACTTGCCGTCGCGGTGGACGACGGTGGCTACGGTGAGATGGATCTGGTCGGGCATCAGTAACGCCTCCGGGTGGTTTTCGCAGGGCGGCTATTGTCCCCGGGCAGGCGGATCTGATCAATGGCCAATTCACCGGGCTGCAACGGATCGAGCTGCCAGTCGCCGATGCGTACCCGAATCAGGCGCAGGGTGGGCAAGCCGGCGGCAGCGGTCATGCGCCGCACCTGGCGATTCCTGCCCTCGCGGATGGTCAGCTCCAGCCAGGCGGTGGGGACTGTCTTGCGAAAGCGAACCGGCGGATCGCGGGGCCACAGAGAGGGTTCGGGGATTTCGCGGGCCTCAGCCGGTTTTGTCAGGCCATCGCGCAGTTCAACCCCTTTGCGCAGACGCACAAGTTGCTCCTCTGTCACGCTCCCTTCTACCTGCACCCAGTAGGTTTTTGCCAGCTTGAAGCGGGGGCTGCTGATGCGGGCCTGCAGGCCGCCATCATCGGTGAGCAATAACAACCCTTCCGAATCGTGATCGAGGCGACCAGCGGGGTAGACGTTTTTGATGCGGATATAGTCCGCCAGGCCAGGATGGCCATCGGCAGCGGTGAACTGACTGAGTACACCGTAGGGTTTGTTAAAGCGGATGATTGTGGCCATGCCGCCATGATAACGGTTTGTCAGGGGATGAACCAAATGACAGGGATGCAGCGGTTGTGCTAGGATCGGCGCGCATTTTGCAACTCTTTTTACCAAAGCAAGGCCTGGCCACTAATGACGGCGCCGGGCCATTCAATATAACCCCGATAGTACCGCAAGCCATTTCATTGGCGTTGAACAACCTCGGCCAGCACGACTGCAAACTGGCAGTTGTCAGGTCAGATTGCCGCGGTGACACGATTATCTCTTGCAGCTCAGGAAGCACCATGACATCAAAAATCATCTATACCCTGACCGATGAAGCGCCAGCGCTTGCCACCTACTCCCTGCTGCCGATTGTGCAGTCCTTTACCCGCCCCTCCGGTATCGCCATTGAAACCCGCGATATTTCCCTGGCGGGCAGAATTATCTCGCTGTTTCCCGAGTTCCTCACAGAAGATCAGCGCATCAATGACGACCTTGGCGAGTTGGGTGAGCTGGCCAAGACAGCCGAAGCCAATATCATCAAGCTGCCCAATATCAGCGCCTCCATGCCGCAATTGAAGGAAGCCATCAGAGAGTTGCAGCAACAGGGTTACGCCCTGCCTGACTATCCCGATGCGCCGCAAAGCGATGCTGAAAAAGATATTCGCAGCCGTTACGACAGGGTTAAGGGCAGCGCCGTAAACCCCGTGTTGCGTGAGGGCAACTCGGATCGTCGCGCCGCAACCTCAGTCAAGAACTATGCCCGCAAGAATCCCCACAAAATGGGTGCCTGGTCTGCGGATTCGAAAAGCCATGTGGCCCATATGGATGGCGGTGATTTTTACGGCAGTGAACAGTCTGTCACCATCGCCAGCGATGGAGCGGTGAAAATCGAATTTGTCGGCATCGACGGCAACGTCAAAGTCCTCAAGGAAAAAACCACTCTGGTAGCGGGCGAGGTAATCGATGCCGCGGTGATGAGCCGCAGTGCCCTGCGGGCGTTTTTTGCTGCCCAGATTGAGGATGCCAAAAGCCGGGGAGTGCTGTTCTCCCTGCACCTGAAGGCCACCATGATGAAAGTCTCCGATCCCATCATGTTCGGCCATGCCGTCACCGTATTTTTCAAGGATGTGTTCGACAAGCACGCCGCCGTGATCCGCGAGCTGGGTGTGGATGTCAACAATGGGCTGGGCGATCTGTATGCCCGTATCAAGAGCCTGCCTGAGGCCCAGCGTGCCGAAATCGAAGGGGATATCGCCGCTGTCTATAAGACCCGTCCCGCCATGGCGATGGTCAATTCCGACAAGGGCATCACCAATCTCCATGTGCCCAGCGACATTATTGTCGATGCTTCAATGCCAGCGATGATTCGCGAGTCGGGCATGATGTGGGGGCCGGATGGCAAGCTGCACGACACCAAGGCCATTATTCCCGACCGCTGCTACGCGGGTGTTTTCCAGGAAGTGATCGCCGACTGCAAAAAACACGGGGCGTTTGATCCGGTGACCATGGGCAGTGTGCCCAATGTCGGTCTCATGGCGCAAAAGGCCGAGGAATACGGCTCCCATGACAAGACCTTTGAAATTCCAGCTGATGGTGTGGTGCGGGTGGTGGATAACCAGGGCAACACGCTGATGGAGCACAAGGTTGGATCCGGCGATATCTGGCGCATGTGTCAAAGCAAGGATGCCGCGATCCAGGACTGGGTCAAACTGGCGGTCAACCGCGCCCGCGCCACGGGCGCTCCGGCGGTCTTCTGGCTCGACGAGAAGCGTCCCCACGATGCCCAGCTGATCGCCAAGGTCAATCGCTACCTCAAGGATCACGATACCAGTGGTCTTGATATCCGTATCCTTGCCCCCGAGGCTGCCTGCCGCCTGTCACTGCAGCGCATCCGCGCCGGTGAAGACACCATCTCTGTGACCGGCAACGTGCTACGGGATTACCTGACGGACCTGTTCCCGATTATGGAGCTGGGCACCAGCGCCAAGATGTTGTCAATCGTACCCCTGATGAATGGTGGCGGCCTGTTTGAAACCGGAGCTGGCGGTTCTGCCCCCAAGCACGTTCAGCAACTGCTGGAGGAAAACCACCTGCGCTGGGATTCCCTCGGTGAGTTTCTGGCCCTGGCTGAATCCCTCGACCACTACGGCAACTTCACCAGCAATGCCAAGGCCAAGATGTTTGCCAAAACCCTCGACCAGGCCAATGGCAAGTTCCTCGACAGCAACAAGTCGCCATCGCGCCGCACCGGTGAGCTGGATAACCGGGGCAGCCACTTTTACCTGGCCCTGTACTGGGCCGAGGCTCTGGCCGCCCAGGACGGTGACGCCGAGCTGAAGGCGCGCTTCACGCCTGTTGCCCGTGAACTTGCAGCAAACGAAGACAAGATCGTGGCAGAGCTCAACGGAGTGCAGGGCAAAGCGGTGGATATTGGTGGTTACTACCGTCCTGATGGCGCGCTGACGGCCTCTGTGATGTGCCCCAGTGCAACCCTGAATGGTATTCTTGCTTCCATAGCCTGAATGGCCCCCTGGGCTGAGCGTTAACAAGTTATAAAAAAACCCGGGATTATCCCGGGTTTTTTTATAACTGCTGGACTGGTAAGATTTTATTTTTGGTTTTTCACCAAAGTCATTTCAGTTGATATTGCTCTGCAGGCATTCCAGCTTGGCTGGTTCCCATTGTCTAGCGCATAAGTTTGGCACTGTTGCCGACCTTTCCGCACTCTGGCAAACCGCTGGATAAACTGTAGGACTTCAACTGTGACTCATGGCTTCCTGCATGGATTCGGACTCGGCCACTCTGCCAATCGGCGTGATATTGGTGGCATGAAGCCCCTTTTCACCCTGAATGATATCGAAGGTGACTTCCTGGCCAGCCTTGAGGGTTTTATATCCTTCCATGGTGATGGCTGAAAAATGGGCAAAAATATCGTTGTTGCCATCCTCGGGTAAAATAAACCCGTATCCCTTGGCATTGTTAAACCACTTGACGGTTCCCTTTTGCATAATTTTCTCTCCCGCCTCAAACACTGATTAATGATAGTTATAGGGTCGGGTTACGCGAGGCGGCGTTACCCTGTCCAGACCTGACGGTCAGGGCGTAAACTATTAGCCGCATTTTCGCTTCAAGTCAAGCGCCAATTTTTACATTTTGACTCCCCACGGCGGGCGCACTGGCGCTAGAATAGGCTTACACCCACCCCTTTAACACCTGGAGGCAAATGGCAGCCGTGACTATCCGTGCAGCACAGGACAATCAACGCGACAGCGCTCAAACCGGCGGCGGTCTGGCAATCGAAGAGGCCAAACCGAAGCTGAAAAAACCGGCCAGGTATCAGGTGGTGATGCTGAACGACGACTACACTCCCATGGAGTTTGTTGTCGAAGTGCTGGAAACCTATTTTGCCATGGAGAGGGAGTTGGCGGTTCGTGTTATGCTCAAAGTGCATACCGAGGGCCGCGCTGTATGCGGCGTATTCACCCGCGATGTTGCTGAATCCAAAGCCTCACAGGTAAACCGCTACGCCAGGGAGAATGAGCACCCCTTGATGTGCGAAATCGAGCCTGCTGATGACCCTGAGTAGGAGTAGAAGCAATGCTGAGTAAAGAGCTTGAATTAACCCTCAATGGCGCCTTCCGGGTTGCCAGGGACAAGCGCCACGAATTCATGACGGTGGAACATCTGTTGTTGTCCCTGCTCGACAACGAGTCCGCCTTTCAGGTGCTCAAGGCCTGTGGTGTTGATTTCACCATGCTGCGCCGCGATCTCAACGAGTTTATCGATTCCACCACGCCGGTGATCCCCCTCGACGATACCGAAACCGAGACCCAGCCGACTCTGGGTTTTCAGCGCGTTCTGCAGCGCGCCATCTTCCATGTGCAGTCTTCCGGCAAAAAGGAAGTACAGGGCGCCAATGTGCTGGTGGCCATTTTTACCGAACAGGAAAGTCAGGCGGTGTACTTTTTGCGTATGCAGAATGTCACCCGCATTGATGTGGTGAATTTTATTTCCCACGGCATCGCCAAGTTTGCCGATCAGTCCGAGCAGGGTTCAGACGCTGCGGGTCACCAGGTGGCGGGTGAATCCGGTAGCGCTGAAGTCGTGGAAAAAAGCCTGCTGGAGCAGTTTTCTTCCAACCTTAACCAGCAGGCCAAGCTGGGTTTTATCGATCCTCTGGTGGGACGCGGCCCTGAACTGGAGCGGTTATGCCAGGTGCTGTCACGGCGCCGCAAGAACAATCCGCTATTGGTGGGTGAATCGGGCGTGGGTAAAACCGCCATTGCCGAAGGCCTGGCCAAACGTGTGGTGGACGGCGATGTGCCGGAAATCATCAAGGACAGCGTGGTCTATTCCCTCGATCTGGGCGCGCTGCTGGCGGGTACCAAGTACCGCGGCGATTTTGAAAAGCGCTTCAAGGGCTTGCTGGCGGAGCTGGAAGACCAGCATCACGCCATTCTGTTTATCGATGAAATTCACACCATTATTGGCGCCGGCGCTGCATCCGGCGGTGTTATGGACGCCTCCAATCTGCTCAAGCCGCTGCTGACTTCCGGCAAGATTCGCTGTATCGGTTCAACAACTTATCAGGAATACCGGGGCATTTTTGAGAAGGATCGCGCCCTCTCGCGGCGCTTTCAGAAGATTGATGTTACCGAGCCCAGTGTCGAGGAAACCATCGAAATCCTGCGCGGCCTCAAGTCGCGTTTCGAGGAACACCACGGTCTGCGCTACACCGTGTCAGCCCTGCGTGCAGCGGCTGAACTGTCGGCGCGACATATACCGGACCGCTTCCTGCCCGACAAGGCCATTGATGTCATTGATGAGGCCGGTGCCTATCAGCAATTGCAGGCGCCATCGCGGCGCAAGAAGTCCATCGGTGTCGGGGATATCGAGCAGGTGGTGGCGAAGATTGCCCGCATCCCCCCCAAGAGTGTTTCTGCCTCCGACAAGGAGCAGTTGCGCAATCTGGCACCGCGCCTCAAGTTGGTGGTGTTCGGTCAGGATGAGGGTATCGAGGCTCTGACTACTGCCATCAAGATGGCGCGGGCCGGTCTGCGGGAGGGACAAAAACCGATTGGCTCATTCCTGTTTGCCGGTCCTACCGGGGTTGGCAAGACGGAGGTGTCCAGGCAGCTGGCGGAAATTCTCGGCATTGAGTTGCTGCGCTTTGACATGTCCGAATACATGGAGCGCCATACGGTGTCGCGGCTGATCGGCGCGCCTCCCGGTTACGTGGGTTTTGACCAGGGCGGTCTGCTCACCGATGCGGTTACCAAGCATCCCCATTGTGTGGTGTTGCTGGATGAAATCGAGAAGGCCCATCCGGATGTCTTCAACCTGCTGTTGCAGGTGATGGATCACGGCACCCTGACTGACAACAATGGTCGAAAGGCGGATTTCCGCAATGTGATCCTGATCATGACCACCAATGCCGGTGCTGAACTCACCAGCCGTGCCTCCATCGGTTTTACCATGCAGGACCATACCACCGATGCCATGGAAGCCATCAAGAAGACCTTTTCGCCGGAATTCCGCAACCGCCTCGATGGCATTATCCAGTTCAAATCCCTGCAGCCGGGCATTATCAAGACAGTGGTCGACAAATTCCTCACTGAATTGCAGGCCCAGCTGGAAGACAAGAAGGTGGTTATCGAAGCGGACGACGAAGCTCTGGAGTGGTTTGCCATTCACGGCTACGACGTGAAAATGGGCGCGCGACCCATGGCCCGCCTGATCCAGGAAAAGCTGAAAAAGCCTCTGGCTGAAGACATCCTGTTTGGCAAACTGTCAGTTGCCGGCGGCACCGTGCGGGTGACGGTGAAGGATGATGAGATTGCACTGGAGGTGGAGGAAGCCTGATTGTTCAGGCTTTTTCAGCTGCCTTTCCTGCTTGGCCGGGACTGCCAGGCAGGCAGCCTGAGACGGAGGCTTATCTGGCCCGGTAGGTGATGCGTCCCTTGCTGAGATCGTAGGGTGTCAGTTCGACTTTAACCTTATCGCCGGTGAGAATGCGGATGTAGTTCTTGCGCATCTTGCCTGAAATATGGGCCGTGACAATGTGTCCATTTTCGAGTTTTACCCGGAAAGTGGTGTTCGGAAGGGTGTCGATGACTTCACCCTCCATTTCAATATTGTCTTCTTTTGCCATATTTTCCTGAATGCCCCAACAGCTGTCTCAAAGTTGGGCGGCATTTTGCCTGAAAAGCACCACTAAGGCAAAGACTGTTCTCGCCTTACCCCCGCCGTGTTTACCGACTTGTCTGAATACAGTCAAAGAGGGCTTCCCTGAGGGCGAATGCGGCGCTTAACTGGCTGAACTGTTTCTTATCCAGCGCCCGCCAATCAGTAGCTCCAGTGGCTGGAAGCGGGATTTATAGGCCATTTTTGTGCAGTTTTTGATCCAGAAGCCCAGATACACATAGGGCAATTCCATTTCGCGGGCGAGATCCACCAGTGTCAGCACTGCCAGAGTGCCCAAACTGCGGCGGGCTATTTCCGGCGAGTAATAGGTGTAGATGGCAGACACGCCGTCGTCGAGACGATCCAGTACCGAGCAGCCCAGCAGAATTCCATCCAGACGAAATTCCACAAAGCGCGTGGCCTCAATGCCGCTGCCGAGAAAGTCGAGATATTGCTCGCGGGTGGGGGGGAACATATCACCGTCTTCATGGCGGCTGTTGATGTAGTTTTCGTAGAGCGCGTAATGCTCATCCACATTAATGTTCGGTTTGATGGCTATGCTCAGGTCGCGATTGCGTTGCAGGCAGCGGCGCTGCTGACGGTTGGGAGAAAATTCAGCCACCGGAATGCGCGCAGAGATACAGGCGGCGCAGAGCTGACAGCGTGGCTGGTAGTAGTAGCGACCGCTGCGGCGAAAACCCATCTGGGTCAGTTGTGTGTAAAGAGAAGCGTTGATATCGAGGGAGGGATCGACAAAAGCGGTAGTGGCTTCCTTGCCCGGTAAATAGCTGCAACCGTGAGGCTGGGTAAAAAACAGGCGGATTTGTTGCAGATCCGGGCTGATATCACGGGTCATGGCTGCGTACTCCATTGCTGTGAACCTAGCATAGCAGATGTGCGGGCGAATTCGTTGCTGGCGGGCCAGGACAGCGCGGTGTTTTTGTGGATCGCAAGCAGGCTTAAAAAGGTTTCTCGCTGCAGTGCCTGTACACCGAGTGATTGCAGGTGGCTGTTGGGTACCTGGCAGTCGATCAACACAAAACCCTGTCGGGCCAGGGTTTGTGACAACAGGATAAATGCCACCTTGGAGGCGTTGCTGGTGCGGCTGAACATCGACTCACCGCAGAAAATCCCGCCCACTTGGAGGCCGTAAAGACCGCCGACCAGTTTTTCATTCTGCCAGCATTCCACCGAATGGGCATGGCCCAGACGGTGCAGTCGGCAATAGGCCTGCTCCATGGCCGGCGTTATCCAGGTGCCACTTGTACCACGCCGCGGGCCTGCGCAGGCGGCAATGACCTGTTCAAAGGCTGTGTCAGTGGTGACATTGAACTGCCCTTTGGCGAGGATTTTGGCCATGCTGCGGGTGATATATTCGTGCCCGGGGGTGAGGGCGGCGCGCACCGACGGCGACCACCACAGTATGGGTTGCCCCTGTTCATACCAGGGGAAAATGCCGCGACTGTAGGCATTGATCAGAGTGCTGCTGTTGAGATTGCCACCGATGGCCAGCAGGCCATCGGGTTCACTCAGGGCGCTGCCCGGGTCGGGAAACTCCGGGTGCAGCGCATCGAGCAATGGCAGGCTTAAAGGATTGGTGCTCAGAGATATACCTGCGGGTCAGAGGTCAGGCGTGGTCGTCCAGGTATTTCTCCGCATCCAGTGCCGCCATACAGCCGGAACCTGCGGAAGTAATTGCCTGTCTGTACACATGGTCAGCAACGTCGCCAGCGGCAAATACGCCAGCCACAGACGTGGCGGTGGCATTGCCTTCGGTGCCGCTTTGAATGGTGATATAGCCGTTTTTCATGGCCAGCTGGCCATCGAAAATCCCGGTGTTGGGTTTGTGACCGATGGCGATAAAGACACCGGCGAGATCAATTTGCTGGATGCTGTCATCCACGGTGCTCTTGATACGCATGCCGGTAACGCCCCGGTCGTCACCCAGCACTTCCTCCAGAGTGTTGTTCCAAAGCAGGGTGACGTTGCCATTTTTGGCTTTTTCAAACAGTTTGTCCTGGAGGATTTTTTCCGAGCGCAGGCTGTCGCGGCGGTGGACCAGCACCACTTCGCTGCAAATATTGGAGAGGTAGAGCGCTTCCTCCACGGCGGTATTGCCGCCGCCGATCACCGCCACTTTCTGGTTGCGGTAGAAAAATCCGTCACAGGTGGCGCAGCCGCTGACACCCTTGCCCATAAAGGCCTGTTCGGATTCCAGTCCCAGATACTGGGCGGAAGCGCCGGTGGCGATGATCAGCGCATCGCAGGTATAGGTTTCCATGCCTTCCAGGCGGAATGGGCGCTGGCTCAGGTCAAGTTTCTCAATGTGATCAAAAATAACTTTGGTATCAAAGCGTTCTGCGTGTTTTTGCATTCTTTCCATCAGGTCGGGGCCCTGCAGGCCTTCCACGTCACCGGGCCAGTTGTCGACTTCGGTGGTGGTGGTGAGCTGGCCGCCGTGTTGCATGCCGGTAATGACCACAGGGGCAAGATTGGCGCGGGCTGCATAGACGGCGGCGCTCCAGCCAGCGGGGCCGGAACCGAGAATGATAAGACGATGGTGTTGCACTGCTGACATGATCCTTCCTTCAATGAGTAAACGCGGTGACGGTATTGCCAATAAACAGCGGCAATCATAAGGGAGCCTGTGCTCAGGTCAAAACAGCATTTTTAAATGCACTTCATAGTGCCGGGTTATAGTGAGGGCTTATCACTGGCTATTCACACAACAGGTATTACAATAGCAGCCGCAGCGTTTACCGGGATTGAGCATTGGCCAGGAAAGACAGCAAAGACAAGGCCCGAGCAGAGCAGGGCTTGAGCAGCGAACGAGGCAAACTGATCATGCGGGAGGGCGCACTGATCGGCTGGCTGCTGGTGTGTCTGTGCCTGTTTATCGCCTTTTTTACCTATTCTCCGGATGACCCTGGCTGGTCCCACACCGGGGTTCGCGACGATATCAATAACGCCGCTGGCGCCACTGGCGCCTGGCTGGCCGACGTATTCTTTTCACTCTTTGGCTATATGGCTTTTCTGTTTCCGGCGCTGCTGGCGCTGCGCGCCTGGAATGTATTTCAGGCGCGCAAAAACCAGCCTGAACCCTTTGACTGGATCATCTTCACCCTGCGTTTTGTCGGCCTGGCGCTGGTGATGGCCAGCGCCACGGCGCTCACCGCCATGCACCACGGCAGCGTTGAGAGCGCACTGCCTTTTGGTGTTGGTGGCTTGATGGGGGATTCCTTCGGTGAAGCTGTTACCACCGGCTTTAACCATGTGGGTGGTACCCTGATCCTGGTGGGCGTGTTCCTGTTTGGCGTCACCATTTTTACTGACCTCTCGTGGCTGGCGGTGATCGATACCATTGGCCGCTGGAGCCTGGTGGTCAGCGGTTGGGTAGCGGGCAAATTCAGCCACTACCAGCGCGCCATTGACGAGCGCAAAACCTCAGAGGAAGCCCTGCGCACCCGTCAGGAGACAGTGCAGCGCAAACAGCGCAGCAGTGTTGAACGCAAGGAACCCACTATCCAGTCCCTGGCAAAACCCCCTGAACCCAGTGTGCGGGTCGAAAAGGAAAAGCAGGTGAAGCTCTTTGCCCGCGAGCCGGTGAGTGGCGAACTGCCTCCCCTCGGCCTGCTCGATGAGGCGGTAAAACAACCAGGCAAGGGCTTTTCCCGCGATTCCCTCGAAGCCATGTCGCGCCTGCTGGAACTCAAGCTGCAGGATTTCGGTATCAGCGTCGAGGTGGTGGAGGTGATGCCCGGGCCGGTGATTACCCGCTTCGAGATCCAGCCCGCGCCCGGCGTCAAGGCCAGCCGCATATCGAGCCTGGCCCGCGATCTGG
Source organism: Gammaproteobacteria bacterium BRH_c0 (assembly GCA_000961645.1). GTDB lineage: Bacteria > Pseudomonadota > Gammaproteobacteria > Pseudomonadales > Porticoccaceae > NAT127. The sequence continues at coordinate 6,591 of LADM01000102.1, read as the reverse complement.
CCCGCTCCCTGGCGCTGGTGAGCGTGCGGGTGGTCGAAGTGATTCCCGGCAAGTCGGTGGTGGGTATCGAGATTCCCAACGAGTACCGGGAGACTGTGCGCCTGCGGGAAGTGCTGTCTTCCAGCGTTTACGAGCAGTCCAAATCGCCGGTTACCCTGGCCCTAGGCCACGACATTTCCGGCCAGCCGGTGGTGATCGATCTGACTCGCATGCCCCACCTGCTGGTGGCCGGTACCACCGGTTCCGGCAAGTCTGTGGGCGTTAACGCCATGCTGCTCAGCATCCTCTACAAGTCTACTCCGGAGGAGGTGCGCCTGATCCTGGTGGACCCGAAGATGCTTGAGCTATCGGTCTACGACGATATTCCCCATCTGCTGACGCCGGTGATTACCGACATGAAGGATGCCGCCAGCGGCCTGCGCTGGTGTGTGGGCGAGATGGAGCGCCGCTATCAGCTGATGGCCGCCCTCGGTGTGCGCAACCTGGCGGGCTACAACCGCAAGGTGGAAGAAGCCATCCGCGACGGCGCGCCGATTCCCCATCCCCTCTGGACTCCCGATCCCATGGCCTCGGTGTTTGCCGACGAAGAGGAGCAGCGCGCGCCAACCCTCGAAAAACTCCCCTATATCGTCGTGGTGATTGACGAATTCGCCGACATGATGATGATCGTCGGCAAGAAAGTGGAACAGCTGATTGCCCGCATAGCCCAGAAGGCGAGGGCGGCGGGCATTCACCTGATCCTCGCCACCCAGCGCCCGTCGGTGGATGTGATTACCGGCCTGATCAAGGCCAATGTGCCGAGCCGTATCGCCTTTCAGGTATCGTCGAAAATCGATTCCCGCACCATCCTCGACCAGGGCGGTGCCGAACAGTTGCTGGGCCATGGCGATATGCTTTACATGCCGGTGGGCACCAGCGTGCCGGTGCGTATCCACGGCGCCTTTGTCGATGACCACGAAGTACACAAGGTGGTGGCGGACTGGAAAGCCAGGGGCGCGCCCCAGTACCTTGAGGACATCACCGACGAGGGCTCGACCTCCTCCATTCCCGTGCCCGGCTACAGTGAGGGCGGCAACGGCGACGATGGCGACCCGGAAAATGATCCGCTCTATGACGAGGCGGTGGCCTTCGTGCTCGATAGCCGCAAGGCCTCCATATCATCGGTGCAACGCAAATTGCGCATCGGTTACAACCGCGCCGCACGCCTGATCGAGGCGATGGAAGCAGCCGGTGTCGTCACCGCCATGAACACCAATGGCAGCCGCGAAGTGCTGTCGCCCAATCACCGAGGATAATCCGTGAAGAGAAAGAACCGAACGGCACTGCTGCTGGCAGGCTTGTCATTGCTCGGCCTGCCGCTGCTTGCTGTGCAGTCGTTTGCCGGTGGTGGCGTGCAGGCCAGGCCTGTGGAGGATGCGGTCATTGGTGCTGAAGCACCAGTTCCAGCCGTTGATACACAGCAAAGCGCCAGGGATCTGGCGGAGCTGGGCCAGCGTCTGAAACCCATGGAAAACCTGTCAGCCAGTTTTACCCAGACAGTCACATCCGCCGACGGCTATATCATCCAGGAAGTCACCGGCAAGCTGGTGGTGGCCCGCCCCGGCCGGGTGCGCTGGAGCAGCGATGCCCCCTATGAGCAACTGGTGGTGTCCGATGCCGAGACCCTGTGGCTCTACGACCCGGATCTGGAACAGGTCACTGTGCGCCCGTTCCACAACGATATCAGCCGCACCCCTGCGGTGTTGTTTATCGGCGAGGTGGATACACTGGCTCGCGACTACAGAGTCCAGGCCGAAAAGAACAACGGCATTGATAAGTACTGGCTTGAGCCTCGTGGCAGCGATGCTTTGTATGAGCGCATCGCCATCGAGTTCGAGGGCAACAAGCCCCACGCCATGGCCCTGTGGGACAGTCTCGGCCAGGTAACCCGCATCGGCTTCACGGACGTTACCGTCAATGGCCCGGTGGATGCCGGGGCATTTACCTTTACCCCTCCCAAAGGGGTCGATGTTCTCCACGATGAGTAACGGTTGCCAGTCAATAGCGATTTACGATGAATGCTGATCTGTTCAGCCGCGAGGTCTATCAACCCCTCGCGGCGCGCATGCGACCCCGCAACCTCGACGAGTTTGTGGGGCAGGAGCATGTGCTGGGATCTGGCAAACCCTTGCGGGAAGCCATTCTTCGCGGGCAGCTGCATTCCATGGTGTTCTGGGGGCCGCCCGGCGTCGGCAAAACCACCCTGGCAAAAATGATTGCCCACTATGGCGAGGCCCATTTCGAGAGCCTGTCGGCAGTATTGTCCGGGGTCAAGGAAATCCGTGCAGCGGTGGCCCGTGCCGAGGAAGAGCGCGATGTGCGCGGCCGCAAGACGGTGCTGTTTGTCGACGAAGTGCACCGTTTCAACAAATCCCAGCAGGACGCCTTTCTGCCCTATGTGGAAGATGGCACCGTGATTCTGGTGGGAGCGACCACGGAAAATCCATCTTTCGAGCTCAACAATGCACTGCTGTCGCGCTGCCGGGTCTATGTGTTTCGCTCCCTCGATGTGACAGCCATTCTGGATCTGTTGCACAGGGCGTTGGAAGACAGGGAGTACGGCCTCAGCGTTTCCCTCACTGTTGCTGACGACACCCTCAAGACCATCGCCCAGGCAGCGGACGGCGATGCCCGTCGCGCCCTCAATCTGCTGGAAATCGCCAGCGATCTGGCGGAGGAGGGGGTCATTACCCCCGAGGTGCTGGAACAGGTACTGGTTACCGACACCCGCCGCTTTGACAAGGGCGGCGAATATTTCTATGACCAGATTTCGGCTCTGCATAAATCCGTGCGCGGATCGTCGCCGGATGCTGCCCTGTACTGGTTTGCCCGCATGCTGGATGGCGGTTGTGATCCCCTTTACCTAGCGCGCAGGATAGTGCGTATGGCGACGGAAGATATCGGCAACGCCGATCCCCGCGCCCTGCAACTGGCGCTCAATGCCTGGGATGTGCAGGAGCGCCTCGGCTCGCCGGAGGGCGAGCTGGCCATTGCCCAGGCGGTGGTGTATATGGCGGTGGCACCCAAGAGCAACGCCGTTTATACCGCCTTTGGCCGCGCCCGCAAGGATGTGGCCAGCCAGCCCAGCCACGAGGTGCCCCTGCATATTCGTAACGCCCCCACCAAACTGATGAAGTCGCTGGATTACGGCAAGGAGTACCGCTACGCCCACGACGAGCCGGATGCCTTTGCCGCCGGGGAGAATTATTTCCCCGAGGCCATCGCCGATACCCGCTATTATTTTCCGGTCGAGCAGGGCCTGGAAAAGCAGATCAGGGAAAAGCTCGAACGCCTGCGGGAACTCAACCGCACCAGCCCGCGCCAGCGCTATCCCGTCTCAGGTCAAAAAAAACCGGACCAGAAGGAGGGAAAAAAATGATCCACTGGTTAGCGGTCGCCATGGGCGGCGCCCTGGGTGCGTTGTCCCGCTATGCCGTCAACGGCCTGTTGTTTCCCCTCTATGGCCACAAATTTCCCCTTGCCACCCTGGTGATTAACGTCAGCGGTTCGCTGTTGATGGGAATTTTCTATGTGCTCATTATCGAGCGCGGTGAGCTAAGCCCCGAATGGCGCAATTTTCTGATGGTAGGCATTCTTGGCGCTTTCACCACCTTTTCCACCTTCTCGCTTGATGCTGTGGCTTTGTGGCAAAATGGCCACCTTTTGCTGGCCCTGGCCTATGTACTGGCCAGTGTAGTGTTATCCATTGCCGGACTGGCCCTGGCCATTTATCTGACACGGCTCATTTAAACCGCATCTGCACAACGGACATACTTTCCCCATGCTGGACCATAAACTCGTTCGAGCCAACCCCGATACTGTCGCTCAAGCCCTCGCCAAACGCGGTTTCAAACTGGATGTGCAATGGCTCGCCGCGCTTGAAGCAGAGCGCCATCAGGTACAGGAAAAAACCCAGAATCTGCAGGCTGAGCGCAACGCCTATGCCAAATCCATGGGCGTGGAGATGGCTGCCGCCAAGGCCGAGGGGCGCGATACCTCAGCCCTCAAGGCCAAGGGCGAGTCCCTCAAGAATGCTGCACTGGAAGCCGAGGCCGAGCTTGAGAAAATCCAGCATCAACTGGACTCCTACCTGCTCGAAGTGCCCAATATGCCGGACCCGGAAGTACCGACGGGGCTGAGCGAAGACGATAATGAGGAAGTGCGGCGCTGGGGTACTCCCCGCACCTTTGATTTTCCGGTGCGCGACCATGTGGATCTCGGCGCGCCCGGCAATCAGCTGGATTTTGAAGCGGGTGTTAAACTCAGCGGTTCACGCTTTGCCGTGATGCGCGGCGGCTTTGCCCGCCTGCACCGCGCCCTGATCCAGTTTATGGTGGATACCCACATCAACGAGCACGGCTACGACGAAGTCTATGTGCCCTATATCGTCAACCGCGATTCCCTGCTCGGCACCGGTCAACTGCCCAAGTTTGAAGCCGATCTGTTCAAACTCGCCGACGAGCGCGAGTTTTACCTGATTCCCACCGCCGAGGTGCCGGTTACCAATATCCACCGCGACGACATTATCAGCGCCCAGCTGCCGGTGAAGTACGTGTGCCACACTCCCTGCTTCCGCAGCGAGGCGGGCAGTTACGGCAAGGACACCCGCGGCCTGATCCGTCAGCACCAGTTTGAAAAGGTCGAGCTGGTACAGTTTGTCCGCCCTCGCGATTCCGACGCCGCGCTGGAACAACTCACGGGCCATGCCGAAAATATCCTGCAAAAGCTGGGTTTGCCCTACCGCACCATTATCCTGTGCGGCGGCGATATCGGTTTTTCCGCAGCCCGTACCTACGATATCGAAGTGTGGGTGCCATCGCAGAACCGCTATCGGGAAATCTCCTCGTGCAGCAACTTCCGGGACTTCCAGGCGCGGCGCCTCAAGGCGCGCTGGCGCAACCCGGAAACCGGCAAGCCGGAACTGGTCCATACTTTGAATGGCTCGGGCCTCGCTGTGGGTCGCACCCTGCTGGCGATTGTCGAGAACTACCAGCAGGCGGATGGCACTGTGGTGATTCCCGGGGTGTTGCTGCCGTACATGGGCGGGCTTGAGAGGATTGCTGTTGCTCTTTGAGTTTCACGTTGCACGTTTCACGTTTCACGCAAAAGCCGGGCAAGCCTGCGGTTGCTATCTATCAGCAGAGGTGTAGTTGATTCTGTGCGCCTCCGCCGCGAATCGCACCCACGTGCAACGTGAAACGTGCAACTCACCAAACCCCGCTCCGATCCATACAAGGTAACCCCATGGACTACCTGCCACTGTTCCATAACCTCAAGGGCCGCAAATGCCTGGTCGTCGGCGGCGGTGAAATCGCCCTGCGCAAGGTGCGCCCCCTGCTCGAGGCCGGTGCCATTGTGCGGGTGGTGGCGCCGGAAATTCGCCCGGCCCTCAAAGAGCTGGCAGACAAGGGCACGATCCAGATCAGCTGTAAAACCTTTCACCCCGACGATATGGCGGGTGTGGCCCTGGTCATAGCCGCCACCAGCGATACACAGGTCAACGAACAGGTGTCGCGCTTTGCCCGCGAGCGCAACATCATGGTCAATGTGGTGGACAACCCGGCCCTGTGCAGTGTGATTTTCCCTGCCATTATCGACCGCTCGCCGGTGCAGATCGCTATTTCCACCGGCGGCAGCGCCCCGGTGCTGGCGCGTCTGCTGCGCGGCAAGCTCGAAAGCCTGCTGCCCGATGGTTACGGCAAACTGGCGGCACTGGCCGATAAATTCCGCCCTGCGGTGAAGGCCAGGCTGGAATCAGAAAACAGCCGCAGGAGCTTTTGGGAAAAGGTGTTTGAAGGACCCATCGCCGAACTGGTCTTCCGGGGCCGCATGCAGGATGCTGAGCAGGCGCTTGCAGAGGCCCTTGAATATCCGGATATACAGACTTGTGGCGAGGTGTATCTGGTGGGCGGTGGCCCGGGCGATCCCGACCTGCTGACCTTCCGCGCCCTGCGCCTGATGCAGCAGGCGGACATTGTGCTCTACGACCGTCTGGTATCAAAAGAAGTGCTCAACCTGGTGCGCCGCGATGCGGAGCGCATCTACGTGGGCAAGACTGCGGGCGATCACCCGGTCACCCAGGACAACATTAACCGCAAGCTGGTGGAATATGCCCTCCAGGGCCACCGCGTGCTGCGTCTCAAAGGCGGCGACCCGTTTATTTTTGGCCGCGGCGGCGAGGAGATCGAGCATCTTGCCGAGCACGGCATTCCCTTTCAGGTCGTGCCGGGCATCACCGCCGCCTCCGGTTGTGCCAGTTATGCCGGTATTCCCCTTACCCATCGCGATCACGCTCAGTCGGTGCGTTTTATCGCCGGTCATCGCCGCGATGATGAGCTGGATTTACCCTGGGAGGAACTTGCGGCCCCCGGACAGACTCTGGTGTTCTATATGGGTCTCAATGGTTTGGAGACTATCTGCCACCAGCTGATGACTCACGGTATGGATGCCGCCACCCCGGCGGCGCTGATCGAGAAGGGCACCACCGCGCGGCAGCGCACCTTTGTCGGCAATCTCGCCGATTTGCCCGAGAAGGTCCGCCTCGGCGAGGCC
>LADM01000108.1 GCA_000961645.1 Gammaproteobacteria bacterium BRH_c0 | reverse complement strand
GCCGAAAAAGCGGAGTTTACACGGAGTAAATGAGCATTTTGAGGACGTTTTTAACGCAGTGTCGGCAACGCAGGTAGTTTTTCAACAGCCTGCTAACCCTGTCCACTGACTTACATAGAGGTATACGCCATGAGCAAGGCAATTGAGAATCTCGAATCGGCCCAACAGCGGGCGATGGCAGGCAGGCCCAAGGCAGGCGGCTTCCCCTATCTTGCCGAGACGCTTCGCAGTGCGGGGGTGACGCGCAACCTCTGGTCGCTGCCCGCCTGCCAAAGCTTGTACTTGACGCAGATGGGACCGGTCGTACAGCAAGGAACTCCTCTTATCACCGGCATGGCGGATGTGCCGCAGTTCGATCGTGATGCACTGATCACGGCGCTGCGGTCTGACCAGTCGGGTGAAAGTACATTCCCGGAGTTCTTGATGGCGGCCTGGAAGGCTGGCGTCGTAAGCTACGACGTGGATTTCATCGCGAGAAATGTCACCTACTACGGCTCCGGTGGAGAGAGCTACGTCGAGTCATATGCTGCCGTTAGCTCCAGGGCCTAATAAACGTCAGTGAGCCTGCCCCGCGCAGCCACGGCACTCGTTTAGCTCTGCAGCTTGGCGCAGCGAGTGCCATGGATTTTGGCCGCTCCCCTGCTGACTCGCTCCATATCCTTGGCGATGCGCGCCAGTTCCGCTCCCCCAGCTCCTCAAGAATTGCAAGCCTGCTTGCGCGCCAACTCAGCTGGTTGCATGCAATTGATTGCTGGGAGGCTCTTTGCGGGGTATCTGCTGTGTAATCTGTAAGCCAAGCGCCTTTGCCAGGCTTTATCTGCTGCGTCATCGCCTGTGGCGATGTTTCCTTTTATTCTTCACTTTCGCGGTCGGCCTGGCGACTGGCGCTGATGTTGGCATAAAACCGGTGCACGTTGTCACTGAAATTGACGATGCTGTAATTTGCCGCGCTGGACTCGGCATTGGCCGAAAGTTGTTGGTACAAAGCTGAATCGTCGAGCAATTGCTGAATGCGAGCGCACCAGCGGGTGATATCCAGCGGTGTCTTGAAACCGTTGAAGCCCTCGTCGACGATATCATCGATGCCGCTAGACCGCACTGCCACCACCGGCATCCCCGCAGCCATGGCTTCCAGAATCACCATGCCCTGGGTTTCGGAGCGAGAGGCGAAGAGGAAAATCTCCCCGATACGACAGTACAACGGCATTTCCTCTGGTGAGATAGCGCCGAGTAATGTAACAACCTGTTGCAAACCCTGGCGTTGAATTCTGCTTTCAATCCGGCGGTGTTCCGGCCCTTCACCGATAATCAGCAACCGGAAGGGCTGGTTGCAGTTCTCCTTCAACTTCAGAACAGCGTCGAGCAGGAAGTCGATGTTTTTTTCCTTGCTCAGCCGGGAAATACTGATCAGCAGTCGTTCACCTTGCGGTGCATATTTTATCCGCAGCTGGTTAATTGTCTCTTCACAAACCGCGCGGTATTTGTCGATATCGATGCCGGTGGGCTGAACCAGTACCCGACGCCTGACGCCAATGTTGCGAAGGTATTCCTCCGCAGATTCCGTCGGCACGATAATGCCATCACAGCGATTGGCAAAACGGCGTACCACGGCATGGGATACCAGGTTTCGAAACAGGGGGCCGGGCAGGGGAACGTAGTGGGCGTAGTGTTCCAGCCGGGTGTGGTAGGTGTAAACAACGGGAATGCCCAGACGTCGGGCCAGAAACAAGCCGACGCTGCCAAGCCAGAACGGGTGATGGACATGGATGATATTCGGACGAAAACGCAAAACTTCCCGGTACATCCGCACTGAAAAAATATTCGCCAGTTTAAATTCCCTGTGCCTGCCGAGGGGCAAAAGGGTGCGCACTCGCACAACAGAATTCTCATTGGCCGCTGTGGCCGCTGTGGCCGGATAGCGGGGGGCGACTATCAGTACTGTATGCCCCAGCTGCGTCAGCCCCCGGCGCAGCCGTTCTATGGACAGGGGAACGCCGCCAATAAAGGGCAGATAGTTGTTGGTAAACATGGCAATACGCAAAGGTGTATTTCTCAGCGTAGCGGGGTCAACATCAAAATCGGGGTAGTAATCCCTCTCGGTGAATATCCGCTTGTGCAGCCAGATAGCAATGGCAATAAACAGGCTGATCAGCAGGATAAAGTTCAGGTAGTCGGTATAGAACAGCGAGTGGATAAAAAACCAGAGGCTTTCCAGCGTTCTCCACAAGGGGTGTTGAGCGATTTTCAGCTGTCGCTCTTCGATATCAATTTGATCATCCTGTACGCTCACCGACACATAGTGATAGCGACTGTGACCGTTATTGATGACCAGGCCGCCGGCACCACCGGTGATGACATACTGAGTGCCGCTGTGCCTTTGAAAGTCAAAGCGGGGCAAATTGGCCGAGAACACCGCATCGACATTGAACCGCTCGATCATGTTGGTGAACTGTTTGCGGTCAGACGTGGGAAACAGATAATCCCTGTCCAGACCAAACAGACCGGGTCGATCCACCGGGTAGAGAGGATGGGCACTGAACAAAAACAGATTGGCTTCATTGGCCTCCTCAAGTTCTTCCTCCAGCCAGCGGCGCTGCCAGCCAAAATCGGTGGTGCCAGTGCTGTCGAGAAAAATCAGGCGGCTGTTGCCCGCTGGAAAGCTGAAGTGGTAAGGACCAAAGTGGTCATAAAAGCGAAAACCCCCGATGCGGCTTTGCTCCTGGGGGCCGAAGGTCAGCAAATACGGCATATCCAGCCGCGTCAATGTGCGGTAGATGGCGCGATATTTATCCTCTCCCCCGCTCGACACAGCATTGCCGGCGGATACCACAAAGTCGTAGCCCTCCCGGTTCAGTTGCGGAATGATTTTGCGTTCAAAAATGCCCACCGAGTTGCTGATATTGCCCACCACTGCAAAGCGGAATGTTGTGCGCCCAGCGAGCGCTGCCTCGATGTTTTCCACCTGAACCGCGTGTTCCGCTGCAAAATCCCGCTCAAAGAAGTTGAGGTAGACCTTGTAGGCAACCAGAACAATCGCCATCGTCAGGCTGAGCCAGTACAACCAGCGAAGCACTTTGCTACCCATGCGCGGGTTTCCTCCCGAGCGCATGGAGCGCCACAGGTACACCAATCAGCATCCCCAGATGGATGGTCAGAAAGCGCCAGCCAAGAACCAGCAGCAGAAGGTCGCCGATTGCCAGCTGTGACGTGAACAGCATCGCGAAAACGCCCTCGGCAATACCGGCCGCTCCCGGCGTGGGGGCGAAGTACATGACAAAGGTGTTGACCAGCATCAAACCCAGGACAAGAGGATAGTCCACCGCATAACCCAGGCCCCAGAGCAGCAGCGCCGGGAATGAAAACATGGAAACAAGAAATACCAGCGTCGACACTATTGCCAGAAAACTATCCAGGCGAGCACCTTGAAAAAATGCGCGAAAGCTGTAACCGAAACGAATCATTTCGCGGCGCAAACGACTTCGCCAGCGGCGCTGACGGGATTTCCCGATCAGATGCAGTCGGTTCATCGCTGCCAACCCTGTGGTGACGGCAGCGATGAACCAGCGCAAACGCCAGAGTAGCAGCATAAAAAATGCCACATAGAGTGCGGCAAACAGCGCCAGCCAGCCACCCCACTGGGTTGCCAGTGGGCTGTCCACCAGCCTGTCAATGCTGAACAGCAGCACCGGCGCTGGCAGGAAGATCATCACGCTTGCCAGTAATGTACGCAGGGTAGTAGCGGCGGTGGCGACGCCGAGAGGGGCGCCACGGCGGTGCAAGTACCAGATCTGTACCACGCCACCGCCAGTCGCCATGGGCGTGATATTGGAAAACAGCACGTTGATAAACACCAGTGGCACGATAGAGGTCAACGGCTGTTGTTGACCCAATGCCCGCAACGTGAACCACAACCTGAGACCATCGCTGAGGTAGTACACCAATAATAGTGCCAAAGCCGACAGGATGAATTGTGGGGTAAACAATGCCCGCCAAAGGAGATTGAACTGGCCATCAAGCTGCTGCTGAATCGTCACTGGAACGAGGACACTGAGGGCGATAAACAGCAAGGCGAACCCTGTTGTTTTGTATCGATTGATGTCCAGTGGCTGGCTGGATTTAGGTGCGAGTGGCGGCGTCATTGTGAAGGCACTGATGATAGGGCTGGCCGACAGGTGTCTCCAACGCCCGTATCCAGCCAGTTAAGATCCGGCCAGTTAAGATCCGGCCAGTTAAGATCCTGCCAGTTAAGCCCAGCCAGCTAGTGTTTTCCAGCATCTCCATTGGTTTGCTCCGCTTGCTATTCACACAGAGGCTTAACTGACGAAGGCTACGCGACTATTTAGCCTGTCGCCTCGCAAGGCAATAGCAATCTTACTCCTTGGTCAGCCTAACCTTGAAGGTAGTCTATAGGCGGCAACAGTCGAGCAACAACAGGCCCGACTTCAGCGAGCCTGTCCCACGCACCCAAAGCGTTTGCAAGGCGAAGTGAAAGGCCTGGGCGCGTCTGATCCGTATGTTACAAGGCTTCAATCTCCGCCTTCTGCGCAGCCAGCTTCACCAGCACCGACTCAAACTCCGCCAGCCTGTCCTTTTCCTTCAGCACGACAGCTTCCGGTGCCTTGTCCACAAAGGCGGCGTTGCCGAGCTTGGCGTGGATTTTGTCCACTTCCTTGCTGACGCGTTCCATCTCTTTGGCGATGCGTGCCAGTTCTGATTCCTTGTTGATCAGGCCCGCCATAGGTACGAGGATTTCCATCTCGCCTGCCAGGGCGGTGGCGGAGGTGGGGGCGGTTTCACCGGATTGCAACCAAGTGATGGATTCGAGGTTGGCGAGGCGCATCAGGAACTGTTTGTTGGCATCGAGTTTTTGCCGGTCGGCGGCGCTGCCGTTTTTCAGGAAGGTGGGCAGCTGCTTGCCTGGGGAAATATTCATTTCGCCGCGAATATTGCGGATGGCGAGGATCAGGGTTTTTACCCATTCGATATTGGCGATGGCGTCGTTATCCACTTTGGCCATATCCGCCACGGGGTAGGGTTGCAGCATGATGGTATCGCCGCTTTTGCCGGCGATGGTTTTTACCCGCTGCCAGATCTCTTCGGTGATAAAGGGCATCATCGGGTGGGCCATGCGCAGGATGGCTTCGAGCACGCGGATCAGGGTGCGGCGGGTGCCTTTTTTCAGGGCCGGGGATGCGCTGTCGCCCCACAGCACGGGCTTGGAAAGTTCGAGGTACCAGTCGCAGTACTGATTCCAGGTGAATTCGTAAAGGGCCTGGGCGGCGAGGTCGAAGCGGTAGCTGTCGATGGCTTCGGCGATGGTGTTTTCAGTCTGTTGCAGCAGGCTGATAATCCAGCGGTCGGCCTGACTCAGTTCGTAATTTTCACTACCATCCTGGCAGCAATCCTGCTCTTCACAGTTCATCATCACATAGCGGGCGGCGTTCCAGATCTTGTTACAGAAATTGCGGTAGCCCTCGATGCGGCCAATATCGAATTTGATGTCGCGGCCGGTGGAGGCCAGTGAGCAGAAGGTAAAGCGCAGGGCATCGGTGCCGTAGGCGGCGATGCCGTCGGCAAATTCGTTGCGGGTCTGCTTTTCGATCTTTTTCGCCAGTTGCGGCTGCATCATGCCGCTGGTGCGTTTTTGCACCAGGGTTTCGAGGTCGATGCCGTCGATCAGGTCGATGGGGTCGAGCACGTTGCCCTTGGATTTCGACATTTTCTGGCCTTGCGAATCCCGCACCAGACCGTGAACGTACACCGTCTTGAAAGGGATTTGCGGTGTGCCGTCCTCGTTTTTCATAAAGTGCATGGTCATCATGATCATGCGCGCCACCCAAAAGAAAATAATATCGAAGCCGGTGACCAGTACCTCGGTGGGGTGGAAGGTTTTCAGGTCGTCGGTGTTGTCCGGCCAGCCGAGGGTGGAGAAGGTCCACAGGGCGGAGCTGAACCAGGTGTCGAGCACATCGTCGTCCTGGCTGAGAACGGTATCGGCGGGCAGTTTGTATTTGGCGCGCACTTCGGCTTCGTCGCGGCCCACATAGACCTTGCCGTGATGGTCGTACCAGGCGGGAATGCGGTGGCCCCACCACAGCTGGCGGCTGATGCACCAGTCCTGGATATCCCGCATCCACGAGAAGTACATGTTTTCGTACTGCTTGGGTACAAACTGGATGCGGCCATCTTCCACCGCCTCGATGGCGGGTTGGGCAAGTTTTGCCACGGCCACGTACCACTGGTCGGTGAGCCAGGGTTCCACTACGGCGCCGGAGCGGTCGCCACGGGGGACTTTTAATGTGTGGGGTTCGATTTTTTCCAGCAGGCCGAGCTGTTCAAATTCCTCAACGATTTTTTTGCGTGCCTCAAAGCGTTCGAGACCGGCGTAAGCCTCTGGCCCTTTTTCACCGTGCACGCTGGCGTAGGCGTCGAAGGTGAGCACGGTGAATTCGCCGAGGATATGGGCGTTGCGGTCGAGCACGTTGATCAGCGGCAGGTTGTGGCGCTTGCCCACTTCGTAGTCGTTGAAGTCGTGGGCCGGGGTGATTTTCACGCAGCCGGTGCCAAAGTCCTTGTCGACATACTCATCGGCAATAATCGGAATCAGCCGCCCGGTGATGGGCAGGCGCACCTGCTTGCCGATCAGGTGGGTGTAGCGTTCGTCGTCGGGGTTAACCGCTACGGCGGTGTCGCCCAGCATGGTTTCGGGGCGGGTGGTGGCGACTACCAGATGATCACTCGTGCCATCGATGGGGTAGCGGAAGTGCCACATGGAGCCCTGTTCCTCTTCACTCAATACTTCGAGGTCGGAGATGGCGGTGTTGAATTTCGGGTCCCAGTTCACCAGGCGCTTGCCGCGGTAGATAAGGCCGTCGTCGTAGAGGCGCACGAATACTTCCTGCACCGCTTTCGACAGGCCCGGGTCCATGGTGAAGCGCTCGCGGCTCCAGTCCACGGAGGAGCCGAGGCGACGGATCTGACGGGTGATATTGCCGCCGGATTCAGCTTTCCAGTCCCAGACTTTTTCGAGGAATTTTTCGCGCCCCAGATCGTGGCGGTTGATGCCTTCGGCTCCGAGCTGGCGTTCCACCACCATCTGGGTGGCGATACCGGCGTGGTCGGTACCCATTTGCCAGAGGGTGTTGTTGCCCTTCATGCGGTGGTAGCGGATCAGGCTGTCCATGATGGTGTTGTTGAAGCCGTGACCCATGTGCAGGCTGCCGGTGACGTTGGGCGGCGGGATCATGATGCAGTAGGGGTCGCCCTTACCTTGTGGCTGGTCGGTCGAGCGATCGCCAGCCGGTTTGAAATAGCCGTTCTGCTCCCAGGTCTGGTACCACTGCTGTTCGATGGCTTGGGGGTCGAAAGTTTTTTCCATGATGAAGTCGTCGCCTGATGGCCGGGAGCGCGCTGCCGGCAAATGGGTAAAAAGAGCGAAATTATACGGGCTGGGGGCGGCGCTAACCAGCGTTGGCCGCGTCATTCACGGGATGGGAAATGATGGCTGCTGAGGGGAGTCACGCTGAGGCTGTTGCGATATGGATTCAGCTGGCCTTGCTGCTGCGGACTGGATAGTCCGGTTTGACAGCGGGGTTGGCTGCTGGCTGGCTGGTGTGGAGCGTGGTGAGAATGGGAATATCCAGTGCGGCCCTGTCCCGCGCGCTGCTGCCAAGCGGGGTGTCTACGACCGGGATAGCGCTGATGGTGACAACATTGGATTGCACAGCTGGATTGGATTGCACAGCGGGATTGGATTGTTCAGCAGGCGCAGCACTGGCGGCAGCATGCGTCTTCTCCACAGGGGGGGTATTCCGGGGCTGTGCATCCAGGCAGATATCCAGCTCCAGATCAAACTCATCGAGCATGGCGCGTTGCGGCGGCAGAGGTGTGGTGGCGTCGTTCATCAGTCGATAGTCAGCAGATCACGGGTTTTGCTCAGGTCATGAAAGTGTAAGGGATAGCCCCGGTCGCGGTAAAAGCGGTAGCTGGCCCGTTTGTCGGCCAGCAGGCCCGGCTGGTCGTAAACCAGTTCGGCCATGCGTTCAAAACGGCTGAACCAGGGGGGAATGGTCGCGGCAAGGTTGATCAGCAGGCCGTGGTGATGGCCCGGTTCCCGGGGGCAGGCGAGGGTGACGGGACGGCAGGCATCCACCGACAGCGCCAGTGGCGCGGGGCACAGTTGGGCGAGGCGCGGTTCGATGATGGCTGCCAGGTTCTGGTCGCTGACATGGATCAGGACATCCATGCGCCTGGCGAGGGCATCGGCAATCAGCTGTGCCAGCAACAGCGGGGTGGCCTCAGGCCCCCCGCTGATCTGGTAGAACTGGATTTTGGTCACAGTCGGCGGTTAGCCCGCCTGGCGGCACAGGTATTCCACGAGTAATGGTACGGGACGCCCGGTGGCACCCTTCTGGCCGCCGCTGTTCCAGGCGGTACCGGCGATATCGAGGTGAGCCCAGGGGTATTTTTTAGCAAAACGTCCGAGGAAACAGGCGGCGACGACACTGCCTGCACCCTTGCTGCCGATATTGGCCATATCGGCAAAGTTGCTTTTCAGCTGCTGGTCGTAGTCATCCCAGATGGGCAGGCGCCAGGCGCGGTCGCCGGTTTCTTCGCCGCAGGTGAGCAGGTCTGTGGCGAGGTCATCGTTGTTGCTGAACAGGCCCGAGGCGTGGCTGCCCAGTGCAACCACACAGGCGCCGGTGAGGGTGGCGATATCCACCACGGCCCGGGGTTTGTAGCGCTCGGCATAGGTCAACGCGTCGCAGAGGATCAGGCGGCCCTCGGCGTCGGTGTTGAGAATTTCAATAGTCTGGCCGGACATGGAGGTGACGATATCGCCGGGCTTGGTGGCCTTGCCGCTGGGCATGTTTTCCACCGCCGGGATCAGCCCGACGATATTGATGGGCAGTTTCAGTTCGGCAGCGGTGACCAGGGCGCCAAAGACACTGGCGGCGCCGCACATGTCGTACTTCATTTCGTCCATGCCTGCGCCGGGCTTGATGCTGATGCCGCCGCTGTCAAAGGTGACGCCCTTGCCCACCAGGGCAACCGGGGCTGCGCCGCGGGTGCCGCCCTTGTACTCCATGATGATCAGGTGAGCGGGAATATCGGTGCCAGCGGTGACTGACAGCAGCGAGCCCATTTTCAGCTGTTCCATCTGTTTTTCGCTGAGAATTTTGGTGGTCAGCTTGGGCGTGGCAGTGGCCAGCTCACGGGCACGGTCGGCCAGGTAGGTGGGGGTGCAGATATTGGCGGGCAGGTCGCCCAGTTCGCGGGCATAGTTCATGCCTTTGGCCACGGCCAGGCCCTTGTCGATGGCGGCATTGAGCAACGCGGTGTCCTTGCTGTCACTGAGCAGGGCGGTTTTGGCCAGTGCGGGACGGTTTTGCTCCTGCTTCGATTTGCACTGGTCAAACAGGTAGAGCGACTCGCCAGCGGCGCGGGCCAGCTGCTGGGCAGTCCAGACCAGGTCGCGGTTGTCGGGGCAGACACCATTGAGGCAGACCGCAGCGGATTTGGTGCCGGAGGCGGTGATCAGGCTGGCGATCTTGCCGGTCAGTTTGGCGAACTGGCTGTCAGTAGGTGTTTTGTCGCCAGTGCTGACCAATACCAGTTTTTTGGCTTGCAGCCCGGTCGGCGCATACAGGCTGACGCTGCTGCCACTTTTGGCCAGCTCGCCACTTTTGAGAATGGTGGCAATCAGGCCGCCGCTGGCGCGGTTGAGGGCGGCCGCCATATCGCTGAGATTGCCGCTGGCGGGCAACAGCACCACCATGCAGTCGGTTTTGAAGCTGGCGGGGTCGAAGCTGCGGGCTTTGAAATCCATGATTTTCTCTCAAGACAAAGGGGAATGATTGCTGGATAATGGCTTTTTCTACAGCCTGTAA
Source organism: Gammaproteobacteria bacterium BRH_c0 (assembly GCA_000961645.1). Classification (GTDB taxonomy): domain Bacteria; phylum Pseudomonadota; class Gammaproteobacteria; order Pseudomonadales; family Porticoccaceae; genus NAT127. The sequence goes on along the minus strand of LADM01000108.1, from coordinate 10,391 downwards.
GTGTAAGTCATGCTCCCGGTGAGACCAAGGGTCTGGCGGCTGACTGTTTGTCCATGGGCACACCTGCAGGCTCTAGCCCAGTCACAGGCAGGGCGGGTTCCTGATCCGCCAGTCCATCATGTTTACCAGGTCGTATTATTGCTGTGATTATTTTTCGTTATTTTGCCCGCAATGTTCTCGCCAGCACGGTTGCCGTGTGCGCCGTATTGATGCTGGTGATTGTCAGCAGTCGCTTCGTCAAATACCTGGCTGATGCCGCCTCCGGCAAGCTCGACCCCTCGGTGCTGTTTGCCATTATCGGCTATCGACTGCCGGGTTTCCTCGAGCTGGTCCTGCCCCTGGCGTTTTTTCTGTCTATTTTGCTGGCCTACGGTCAGCTCTATGTGGACAGTGAAATGACCGTGCTGCAATCCTGCGGCATGGGTGAGAACACCTTTGTGCGCTACACCCTGGTGTTTGCCCTGCTGATTGCCGGCATTGTCGCCTGGCTGAGCCTGGCAGTGAGCCCGGCCGGGCTGGCCAAGGCGGAGGAGTTGTTCAATGCCCAGAAGCAACGCGGCGAGATTGAAAGCCTGACTCCCGGGCGTTTTTACAGCCTGCGGGCTGGCAAGGGGGTGACCTATGCCGAGACCATCACGCCGGATGCCATGATGCAGCATGTGTTCCTCGCCCAGGGCAATGAACGCGCCGACGGCAAGGGCATGGTGGTTGTGGTGGCTGACAAGGGCTTTTCGCGCCAGTCGGAGCAAACCGGTGAGCGCTACCTGGTGCTGCAGGATGGCTTGCGTATCCAGGGTGTTGCCGGTCGCGGCGATTTTCAGCTGACCCGCTTTGAGGAATACGGCCAGCGCCTGGACTCGGTCAAACCCTGGGAGTTGCGCACTGACAGTGATGCCCTCAGCACCGCCGACCTGATGGATTCCGACGATCCCGGCCACCGCGCCACCCTGCAGTGGCGCCTGTCGCTGCCGGTGCTGGTGATGGTGGTGGCACTGCTGGCGGTGCCGCTCAGCCGCACCAATCCGCGTCAGGGCAAATTTACCAAGGTCCTGCCCGCCATCCTGCTGTACGTGCTGTATCTGCTGTCGCTCAATGCAGCGCGCGGTGCTCTGGAGGAAGGCAGCATTCCTCCCTGGGTAGGGATGTTATGGATTCACGCGCTCTTTATTGTGATCGGCCTGGGGCTGGTGGCCTGGAATGGTGGCTGGCGACCCCTGGGGCGCCGCCTGCCGGGTACCAGTACTGGAGGGGCACACTGATGCGACTGCTCTCACGTCATGTCTCTTCTACGGTACTGTCCTCGATTCTGATTGTGCTGCTGGTGATGGTGTCCCTCAATGCGGTATCCGCCATTATCGACAGCGTGGATGACATCCGGGGCGATTTCACCTTCCTGGCACTCCTCGCCCATGTGGGTATTACCCTGCCCGGTACCATCTACGAGAACATCCCGTTTTCGGGCCTGATCGGTTGCCTGGTGGGGCTGGGCCTGCTGGCCAGCAACAGCGAGCTGGTGGTGATGCGCGCCGCCGGGGTGTCGCTGCTGCGGATTGTCAGTTTTGTCCTCAAGCCTGTTATTGCGGTGATTATTGCCGGCGCCCTGATCGGTGAATATCTGGTGCCCTACACCGACCAGCTGGCGGAGGGCAGAAAAGCGCTGCTACAGGGCCGCCAGGATCATATGGCCAGCGCCGGCGGTTTCTGGAACAAGGAAAACAATGAGTTTGTTCATGTGGCGGTGATTCTGCCCAGTGGCGAGCTGTTCGGTGTCAGTCGCTACAGTTTCAACCCTGAGGGTGATATCGACACCGTGAGTTTTGCCGCCAGGGCCGATTTTCAGGGAGATAGCTGGCTTGAGGAGGAAGTGCGGATAACCCGCTTTGAGGAGCAGGGCACCGTGACTGAACAGGTGGGCCAGCGGGTGTGGGAGAGCAACCTGTCACCGGATTTGCTGCGTCTGGTGATGCTGGAACCCGCCTCGCTGCCAATTTCGGATCTCTACGAGTACTCCAACTACTTGGAGGCCCAGGGCCAGAGTGCGTCCCGTCACTGGCTGGCATTCTGGTTCAAGGCGCTGCAACCGTTGACAACCGCCAGCCTGGTGCTGATTGCCGTGTCGTTCGTTTTCGGTCCGCTGCGGGAGTCCACCATGGGCGCGCGCATTTTCGCCGGGGTGGTGACGGGGATCGTGTTCAGTACCAGCCAGGAATTGCTGGGTCCGGCCAGTATGGTGTTTGGCTTCTCGCCCCTGTGGTCGGTGCTGGCGCCGGTCGGGCTCTGTGTGTTGGTGGGGGCAACCCTGTTGCGCAGGGCGGCTTGACAGGCTTCACGCTGACATTGAATCCTGCTTCAGACTTCAGACTTCAGACTTCAGACTTCAACCGCTTGGGCTTTTCCTTAGGCAGTACCAGCACCCTGGTATTGGTCCAGCGGTCGTGCCAGCAGCCGTGGCGCTTGTCGAACCAGCACCAGATATAGCCCAGTCCCGCCACTGCGGCAGAGATCGGCGCCAGCAGGCAGCGCAGCCAGCATTGGGCCGTAGAGGGATGGCGGCCCCGTTCATCCTCGACAATCAGTCGCCAGGACTTCATGCCCAGGGTCTGGCCCCGCTTCGACCAGCACAATACGTAATACCCGGCCAGGGTCAGCCACAATCCCAGCAAGACCAGTGAGCCGCTGATGCCGCCCGGCGCCGTTTGCAGGTTCGCACCCGCCAGTTTGCGCAATAGCCAGATAATCACCCCGTAGGCAAAGGCCACGCCCAGCAACAGCAATGTGTCGTAGACCATGGCCAGCAGGCGGCGGATCAGCCCCGCTGTGGGCAGGGTTGCAGTGGTGGCTGGTGGCGGTACGGGCAGTTCGGGCATGAAGGTTACCGGCGTTTGAGGCGGCGATTCTAGCAGCAAGCCGCGCTGGTCTCCAATGCGCTGGTGCTGCATGCCTGGCTGCCGGGCGATCTGTGGCAATGGTGGACATCATGGGTTTTAATACCGCACTGATTTATAGTCGCAAAAACCCTAATGAAACTGGAGAATTAAACCATGACAGAGAACGACAAACCCAAGGATGAACTGCTGGCCAAAGGCCTTGCCATGATGGATGAGGTCTATGGCCCCGGTGTTTCTGATATGACCGCCATGGTTGCCGACTACCCCTATCCCGGAGAAACCGTGCGTCACCTGTTTGGTGAAATCTGGAACAGGCCACACCTGTCCATCCGTGACCGCCGCCTGCTGGTGCTGGGTGCCACCGCCATGCTGGGCCGCCCGGATCTGGTGGAGGTGCAGGTGCGCGGCGCCATTCTCAACAATGAGCTGGACGACAACCAGCTGGAAGAAGTGGCTCTGCAACTGGCCTTTTATGCTGGTTGGGGCAATACCACCGCGGTCTGGAAAGGTATCCAGGAAGCCAAGAAAAAAGTCGCTGAGGAGCGTGCTGCCCAGGCAAAAACCTGAGGCTGAACGCTAGCGGAAATAGCGGCATCAACGCCTGCTTAATCCGCAACCCCTCCACTGCGGGCCTGCATTCCTTGACGGAGTTCAGGCCCGCTGCTTATTTGAATGTCCGCTATTGATGGTTGCCTCCACGTTGAAGGCACTTGTCTTATTGGCGACAAAGACGTCTTGCTCCAGCCACAGGTTTGGATTTTACCGTTTCCCTTCCCGAGTACTCTACGACCTGCCGTGACCTGTTCTGACAGCCGTGCAGCGTCATGCATCCATTGCATAACATAATTGGGGAAGAAACGACTATGAAAAACCATACAAACAACATCGGGTTGCTGAGCCGTCGCACGCTCGGAGTTGCCATCGCCTCGGTGCTGGTGGCCTCCGGCGCGCTGGCACAACAGCAGCCGCAAAAACGCACACTGGAAGAAATCGTTGTCACCGCCCGCAAGGTGGAAGAATCCATGCAGTCGACGCCAGTGGCGGTCTCGGCCATGACCGGTGAGGACATGAAAGTGGCACAGATCCGCGACGTCAAGGACGTGCAACGCGCAGTGCCCAACCTGTCGATTTCCACCAAGAGTCCAGCCAGCGGCGCCATGACGTTTATCGCCATTCGCGGTCAAAGCGGCCTGGCCGGCACCCTGACTGCCGACCCCGCCATTGGGGTTTACATGGATGGCGTTTACGTGGCGCGCCACGGCGCATCCCTTGCCGACCTGGTGGATGTCCGCCAGGTGGAAGTGTTGCGCGGCCCCCAGGGCACCCTATTCGGTCGCAACACCACTGGCGGCGCACTCAATATCACCAGCAACGCTCCAAGCGATGAGCTGGAAGGATCGGTTGAAGTTCAGTTGGGCAACTACGATCACCGCGAAGTGACCGGTGTCGTCAATGTGCCGATCACGGACAACCTGGCTGGCCGTATTGCCTACCAGCACTCGGAGCACGAGGGTTATGGCGACAACGAATTCCTCGGCAAGGACAACCTGCTCGATTCGTTCGACAATGACTTTGTGCGCGGCTCCCTCAAGTACACAGCCCCCAGCGGTAACTGGGATATGACAGTGGTGGCCGATCACACCAAGCGCGAATCCGACGGCCAGTTGACAGTGCTGACAGGCTTGTCACCCAGTTCATTCGCCACCGGTTATGCCAATGCCAGGCCGCCGGAAGGTGATGTGCTGCAGGACTACCTCAGTGAGAATACGGATTTCTGGTCGACCTTTGCCAACGAAGAGCAGCCATCCAGTGTTGAAACCCAGGGTATCTCCGCCACCCTCAATGCCGATTTTGGCTGGGCCGATTTCAAGTCCATCACCGCCTGGCGCGACATGGAACTGAGTGGTATCAACGACACCGATGGCACGCCCTACCGGCTGCTGTTTACCCGCTATCTCAATGAGCAGCGCCAGGTATCCCAGGAGTTCCAGCTCTCCGGCGGCGAAGCAGAACTGCGCTGGATAGCCGGTGCCATGTGGTTTGAGGAGAAAGCCAGGGATTTGACCAACTCCATCAATTTCCTGCGTGCCGGTACCAGTGAAAACCATGCCAGTGCGGTCAACACCTCGCGCGGTGTCTTTGGCCAGCTCTACTATGACGTCACGGAATCCATCACCCTCACCGGCGGCCTGCGCCACACCATGGATCGCCGCGAAGTGGTGATCAAAAATCTCACCGCCATAGAGCCACCTGTGTGCGCCGTGGCGGTGGCAGACCGGGATGACGGCGTGAGCTGCAAGCAATCGCGGGACACGGATTTCGATTACTGGTCCTACATGCTCGGTGCCGATTGGCAGCTGAGCGATGATGTGTTCCTGTATGCCAAGACCAGCCGCGCCTATATGGCCGGTGGCTGGAACAATCGCCAGGGCTCCATCCCCGCCTTTGAGCCGGAACGGGTCCGCGACGTTGAAGTGGGTGCCAAGGTCGACTGGCTGGACGGCATCCTGCGCACCAACATCGCGCTGTTTCGCGCCGAGCAGGATGGTTTGCAGCGCACCATCAATACCGTCACTAACAACACCCCGGCCCAGTTTATTGTCAACGCCGGTTCATCCACCGTGCAGGGCGCCGAGTTTGAAATCAATGCACTGCCCTGGGAGGGCATGGAAGTGCGCATGACCGTTGGTCTGATGGATGCCGAGTACGACAAGTTCGAGGACGTGCGTTTGATCGGCGGCCAGTTTGTCACTGTCGATCGCAGTGCTGAGGAGCCGCGCCAGACCCCCGAGCTGACCTGGTCGCTCGGCGTTACCCAGCGTGTACCGGTCAATTACGGTACCTGGCTGTTGCATGCGGATTATTCCTACATGGGCAAGCATTCTTTTATTTCCGATACCGCATCCCCGGGCGCCACTCCGGAGCAGCAGGCACGGGTAGACGAAATGAACAAGCTGGGGTACGTGGACAGCTATGGACTGGTGAATGCCAAGGTGGGGCTTGAGCTCAACGATATGCCGTTAACCTTCGAGCTGTGGGCGCGCAATCTTGCCGATGAAGAATACTTCACCCGCACTTTTGCCGACCTCTACACCGGGCCCTTCGGCTATGCCATTGGCTACACGGGTGACCCGCGCACCTTTGGCGTAACCGCGCGCTATGAGTTCTAGAAGAGAGCGATAGTCACTGTAAAAGCGGCAAGCAGGCCCCGGCTGAATTCAGTCGGGGCCTGCGTGTATACAGCCCGGAAAAAAATGCTAAGGTTGCGCGAATCGGGCAGTCCTGGCCTGCACCGGACACCATAAAACCAAGCGGAGAAAACCCCATGAGTGATGCTAACAATAACGATGAATTACTGAGCCTCGGCCTGGCCATGATGGATGAGGTCTACGGCCCTGGCGTATCGGAAATGACTGCGCCTGTGGCGGATTATCCGTTCCCCGGTGAAACCATTCGCCATCTGTTTGCCCAAATCTGGAACCGGCCACATCTGTCTGTGCGTGACCGGCGCCTGCTGGTGGTCGGCGTTACCGCTATGCTCGGGCGCCCGGAGCTGATTGAAACCCAGGTGCTGGGTGGGCTGCGCAATGGTGAGTTCGATGACGCGCAGCTGGAGGAAATGGCCTTGCAGCTGGCATTCTATTCCGGCTGGGGCAATACCACGGCGGTGTGGCGCGGCATCCAGGCAGCGAAAAAAATCTTTGCCGACGAAACTGCGGAAAAATAAGCACGCGCGCCAAGCCGCAACCGGTGATCAATCCATTGCCGGTTTAACGCCGCCGCAGTAGATCAGCCCTAAGTCCGACAGGCTGCTAGCGGGTAACGAAACTGCAGCCATAGACCGTTCAGGATATTGCCATGCGCCAATCCAGTACCCCGCTTCCTGTGCCCCCGGCGGTCGCGGCTGAAAGCAGCAATTATCGCTGGTATGTACTCTTTGTTCTTACCGCTGCCCAGGCCTGCCACTACCTCGACCGCACCATTATCGGCCTGGTGGTGGAGCCGGTGCGGCTTGAATTCGATCTTTCCGACGGGCAGATCGGTTTTCTGTCCGGGCTTGCCTACGGTGTCGCCTTTGCCATCGCCGCCATACCCCTGGGCTGGCTGGTGGATCGCACCAACAGGCGCAATCTGCTCGCCATTATTCTCACCCTGTGGAGCGGCCTCACCATGGTGTGCGGGCTGGCGCAAAGCTACACCACCTTACTGTTGAGTCGGATGGCGGTGGGCGCTTCGGAGGCGGGTGGCTCGCCGACCGGCATGTCGATTCTGTCCGATTATTTTGGCCCCAAAGAGCGCTCTTCCGCCGTGGCCATCTGGTACGCCAGCGCCGCATTCGGGGTGATGATGACGTTCCTGGTGGGAGGCTATATCGCTGAGCATTATGGCTGGCGCTACGCCTTCTTTTTTGCCGGGGTGCCGGGTTTGATTGTTGCGGTGCTGATTATGTGCACCCTGCGCGAGCCGGTGCGCGGCGCCATGGAGGAAACCCGCAGCGAGCTCAAGCCCTTGCCGCCCGGCCAATCGGCGCTGTATTTGCTGCGCAGGCCAGCGGTGGTCCACTGCATGCTGGGGATTATTCTCGCCGGGCTGACGGTGTCGGGATTTTCGATCTGGACCGTGTCTTACTTCACCCGCCAGCACGGGCTCGATCTCTCCCAGGCCGGCGTGCTGGCCGCCGTGGCACTGGGTATTTGCGGCGCTATCGGCGGTGTGACCTGCGGCTTTTTTGCCGACCGGCTCAATAGTGGCAGCGGCGGATATCAGCCCCAGCGTATTGCGCTGTTATGCGCCTCGACCGCATCACTGTCGATTCTGGTGGGGGTGGCGGCGCTATTGGCCAACTCCTTCTGGGCGGCCATGCTGATCTATTTTGTCTACGCCATGCTGAATACGGCCCACAACGGTCCGGCCAATGCGTTGTTGCTGTCCCTGGTAGGGCACCATATGCGCGGCTTTACCGTGTCTTCGGTGCAGATGTCCGCCAACCTGATCAGCTGGGGTTTGGGGCCATTAATTGTCGGCACTATCAGCGATATGATCGACCGCCCGGATTCCCTGCGCTGGGCGTTGATTCTCACCCTGATGATCAATATATGGGCGGCGACCCACTTTTTGCTGGCAGCCCGTCATGGCCGGGCGGATATGGTGCGGGTTGGGGAAGCCTGAAGGGAAAACTAGACGAGGAGTTTGGCGGGATTGACCACGGCGACTGCGTCGCCATGGTCATTCGCCATCGTCATAGCGACCCGGTTTACTTGATAAAACAGCGCTCTTGTGATGACTTCATGATGTTGTCGAGCACCTTGTGCAGTGCCAGGGCATCGTTAAAGTCAGGCACTTTGTCACCATGGCGGATAGCGCCTGCCAGCGACTGGTAGCTCTTCGCCACATTCATGGGCGGATTAAAGCGTATTTCGCCGGGAATGCCGTAGTACTCCTCGGGAATGACCAGCAGCTCCTGCTGGGCCGATCCCGAACTTCTGAACACACTCAGGTCCGACATCTGGATACCCCGTGCGCCGGGGCCTGCCTGCACCACCAGATCACCTTTTTCACCGTTGATTTCCAGGCGGATGCCGGAACCGTGGGGCGAGCTGCCCTGGATGCGCACCGAGGTTACGGCGCCGTTGGCGGTGATGCCGGACAGCAGCACCTGATCCGGTGAGGTGCGGGGGAATTTGCCGCCCGTATCCACCACGGTGATTTCCGGGATCTGGGTGGCGGTAAAGGCCGACATGTCGACGAAATCCCCCATCAGCCAGCGCACTGCGTCGATGGAGTGACCGCCGGGAATGCTGAGCATATGGGCGCCGCTGGAAAAATCCTGCAGGTAGGTCATGGAGGAGGGCAGCATCGGCATCCAGTCGACGGAGTGATTGAGCTGGCAGGACATCACCTGGCCAATCTCGCCAGCGGCAATCAGGTTGCGCACAAAGAGCAGAGCCGGGGCATGCCTGGCCTGCAGGCCGATCATATTGACCAGTTTTTTACTGCTCGCCAGCTGGCACAGTTCGGCGGCCTCGGCACTGTTGCGCGCCAGGGGCCATTCGCAGTACACATGCTTGCCCGCATCGAGGGCCATTTTTACCAGCTCGAAGTGGGCGGGCACCCGCACGCACACCGATACCACATCCACATCGGCACATTCCACCAGCTTGCGCGGATCGCCAAAAGCGTGGGGGGCGCCAAATTTTTGGGCGCTGGCGTCGGCGGTTTCCTGATGGGAGGTGGCCACTGCGGCAATGGTGAAATCATCCAGTGCGGCGAGGGCGGGCAGGTGGGCATTGGTGCCCCAGCTGCCATTGGGGTTGGCGCCGATAATACCGACGCGGATTTTGTCGCTCATGGTTATTGCTCCGGATTATCGAGAGTCGTTTATTTGTGAAACTGTTTATTCGTATGCCATAGGGCTGGCCGCAGCGTAGCAAAAGGCGAGGAAATCCGGCGCCATGGCTTCAGTCAGACCGATGACGCCGGTCTCGACTCGGGTCTTCATGTCATTGAGGGCTTTTTCCGGGTCGTCGGTAACCATGTTGTAGAAGGCCACGTACTGGTGGGAGGGGTCAGGCATGGCTTCATCCAGTTTGAAATCGGTCAGTTTGAAGCGGCGTGCAGAAATATAACCCGGCTGGGCCAGTACATCCTTCAGGTGCTGGTTGTTGTACCAGTCGTTATATTCCTGTTCCAGGCCGGGGGCGGGGTTGCTATAAACTACCAGGACGTACTCGTTCATGGGGCTTCTCTTCAGGTTAATGGTCTTCAGGTTATTGGTTTTCAGGTAAGTGGTTCAAACGCGCCGTACTATAACAAAGACCGGGGAGTTGGCTAATAACAAACAGGGATGACAATCACCTGGGTTGACTAGCGGCGGATAAACACCAGGCCGTTGATGGTGTCGATGGTTTTTTGGGTTTCCTCCGCGCTGAACAGGTCATGACCGGAGATGGCCTGCAATTCGGCGGCCTGTGAGGTAATGGTGGCCATCGCTACGATGGCATGTGACAGCCGTTCCGGCGCAAGCGGCTGGACATTGCCCTCGGCCTGCGCGGCGCGAATGATGGCAGTCATCGCTTCCAGGTGGCGCCTGGCAAAGCGCTCGCACAGCCAGTGGAGGCGATGGGTGACTTCATGGCTTTCCTGGGACATCAGGCGGTGGAACTCGGGAAACTCATTGTGTACCTGCACCAGGGCAAGGATGATCTGGCGCAGCTTTTCGGTGGCAGACAGGGCGCTGTCGGCATTGAGGTCATCAAGCCGCTGCTCAAACTGGCTCACCGCTTCCTCAACCGTTGCTTGCCAGAGATTTTCCTTGGACTGGAAGTGGTAAATGACCAGCGGCACACTGACAGCGGCCATGCGGGCGATTTGCAATACGCTGGTGCCGTCAAACCCGCTTTTGGCAAAACAGGTGAGCGCGGCGGCGATAACGCGGGCGCGCACTTCCTCCGGCTGACGCCTGCGCTTGGCGGGGGCGGTGGCTCCGCCAACGGCCCTTTTGGC
>LADM01000047.1 GCA_000961645.1 Gammaproteobacteria bacterium BRH_c0 | reverse complement strand
ACGCCGACATCCTTGCGCATGATGTCCTGGATGGATTTGATGGTGGAGCTGATGGACATAGGTGTTCCTTGTTGGCGTGTTGTTTGGCTCTGGTGTCAGGCGTAGAGGTTTTCTTCAAGTTCTTGCAGGGCTTTTTCGTACCCGGCCTTGCCGCCAAAGGCGCGCACCAGTTCCAGCGGGGCGCCGAGTTGGTTGAAGGGGTGGAGTTGCAGGATCTTGATATCTTCGATGGGTTCGATGCCGGTATTGGCGTATTTGTCGAGCAGTGCTTCGAGCACCTGGCGGGCGACGCCAGAGTATTTGGCGAAGTAGTTGCGCTTTTTAACCTGCTCGGCCCGCTCCTTGCGCGACAGGGGCGGCTGATCATAGGCGATATGGCAGATCAGGTCGAAGGGGTCGAGGGGCTTGGCCAGCTTGGCTTCAACCTCTTCGGCAAGGGCTTCCCAGAGCACGCCCTGGCTGGCCAGCTCGTCGATGATGGCCTTTTTCTGCTCGGCACTGCTCCAGCGGCGCAGGAAGTCATCGAGGGAGGCGAACTGCTTGGTGATGCACTGACGGGTATAGTCACGCAGGGATTCCGTAATCAGCTTGCCGTCCGGGCCGTAATATTGCACTCGTTCGGCAATGACGGTGACGGCCACATTGTTGATGACATAGCGGATGCGCCGGGGGCCGGTTTCGTCATCGCTTCCGTCAAAGCTGTCGTCTTCACCGGGTTCGCCCGGTATGGGGCCTAAGTGATCGCCACCAAGGTCGGTGGGTTCGTCGGGCGGAACTGGGGATTCATCTCCCGTGGGGCAGTAGATCTGCACTGGCTCACCATCGAAGGCCGGATCAGCAAAAAGCTCGGTGGCCTTTTTGAAATCCATAATGGTGAACCAGTACTTGCCGTAATCCTCGTTGATGCGAGTGCCGCGACCGATGATTTGCTTGAACTCGGTCATGGACTGGATGTGCTGGTCGAGCACGATCAGCTTGCAGGTTTGGGCATCCACGCCTGTCGTCATGAGCTTGCTGGTGGTGGCTATCACCGGATAGCGCTCTTCAGGGTTGATGAAGTTGTCCAGCTCGGCTTTACCTTCCTGTTCATCGCCGGTTATGCGCATGACGTACTTGCGGTTTTCCGCTACGCGCTCCGGGTTGAGATTGACCAGGGCGGATCGCATGCGCTCGGCATGGTTGATGTCGTCGCAGAAGATGATGGTTTTCTGGAAAGGGTCGGTGGCCTTGAGGAAGTCAGTCACCTTTTGCGCCACCAGCCGGGTGCGGGCTTCGATGATCAGTTGGCGGTCCATGTCCCTGAGGTTGTAGATCCTGTCTTCAATGACTTCACCGTTCACATCGCGCATACCCTTAGGTGGGCGCCAACCCTGCACATCCCTGTCGAAATCGATGCGCACTACTTTGTAGGGAGCCAGGAAGCCATCCTCAATACCCTGCTTGAGGGAGTAGCTGTATACCGGCTCACCGAAGTAGTGGATGCTGGAAACCTCTCTGGTTTCCTTGGGGGTGGCAGTCAAGCCAACATGGGTGGCACTGGAAAAGTAGGCAAGAATCTCGCGCCAGGCGGAGTCTTCGGCGGCGCTGCCCCGGTGGCATTCATCGATCACCACCAGGTCGAAAAAGTCGCGGGAGAACTGTTTGTAGATGTTCTTTTCTTCCTCATTGCCGGTCACGGCCTGATAGAGGGAGAGATAGATTTCGTAGGAGGTGTCGATCTGCCGCTTGGCGATCTTGGTCATTGCCTGGCCGAAGGGCTTGAAGTCGTTATTCTTGGTCTGGTCTACCAGAATGTTGCGGTCGGCCAGAAACAGGATGCGTTTCTTCTGCCTGGACTTCCACAAGCGCCAGATGATCTGAAAGGCGGTGTAGGTCTTGCCTGTGCCGGTGGCCATCACCAGCAGAATGCGATCCTGCCCTCTTGCCACGGCCTCCACGGTGCGGTTGACGGCTACGGCCTGGTAGTAGCGCGGCGAGCGACCGCTGCCATCGTCGTAGTAGGGCTGCTCCACTATTGCCCGGGATGCCTGGTCGATACCTTTGTAGCGACAATAGCGCTCCCACAGGGTTTGAGGAGAGGGGAATTGATCGTTTGTCAGGATGGTCTCGGTGGCGGCGCCAAGTCCGGTGCGATCGTGGAACAGGAAGCCATCGCCGTTGCTGCTGAAGATAAAAGGTACATCAAGGGCATCGCCGTAGGACAGTGCCTGTTGCATACCGTCCCCCAGGCTGTGCTTGTTGTCCTTGGCTTCAATGACCGCTATGGGCTGGTTCTTCTGGTAGCTCAGCACATAATCGGCGCGGCGTTGCTTGCCACGTGTATGGAGTTTACCCCGTACTATGATGCGACCAGCCGTGAAAGAGACTTCCTCGCGAACCTGGGTTTGGATATTCCACCCGGCCTGCTCAATGGCAGGCGTGATGTACTTGGTGCAGATATCCCTTTCACTGAGTTGTTTTTTGTCCATATGCCAGCAGCCTGTTGGTGCCCCTTCCCAATGCTGGGACTATAGCATCTACAACCGTTAGATCGAATCCCAGGTTGCTAGGTGGGGGGTTGAGCTGATGAACTGTATGCCTCTAGCTTGGCAGATGGCACTGTGTCTAGAAATAGTATTTTCTCGGCAGCAGGGGTGCCTGCCATTAATGAGGTCGATCGTGTGCCTATGCCCACGGGGCTTATTGGCTAAATTTATGCGATCCGGACGATCTTGACCCAGCGTAAATTCACCAATGGCTCTGATGGTCTCAGTCGTCGAACATACCGCAACAAGGAGTGCCGCCTGACGAGTGCAAGAAAGGGGCCAGAGAAACCAGCGAGAGAAACCAGCCCTTTAAATGTACTGCTTACTTCAGTCCTGAATGCCCAATCGTATGGTTCAGCCTGCGGTTCAGCAGGACCTGGGGTTGTAGCGATCCCGTATCTGTGCTGCTGGATCGCCAGAGCAATGATTGACGCCAAAGCCAGAGGCATCAATAGAGGTTTTTCATGGTCAGTCCCTTGTTGTTCCTGGGTGCAGTTTTGAGTATAACAGTGGCTTCCTAGCATGCATCGGTCAGAACGGCTGCTGTTGAGCAGCTGTTAAAGCTTCGAAATGCAGCTAAGTGCATATTCGTCTCCTGATGTCGTGACCGATTTGCTGAAAGGTGGTGGGACGTGGGCTGGCCTACCAAGGATTGATGTTCCTTGGTTTAAGCAGCGTTAAACGAAGTAACCGTTGACGTGGATTGACTACTTTCGACCCGAAGCAGACTTTGGCTAGGCACTAAGGTGCTCTCTCTGTGGTTTCACGAACTACATGAGTCGAGGCTGATGCTTATGTGGTGCCGGAAGGTTGTATCGTGATAGGCCAGCCATGTCGTAATTTGCGAAATATTGCATGAAATTAAAGGACGTCGCGACATGTCAAAAACCTCACCACTTGCCCAAGCTTATAACGTCGACTTCGCGCTCCACACGCTCGGCTGGAAGGCATTCCAAGACTTGTGCGCCCAGGTTTGCGAGGAATCGTTTGGCCACACAGTGTCTATTTACAGGGAAGCCCAAGACGGTGGCCAAGATGCAATATTCTTACTGTCCGAGAAGGGAGCCTACAAAGAAGCCACAGTTCAATGCAAATTCAGTGGTAAGGCTGAGCAGAGGCTGAAGCTTAGTGACATTACCACTGAGCTAGAAAGTGTCAAGAAGTTGGTGTCAGAGGGTAGGGCCAGCACTTATTACTTCATTACCAGCATGGGGGTGGATGCTCCAATTGCCGCAGGTATTCGACAAAAGCTTCATTCTATAGGTGTTGAAAAACCCGAGGTGCTCGGTCGAGAATGGCTTACAGCGAACATCAAGAGTAGTGCCCGACTAAGAGCGCTCGTGCCCCGTGTTTACGGGCTTGGAGACCTCTCAGCTATTATTGACGAAAGGTCTGTAGCGCAAACACGGGCATTGCTTGGCCACCTTATTCCTAGTCTAAAAGTGTATGTACCTACTGGGGCACACAGGACCGCAGTGCGAACGTTAGGGGATCACAAGCTTGTACTGCTCCTCGGACCTCCCGCTACTGGCAAATCGATGCTCGCCGCCATACTCGCAACGATGGCCATTGATAGTGACAGTTTGGAGTGCTTTAAGTGTGAAGGCCCTTTGGACATGAGATCCCGATGGAATCCCAACGAACCGCAGAGATTGTTTTGGGTGGATGACGCATTTGGTCCTAATCAGCTACGTGAAGACTACGTCGATGCATGGATCGAGTTCATGCCGAAAATGAAGGCCGCTATTGAACAGGGAAATCACTTCATACTCACCTCCAGAACCCACATCTGGAACGAGGCAAAGCATAAATTAGGTACCCGGAATCACCCTTTGCTAACTAATGGAAAGGCAATAGTTAATGTAGGCCAGCTTTCACCGGAGGAACGGCAGCAGATACTGTACAACCATGTTAAGGCAGGCGAGCAACCCAAGCGTTGGAAAATTCGCTCAAAGTCCCATCTCCCGGCTTTGGCTGATGAGGTAAGTCTGCTTCCTGAAATAGCACGTCGGTTGGGAGATCCTAACTATACGTCCGGCATTACGAGTATACCGGCAGACCTCGTACGTTTTGTCCGTGAGCCTCAAGAGTTCTTGAAGGGAACAATCCAAGAACTCGTCGTTGCGCAGCAAGCTGCTATGACGCTGGTATTCCTAGCAAGATCTCGACTGCCTGTGCATAACGTTGCAGGTGACGAGTGCAAGCTTGTTGCGGAGAAGTACGCGACGTCCGTAGCGGCGGTTACCCAAGCTCTAGAGCAACTTGAAGGGGCCTTCCTTGTCAAGCGTGAGGAAAGCGGTCAACTGTGTTGGGGCTTTTTCCATCCAACGTTTGCGGACGCCGTAAGCGGTATCCTTAGTGGGAGACCAGACCTTGTAGAACTGTATCTAAGGGGAGCAAGAATCGAAACTCTACTGGCTGAGGCGGTATGTGGAGGTGCAACAAGTGTAAATGACGCTGTCGTGGTTCCAGTTGCTGGAATAGAAACCTTGATCAGCCGCCTGCTTGAGACCCCGGACTCAAAAGATATGAATGAGCGGCTGTTTCAGTTCCTAAACAGGCGAGCTCCAAAAAACGTTGTTCAACGAGTGCTACAGTTGGCTCCGAACTTACTCGATCGTCAAGGATCCTCAAGTCCTTGGGTGGGGATTGGCAGGCACGCGGAGGTTGTCCTTCGGGCGACCGCATTTTCCATGAACTTGCTCAGTGAAGATGTGAGAGTGGCCACATGTCAAGCGTTAGAAGAGGCTGCCCTCTATTCGTTCGACGTTTCGTTCCTGTCAGAAGAACCTATCCTCGCGATGCTTCGCCCGCACGAACTGATGAGACTCACGATCAAACTCGTGGCCATGCTAGATGATGAGATCCCGATTAAGATAGCGGAGCTTACGGAAGACGCTGATGCAGACGGAGATATCGACGACCAATTTGAAAGTGTCGAATCTTTCGTCAACAAACTGCGATGCCTTGCCGAAGAAGATGAGCGCATTAGAAACCGTCTCTACGAGCTGGAGGGTGATATTAAAACAGCCAAGACCGAAGTTGAAGCACGCAAGTCATCGGAAGAGAGCGAAAGTTTCTTCACTAATTTGCCATCGGCCACTATCGCAGAAGAAGCGAAACTCAGGTCGATATTTAGCGATATTGACGAATAAGACGTTCGCGCTCTGACTCGTATTGCAGTGGGATCGTGCAATATGAGTGGTCGCGATGTTCAAAGTCTCCCCAACGCGTGGTGCGGAATTGTGTCATTAACCGAGCTTTGTTGAGACTCCGCTTCTGGCCGCAAGGAGACTGCGTTAATAGATACTTGGTTTAGGTGAGATTAAATAAAGTAGATTGTCTGCTTTCAACTGCGGCTTCAACCAGTCGCCGGAACATCCTTCGTCCGCTTATCGCTGCCGAGGAGGGGTTAGTAGCGGAGTGACAACTACCTGCTTGGAGGGCACGTCGCCGCCCTGGATTACGCTGGATCCCCGTCCGTGAAGACGGGGGACGGCAACTAACATGTAGTGACTCTATCTTGCGGGCCGGCTCAACCTCTGCGCCTACGGATATTCTGGAACAAGGTATTGACGGCATCGATATCTCGCAGGAGCTCATCCGGTTGCGTAACAGCACGCTGCTGGCCGGCCGCATGTGAATGTGCACGCACATTGCGGCAACACTTGTCATGCAAACGTTGTACTTCGCGGTACTCGGCCTCCTGCACGATCATCACGCCATTAAGTCGGCCTACAGAGATACCGTCGCGGAACCGGACTACGGTTTCATTGAGTATTGTGTCCTCGATTCCCACTTCAATCGTGACGCGAAGGTCATCGTAGGCATTACGGATCGCAAACCGCTCATCATCCCCGGGAGGGTTATTGAAGTTGGCTGCAATTCTCTGGTGGTCGGCTCGGTGTTGTGTAATGCGATCACGATGCTTTCGCATGTCATAAGGCAATTCGGCATCGATGTAGCCAGGTCCTTCTGCGCGATAGCTGATCGATTTTATTGTAGGCGTCAGCTGGGCATCCGCGCAGAGTGTGATCAACTCTCCGAAGAACACCGCATCGTGGGTGAATACAATGGCTTGGCGGTTGGCGGATTCCTCAACTATCCGTCGCGCGACTGCGGTTCGATGGTTGTGGTCAAGGCTCGAAACCGGATCGTCGAATACGATCCCGGAAGTGGATCCCGACTGGTAGAGTTCTGCGAAGAAGTACGCGAGCGCGCACATGCGTTGTTCTGCTTCACTTAGTACGAGATGCGGGTCGAGCTGGCTTTCGTGAAGTAGAATGCCAAGGCGTACTGCTCCCGCATCACCGGTTGAACTGACCCCGGTCCGGATGTGGTAAAGGTCAAGCTTCCTGAGCTCTTCGTTCATCCTCCCGGCCAGCGCTTCACTGACGTACCTCTTGGCGAGTTGACCTGCAAACAAGCTAATTGGGCGGGTATTTCCGATATCCTCAAAGCAGCTTTGAAGTTTCGCCTTGTGGTCGAGATTGCCAATCACCTGGGCAAGGCTTTCGATATGCTCGGAAAGCAGCCGCCGTGCTTCCAACTCCTTCAGTCGAAGCCGCTTGGCCGCCAGGGCTTCCGTATCGAGGTTGGAGCGCAATGCGGCCGCCTCGGCGCGCAGGGTCTCCGCGATCTGGCGGATCGAAGCTGTCGGATTCGCACCGCGATACGCTGGCCTGTCCAGCCAAACTCCGTTAGCAATGGCGGTTCTGAGCCACTGAAGCCGAGAGAGCAAGTCTTCCTGGAGGGTCCGGGTGTCGTCCGGCAGCGTCGGCATGCGACTACCCAAGCTCTCCGACATGACTTGGGAGACGTTGAAGGTGACGGTCGCTTGGCCGATGTCGTGGACGATCTGTTGCCAAGCGCTACGCTCGGCCTGAGCGGCTTCGGACGCCGAGTCCCGGACATAGCGATCGAAGCGCTGCAAGCGATCCTTCGCTGCCGGAGTCAGCTCCTGTTGACAAAGCAAGCATACTGCACCTTCGTCTGTGACCGGAAAGGCTTGTCCCGGGTACGCGGCGCTAGTCGAGTACTCACGTGCAGCGTTGAACAGTAGCGCCCAGGGGCCTTGGCCCGTGCCGGGAAGCAGCGGCGTGGTATCTTCCGCCTGTAGCAGGGCAGATGCTGTGCGCTCAGCCGCCTCGGCATCCAGCAGCCTTCGATGCGCGGACTGCCTAGCCTCGATCGAATCATCGGACACGACGTTGGCGGCGGCGGCGATGCTGTTGGCCAACTCATCGACCCTCGTCGCGTTGTTGTCTAGGATCGTCGCCTTGGCTGTGGGGTCCGCCTCGCTGATCTCCTGGGGCAGGCGTGCAAGTTCTGCTTGCTCATCCTGGGTGAGCGTGGCTAATGTGCGCGCCCGCGTCAGATCCGTGGCGGCGCTGATCGGATGCACTGCCCGGCCGGCCTCGGTATCGGCAGGGATGACATTGAACGGTGTAACGTCTATAGCTAGACTGTTGATTTCTGCTTGAATCCGTGGACCAAGCGCCTGATTGAGGCCATTGGCTAGCTGTTGGAGGTAGGTGAGGGCGACCGGCTGAAAGATGGCCGCTTCCCTCGCCTGAAGGTAGTGTCGCGCGCAGTCGCCGTCGAAGACAGAGATGCCTCTGAGTTCGTGCCGAGGGACGTGGCCGCGCTGACCGCTCCAGAGGGCCTGGTCCGGGGTGCCGTCCAATGCGAAGTCGATGGTGGCGCTCGGCGTAAGTTGCTGGAAGTTCGGGTCATACGCGTTGGCGTAGACGGTGCCCGGGCTCCTGGCTCGGCACGCCTGCTTCAGTACACGCGCATAGCCGGACTTGCCGGCGCCGTTGCCGCCGTACACGATGGTGAGCCCTTGCGACTGGAACGCCAGAGTCTGGTCGCTCGGAATTTTCCCGACGTTAAGAAGTGTATGTAGAGATGTGAGAACTACAGTGCCTTCCTGATTCGGCTCGGCGGGAAAATGGTCCGCAGCGAACCTGGTCGGCTGCGGCGTGGACTTGATCGCACAGCTGATCCCGTGATGCTGCTTGGCGAGATCGAGAATCTCGCCAAGGTCCGCTTCGTTCCAGCCTCCCTGAATACACAGGCGCTGCAAGGCGTCTTGGCGCCATAGCGGTAGCCTGTCGGCCCATGCGAGCACTTCCTCGAAAATAGCCATAACCAAGCTCGATATCCTTCAAGGGCATAAGCATACGGATTAGTGCGCCATTAGACCACTGGTCACGCCCGGGGGCCCCGGTCATCGTTCGACGCCAGTTCAGGGCTTCTTTATCAGAGTTTTTCTAGGGGTCGAACTCGGGAAGGGGAGAGCAGATAGAACACGCGCCAATGGGCGCAGCCGATAGCTGACATATTGCTTCGTTTAACGCTGGTTAAACCAGCTAACTATCGCGTTGGAAATTTAATTCGTCGGCTGGGCGAGATTGATGCTGACTTTGGTTGCAGTTTCCTGGGGAGGTTGATGTGGAAGTGTACTTTGAATCTCAGATTTTTAGAGGTGCCCTTATATTCATCCACGGGGCCAGGAGCTGCCGAGAAGATTGGTCCATGCGTGATATGCTCAGAGGCATCGCGCAGTCAGGTGGAGTGAACAAGCAGGGATGTAAAGCTGTACAGGTCACGGATGCTGACGAGCATCAGGTAAGCAGAAACCAGATTTAACATAGGACAGATTATGCGGCGCCAGCGGACGGTGCCTGCACTGCGCATAATCCCGTTTTATGTTTAGTCTGGTGCGGCATTGCTCTGGCCCTTTCTGGGTAAAAAAATAGCACCCGTGTGGGTGCTATGACATTTCTGCTTGGATGAACCTTTCCTCCATGGATAGATACTTCTGGGTGCCCTGAGAACAATCTCAGCAGATGTTCCTTGCGATTTATATCAATCCCCTCTCTGCCATTGAGGTAGTGCCTTCAACCCCAACGACGATGTGATCGAGAACCCGGACGTCAATAAGTGCAAGTGCTTCCTTCAGGCGCCTGGTGATGGCTGTATCATCGCGGCTGGGTTCGGTGACTCCAGAGGGGTGGTTGTGCGTCATGATGACTGCTGATGCATTTAGTTCAAGGCACCGGCGAACCACTACCCTGGGGTAGACGCTGGCGCCATCAATGGTGCCTCTGAACAAGTGTTCAAAGGCGATCAGTCTGTGCTGACTGTCGAGGAACAGACAAGCAAAGTATTCGTCCAGCTCTGCTGCCAAGTGGAGTCGGCAGAACAACTTTACATCCGGAGGATTGGTAAACGCCTCCTTGTCCTTGATTCTGGTTTCGAGAATGCCAATAGCCTCGCGGATGGTGGCATTTTGGTAGTCGGTGAATCCAGGGGCTATTGAACCAGCCCCAAGAATTTCGTAGTTCATATTCATGTCGTGATGCTCCAGTGGGTATTTGAGGGGTTGGTTGGCATCTGGTGGCGCCACCAGTGCTATTCCCTTTCCACAAGCGAAGCGTTACGGCATGAAGTGAGATCATGTGAATGTCTGCCACTTAACGGGATTTCTGACTCAGTGTGTGATGTGTAGAGAGTAAAGAAGAAGGCACCATCCCTTCGGGATAGTGCCAGTTTGTTACGCAGCTGCGGACTTTGCCTCAACGACCTTGAGATCTATGCCCAGTTCCTTGCTGAGGGCAGCGAGGCGAGCATCACGCTCAAGGCGGGCCTCAAGTTCGAAGGCTCCGGACTCAGCTTCCGCCCATTTGGCATAGTTATCCAAGGTCGAAGCACCACGATTGGCAGCAACGAACAGGGTTGCGAAGAAGTTAAAGAACGCATGGAATGCTTTGCGCATAAGAAGTACTCCGGGTAGGTGATAGTACTGGGGGGTCAGTACCTCACCAGGAGCGTAGCGTTACCGGGGGGGGGGGTACTTTGAATTCAAGCCAGAGACTTCCAGTTACTGAGTCAGTACCTATTTTGAAAATTTCCCAGAACCCTCTGGTTAAATTTTGACCAAAAAATTTTGCACTTTTATCTCAACCCCGCGTGGCGTCTGGGTTTGTACACTTTGCACGGTTTTTACGTTTTTACACCCTGTACAGGTTTTACAGTCTGAGATCGGGGTCTCTCTGTTGTTCGCGTATGCAGGGCTGGTGGACTCGTCCTACCCGCATCCCCCGAGTGCTGGCCGAGCGTAGCTTTAGCGGAGCGCAGGCCAAGGCACGGCATGGGGGTAAGGGTAGGGCCTCAGTAAATGAGTATGAATAAGCCTCCCCTCTCTGATGGCCCGCGCATACCCCATGCCGTGCTTCGCCCGTCGGCCTCCGCTGACGCTACGCCTAGGGCGGCACTCGGGGTATGCGCGGGCATTAATAATGACAACAATATGTCGGGGTTTAGTATATCGGCCCCCTATAGCAAGGAAGCGCTGATTTCGTGAACTTAGTATCCCGGTAACGTATAGGTAAATCGATTCCAGATGGGCCTCAAGGGCTCTGACTGTGCGTCTCCATTGGAGTCGATCACAGCCGAGGGTGTCTCGGCTTGAAGGCATGGCAGAAGAGCTCCGGCGGATATTAGATACTCGGTGAAATATCGGTATTGAGGAAGCCAAAGATAAGCCATCGCTGATCAAAATTTAACCAGTTTGTAGTTGTGGTGATTCCAGGAAACTGTCCCCGCGTAGTGACAAGGTAGGGATACCGCCGCAGGCGGAGGGTGCCCTGCCGCTGTCGCGGAGGCGGGGAAAGTTTCCGGCAGGTAGACTAGCGGCAGTGAGGAAGCCTGGAGCAACAGAGTAGTGAAAGTGTTTTTTTGGTTTGCATTTTGCTCATCATCCCCAGTCTGCTCTCGGCCCCCGGCGGCCTTCGTCCCACTCGCTTTGGGGTACTCCGCTCCCGGGGATGCGCTTTCCATTATTATTATCGGTGCGTTGGCCAGCACAGTCTGGGTTGTTGGCTAGTGGTATTGCCGATCGAAACCCATGAAAACGATTACGGCGCGGGAAATAATAACAACGGATACACCAAAATAGGAAAAGCCGTATGCGTAAAGAGTCATTAGCCCTTAGGACTTTGGTAATAGTAGATGTCGTTGTCCTTGGATTGGTCGGGTATCTTGTGTCACATGTTTTGGTTCAATTTGTCATGGGCTAGATATGCCCTCTAAAACGTGATTTTCATCACCAGCCTTTGTCTGTATCGCCCTGAACTGAAGCCAGAATTTGAAGGTTTATACAATCTGGGAATATTGGGCAAAGCTCAGAACCATTATCTTGAGGAGCTGGAGGGAATTGACTGTAAAAACCGGGCACACCTGTAAAACCGTAAAAACTGTAAAAGGTGTGCAAACCCAAGTGCAGCCTGGGTTTGCACACTTTGCACACTTTGCACACCTTTTACGCTTTTACAGTAGAGAGGTGGTTTTTACACCCCTCTCTATTTTCATGGCGCCCTACGCTGGCGTGTATACCAGGGAATTATTTTTGCCTCTTTGTACTGTCCACAGATGCTTTGCCCCTTTGGAATAGGCTTCCAGGACCCGTCGTGATTGTCGAGTACTAATACCTTGCTGTTGGCAGGCTTCTAAGATGGCACCCTGAGTAGTCTGTCCGGCAGATATAGCACCAAGGACTGTAGATATGATCGATTGATCCGCACGCTGCCTACTCTCTTCCAGAAGATCCACATACTCGGTCAGGGATACAGAACGGTCTTCGGAAATAGTGAAAGTGATGGGCACGAAATGTCCCCTGGTCTTATCAGGGGCTGTCGTGACAGTTTTTGAGCCATCTGCGTTATCTTGGGGTATGAGGTAGATCATCTCGTCGCAGTCAGCTCTCACATCACCTACCCCTTCGAACACAGGCAATCCTTCCTTGGTTTTGTGCTTGTTGGTATGAGCAAGAAGGACGAAAGACGCGCCTTTCACACAGAATGTGCGCAATAGCTTCATAAATGCCTTTACTTGATCCTTCCTCATTGGGTCCACAAGCTTCTTCATGGTATCAAAAATATAGAGCTTGCCGCTGAGGTCAGGACTATCCCTCAAGGCTTGGAAGAAATCCTCCTCCTTCGTCTCGGTGATATCGAAGTTGATGAACTCAAACCCATATTGTTTGGCAAAACTCTGGTAGTCCCTGAGTTCGGATCCGGAGCAATCGAGGTTCAGGTAACGGATGTCTGTGGTCTCACTGATCTGGCTGCAGACCCAGTTCATGATCGTTGTCTTGCCAGCATTAGGTTCAGCGCAAATGACAGCAATATGCTGATTGATGATCAAGTTATCAAAGAGGAATCGCTGGTTTTCAATGTTCTTAACATGCTCGTCGGTAACCAAAAAACTGTCGACTGCAGCTGCCTCACTGTCAAAACGGTGGAGATAAGTATCAACGGCCTCTACCCCCTCCTTATCTTCAAACTCGTACCAGGAATCGAAACGGGGAGGAGGATAGTCAGATTTCGCACTGATGAGTTCTTTGGCTGCCACGATAAGGTGTGAGTGACTCCTCGAACCCAGAACGACGTATTGGTGGGATGGGTAGCTATTTTTCAGCGATGCGCAGATATCGATCAGGTCTTCAGCATGAAGAGGAGCAATTGTCTTTGCGCTGATCCCGGTCTTGTGGAGGGCAATTGCATCAGCAATGGACGTTGCGACGAAGACTGTGTTGCCTTCACCCAATTGCATATAACGAGGGCTGCTGTGCTCAACAGGATTGCTGACAATCTCAGCCCCGGGGGTGTAGACGCACTGACCCACGACGGTGTGGCTAGTGTCAAGAAGCTCAAAGCTGTTCGTCGCATTGGCCCCACTTTGGTCCTCCGTGGACTCAAACAAAAAATGAGGGTGATCATCCGCTCCTGATATTTCATCGATTTCTGGTTGGATGTCGATGTCATGGTCGAGTGCGTTAAGGAGTTCTTTCAGTATGCACATGTTTAGTTTCCTGTATATGAAAATAGCCCCCTCATAGAGGGGGCGTGCTTTTACTGCCAGCCCATATAGGTGTAGTGAGCGACCCCAGGCCTTTCCTCGCCTTTCGCATCAATCGCATGCTTGCGGTCGGAATGGATCTTTGCACCAAGGGCTTTCAGAGCACTAACGCCATTGGCCGGAGTCACGCACCCAGCATCGTGAAGCGCCAGGCTGCTGATCCCCCCCTCTTTCGCCGCGATGATAAGATTCAACAGCTTGCCTAAGTGGTAAGGGAGGGTAACTTGGGGTGTCAGGTTGGGAAGATTGACAATCAGAGAAGACTTCTTGCTCATGCGTAGGCCTCCTGATCACGCTCAGCGATACGTTCTTCAAGCCAGGTGTCTACCTCGGTGGACACCCATGCCCGCGAAGTACCGCCCGGGACAAGAGAGATGCTTTTAGGGAACTTACCTGTACTCGACAAATGGTAGATGTGGGATTTGGAAATCCCCGTCATTTGCATAACTTCCCTTATGCGCATCAATTTCTTATGTTGGTAATGGTGGTGTTGTTGCTTCCCAATGTGGTTCATAAACTGTCCTTTAAGGTTGTTGGAGAATACGTCGTCCTCAACAGGCGACAAGGGCAGAGTAGGACTGATGGATAACCTTTGAAATCAAGTGGAAGTATGGGGTTTTGCTGAAATGCCCTCATAAGTATATGATATTAAAAAGAAATAATATCGGCATGTTGATATGGAATACCCCCAATATTGTTTGATTGCTATATATGCTTGTGCCCTAACAACCGAAGGGTAATAGGAGAAGTTCAAGAATTGGGGAGATAGCTACAAGTCGATACACCGCTACCAATTGGAAATCAGACATTCTAGAAATCCGACTAAGTGGCGATCAATCTGTTGTCAACGGAGACGGCGGAAGGGGAATAGAAATCCTGTAGATTGCAGGATGCAGGATGGTATTTAAAATACAATCAATGAACAACATCAATCACAAAGTGGCCCGCCCAGGCTTTGCCGGGGGATATTTACTTTCCTCGCTGTAGTCCGGTGCCTTGTTTGAAGTCAATTAAATCTTGTTTTTTGAAGAAATCATCTTTTCCATGAGCGAAAAGTCTTTCGTCAATCTTTTTCAGCATCTCCCAAACTTTAGTTTGAGTTGGGTTGCCGATTAATTGATAGCATTCTTGCAGATCTTTTACTACCTTGTGATTGTTTGGATTGGGGTTAGCCTTTGTTATCAACCAAAACTTAAAGGCAATCTCCCTATTTTTTTGCATTGAAGGGGAGGGTTTCCCTAAAATTAAAGTCTCTGTATCTGCTTTTGTGGATTGCTTATTCAATTTAAGGATGTGTTCCCGCAGGAAATAAAACGTACTAAGTAGAAATCGGGAACTACACAAATACCCCTCTTCATTGCTCACGAGATAATGACTGCCGCCCACTGAAAATGATTGCACATCAATATATATAAGCTTGTCGCTTCCCTCACCAACAGTACCATCTACAGCTCTTATGTCAGGATCTTGGCTCAAGAATTCATCACAATGCATGGCATCTATTTGCTGAATATACCCAGTCTCCGAATCTTCGTAGCAATAATAATCATCATCAATCTGGATTCGTGAGACACCGAATATAGTCTCTCCTATTATGTACATTGGTACTTCGTAATCATTAACAATCTGGAGTAGTGTTTTAACAGCTTCTATCGTAAATGTGTGGGTGTTTTCAAGGCCAAGAGTTTTGATTGTGCTAGCAATAGACACCAAGCGGGGGAGAACAATATCATTCACTGTCAATTTCTTCCGATTAAGTTATTCGTGTTAAGTTTTCAAGGTAGTCGGCCCACTCCTGCATCATGTGTGTCCTTTCGTTCATCAGCTGAGCCTTGTTGTAGGTGGATCTTACCCGGTCTTGACTGATGTGCGCCATCTGGAGCTCTATGGCATCTGCCGAATAGCCCATCTCGTTTAGAAGAGTGCTTGCGGTATGCCTGAACCCGTGACTGGTCATATAGCCTGTTCCGTATGGCTTCTTTGTCGCTGGGTTGATAAGCCTCCGCAGGGCCGCAGTGGTTGTGTTCTCGCTCATTGGACTGCCGTGTCCGTGGCTGGTGACAAAGACATAGGGGTGTCTTCCAGTGATTGCCCTGACTTCATTGAGTATCTCGATAGCCTGTCTGGCCAAGGGAACCTTGAGTTCCTTGCCCGCTTTCATCTCGGAGCCAGGGATGGTCAGCATGGCTTGCGCAAAATCAATGTAGCTCCACTTCATGAAGCGGATATTCTTGGGCCGCAGGAACAGAAGAGGCATCAGCTTCAGGGCGCAGGTGGTAACCGGGTCTTGCCTGTTGCTCGGGTTGTAGATCTGTTGGATCAAAGGCCCTAGTTCTTCGGGATCTGTTATGTGACCAAAGTTACCCTTCTGGCGGTGGTCAGGCCTGGGCAGTAGTTCCGCCAGGCCTTGGGCGGGATTGTTCTCAATCAAGCCAAGTATCAGCAGTTCGTTGAATACTCGGCGTAGCACCCCTGCCATGCGCTTGGCCGTTTCCCGGGCTCCCCGATCTGATACTAGGCTCAATACCTTGAGCAGTTCCAGGGTGGTGAAACTATCTACGGGCTTCTTGTCCAGATAGGGGTACAGGTTCTTCTCCACCCGCTGCACCAAATCCTCCTCGGTAGCTGTGGCCAGATTCTGTTTGGCGATCCAGTCCTTGGCGTAGTGGCTGAAGCGCTTTTCATCCATCTCAGCTTTGAGGCGATTGACCGTCTTGGCTTCGGTGGGGTTCTTGCCTTCAGCCACCAATCGCCTGGCTTGCAGGTGGGCCTCTCTGGCATCCTTCAGGGAGACCTCTGGATAGCTTCCAATAGTGAAGGTGCCCCGGTTGCCATTGATCCTATAGTCGTACTTCCAGACCTTTGAGCCGGTACTCCTGACAAGGAGGAACAGTCCTCCCTGGTCAGTTAACTTATAGTTTTTGGCTTCTGGTTTGGCTTTGGATACTGAGATGTTGGTTAATGGCATCCGAGTCGCTCATTGAAGGGGTAGGGGATGACGGTCTGATGGTGATGGAACCGTCATGTAGACCGTCAATTGACACGGATAGTATAGGATGCACAGGAGCACATTGGAACAGTATCGCTATGATTATAAAGAAAAATATCTATATTCAGCGTCCGATACGTCCGATGATTTACTTCTTGTGGCGTTCTCCCTCACCGCCAAATTAAAAAACCCCGGTCCAAAAGACCGGGGTTTTTTAATTTGTGGTTATGAGAGGATCTGATGAGAACCCTCCGGTTCGACAAATTGCGGCCAGCAATTTGGACAAGGAGCGCAGCGACGCAGCCCCGAAGGGGTGAT
>LADM01000114.1 GCA_000961645.1 Gammaproteobacteria bacterium BRH_c0 | reverse complement strand
CCGCCAGCGTTCAATCTGAGCCATGATCAAACTCTTCAGTTTAAGTCTTTTACCTCTGCATTCTCCCGAAGAAGCGCAAGAGGAAGCCGTTTCACAGTTGCCCGTGGCACGACTTAAAAACTCGGCTCAGATGCTTATTCTCTAAAAATTCACATTCATAGGTCACTTGCATCTGATGATTTATCGTCTCCGATTCATCTCAGCAAGCGCCCACACGCATTGCCTGATCAACTTGTTAAAGAACGTTCGCTCTCTCAGAGCGGGCTGCGTATTCTATAGAACGCCGCCTTTTTGTCAACCCCAAAAGTGCACTTAATTTCCGCTGCCCTTCCCGAATCCCCCGCTGACTTTCAACCTTGCCGTCAGCAGAGGCGCGCATTCTAGCGACTCTCAACACCCTGTCAATCACCTTTTTCAAATATTCTGCAAATACCTAGTTTTTAAGGGTATTTTGTCAGGCGTTCATATTCCTGCAATCCAGAGCATTCGCAAAATACTGAACGGTTCTCCTGGATTTGATGCGGGAAATAATCACACGCTCGACATTACAGGACTAACGTACTGAACCACCACGCATGCTTTTATGGAAACCATGCCGACGATTATCATCGCCAGCCACAAAAAATGTGGCTCCAGCACGATCGATCTGGTCGACGGACAGCCAGCGAGCGCTTTTGCCCGGCGCAGAACTAACCCAGCAGAGCGGCAATATCCTTGCGAATATTTTCAGGCTTGTCAGTGGGTGCATAGCGCCTCACCACCTCGCCCTGGCGATTTACCAGGAATTTTGTGAAATTCCATTTGATTGTTTCAGACCCGAGTATGCCCTTGGCCTGTTTCTTCAGGTAGCTGTAGAGTGGGTGAGCATTGTCACCATTGACGTCAATCTTGGCGAACAGGGGAAAAGATACGCCGAAATTGAGTTCACAGAATTCACTGATCTCCGCCTCACTGTCCTTTTCCTGTTGGCCGAACTGGTTGCAGGGGAAACCGAGCACCACCAGCCCATCGTTCTGTAAATCGCGATAGAGCGCCTCCAGGCCCTTGTACTGCCCGGTAAACCCGCAGGCACTGGCTGTATTGACGATTAACAGAACCTTGCCACGGAAGTCCCCGATTGAGACCTCCTCGCCATTGATGCTTTTACACGAATACTCATAGACAGACATAAGGCCTCCCTGCATGTGAACTGTGGCGGCCTATGCCGCCACAACGCGTGGTTCTACTGTTCAGCCAGAGCCTGATAGATGCTGGAAAAATCCAGCTTGGCGTTTCCATTGCGCGCATGACTGGCATAGAGACTGCGAGCCAAGGCGCCCATGGGCGTAGCAGAGCTGCTGGCAATGGCAGTTTCCATGGCCAGCCCCAGGTCCTTGAGCATCAGTTCAGTCATGAAGCCGGGCTTGTAGTCATTGCTGGCAGGAGCTTTTTCCATCACCCCGGGCGCTGGGTTATAGACTTCCAGGGTCCAGTTGCGCCCGGAGCTGGCCAGCATAATTTCCGACAGACGCACAGGATCGAGACCATTGTCGATGCCCAGCCTCAGCGCTTCGGACGTACCCACCATCAGCACTGACAACAGCATGTTGTTACAGATCTTGGCGACCTGGCCGGCGCCATGGCCACCGGCGTGAAAGATGTTCTTGCCCATGGCTTCGAGCACAGGCTTAGCCTTGGCAAAGGCGTCATCATCGCCGCCGCACATAAAAGACAGCGTACCCGCCGTGGCGCCAGCCACGCCACCGGACACAGGCGCATCCACCATGGCGATGCCGCGCTCTTTGGCGACAGCCGCCACCTTGCGCACGGTAGCGGCATCAATAGTGCTGGAGTCGATCACCAGTGTGTTGCTGTCGAGAGCGGCGAGCAGCCCGCTCTCGCCCAGATAAACACCTTCAACATGGCGGCTGGCTGGCAGCATGGTGATGACAAAATCAGCACCCCTGGCGGCAGCCACAGCCGTATCGGCGGAAGATGCGCCAACGTCAGTGACCGTTTTTACAGCGGCGGGCACCAGGTCGAAAACGGTTACCTTGTGTCCAGCCTTGACCAGATTGATAGCCATCGGGCCACCCATATTGCCAAGACCGATAAATGCGATAGTTGCCATGGTGTATTTCCTTCAGGGATTCGTTATTGGAGGTCGCTCAACGGGTTTTGTGGCCAGGGCGCGCGGAAAAAACCGTCGATCACATCAGCAGGGACTTCCGCCTGGGTTTTATAGCGCCAGTCGGGTTTGCGGTCCTTGTCGATCAGCAGGGCGCGCACACCTTCGGTAAATTCCGGGTAGCGCACGATATTGGTCGCCAGCACGATTTCCGACTGGAAGACCTCGGCCAGTGTTTTGCCCTTCGACTGCTGCAATTGCCGGTAGATCAGCAGCGAGTTGAGTGGCGAACCGTAGGCCAGACCATCCCGCGCCTTGTTCATCCACTCGTGATCAGAATCAATAGCGAGGATGGCATCGATCACCGCCAGAGGAGACTCATCGACAAAGAGCGCGTCGATTTGCGCCATATTGGCTTCGACGTTGCTTGCTGGCAGCTGCTCGCTACACTCGGCGGCAATACTCTCCAGCACCTGGCGACAGCGCTCCTGGTTGGCGGCGTTGTCGCCGACTTGCCACTGGGCTACCTGCAGAGCCTCAAGCACCATGCCGTAGTGCTCGTTGAGGATAAAATAATCCCCCAAGCCGCCGAACAGACAGTCACCGGCGTTGATGGACGCCCCGGTCAACGCCAGGAAGGCGCCACTGTGACCCGGCATGCGATTGAGAAAATAGCTGCCGCCCACATCGGGGAACAGGGCAATGCTCACCTCGGGCATGGCGATGCGGGTTTTTTCCGTCACGACTCGATGCTTGCAGCCGGAGAACACCCCCATACCGCCACCCATCACAATACCGTGACCCCAGCCGATCAGGGGTTTGGGGTATACGTGAAGGGCATGGTCGAGACGGTATTCCCGGGTAAAGAATGTTTCGGCATCCGTACAGGGGCCACCGGGATTGGCAGTGGCGGATTTGTACAGGGCCTGGACATCGCCACCAGCGCAAAAGGCTTTTTCGCCGCTGCCGCGAATGACGATTGCCACCAATCCATCATCCTTTTCCCACCTGGCCAGCTGGTCGAGCATCAACTCGACCATCTCCAGCGTCAGTGAATTGAGGGTAGCGGGGACATTGAGGGTGATTTCACCGATGCGCTGGTCATCGCGCCCAGCCAGTTCTGTAAATAATACCGGCGCTGTCATTATTTGTTCTTCCACTGTGGGGCGCGTTTTTCCAGAAAGGCATTGACCCCTTCCAGCTGATCTTCGGTATCGAACAGGTCGACAAAACGCTTGCGCTCCAGGGGCAGGGCTTTGTCCATGGCCACGTTGCGGGCTTGATGGATCAGTTCCTTGCTGTAGGCCACAGCGATGGGGCTCTGGTTGCCCACCTGGGCGGCCAGCTCCAGCGCCTTGGCTTTGGATTCACCCTTGCCGACCACTTCTTCCACCAGACCGATGCGCAGGGCTGTATCCGATTTGACCCGCTCGCCACAGAGGATAATGCGTTTGGCCCAGCCTTCGCCAACCAGCCAGGACAGGCGCTGGGTGCCACCGGCGCAGGCCAGCAGGCCCACCTTGGTTTCGGGCAGCGCCATCTGCGCCTGCTCCTCGGCGATGCGGATATCGCAAGCTAGAGCCACTTCGAGTCCGCCGCCCATGGCAAAACCGTTGATGGCGGCAATGGACACACCGCGAAAATCCGACAGGGTCTCGAAGGCTTCACCGAAGTAATCGGACATCATGGTGGCGTTTTCGCTGCTGCCATCGGCAAAGATGTTCAGGTCCGCACCCGCAGAGAAAAACTTGTCGCCAGAGCCGGTAATCACCAGGGCATAGATATTGCGGTCGGCATTGAGCCTTTCCACAACAGTCTTGAGGCCCGGCAGGCTCTCAGTGTCCCAGGTATTGGCCGGGGGATTGTTGATGGTGATCAGTGCAACGTGATCAATAATTTCGACAAGCAGTTTTTCAGTTGGGCTGATACTCATTTGATAACCTCCAGGGCGCCGTCCATCAACAGCCGACGGCCAATGATGACGCGCATGATTTCGTTGGTGCCTTCCAGAATCTGGTGAACCCGATTGTCGCGCACATGGCGCTCCAGCGGGTATTCCTTGATGTAGCCGTAACCGCCGTGCAGTTGCAGGGCGTCATTGCAGATATCGAAACAGACATCGGTGGCAAAGCGCTTGGCCATGGCGCAAAACGTGGTGGCATCCGGATCCTTGCTGTCGAGCTTGAACGCGGCGAGGCGCACCATCTGCCGCGCCGCCACCAGGTTGGTAGTCATGTCCGCCAGCTTGAACTGGGTATTCTGGAACTCGCCGATGGACTGGCCAAACTGCTTGCGATCCTTGACGTAGGAGACAGCCGTTTCCAGCGCCGCCTGGGCAGTACCGATGGAGCAGGTGGCGATATTGATTCGACCACCATCGAGGCCCTGCATGGCAATCTTGAAGCCCTGGCCTTCCTCGCCCAGGCGATTGCCGGCGGCAACAACCACATCCTCGAAGGTCACCGTACGGGTAGGCTGGCTGTTCCAGCCCATTTTCTCTTCCTTTTTACCGTAGCTGATACCGGCAAGATCCGCCGGAATGGCAAAGGCTGAAATCCCTTTGGCACCGGGAGCACCAGTGCGCAGCATCACCACCAGGATGTCGGTATCACCGGCCCCGGAGATAAACATCTTGCTGCCATTGACAATGTAGTTGTCGCCGTCTGCTTTTGCCGTGCTGCGCAGGTTGGCGGCATCGGAACCGGCGCTGGGTTCGGTCAGGCAGTAGGAGGCCAGCTTTTCGCCCGCCACCAGCTCAGGGCACCAGGTTTCGATCAGCTCGGGTTGGCCGTAGGTGCCGATCATGCTGGTGGCCATATTGTGAATGGTCAAAAACGCGGCGGTGGACGTACAACCGCGCGCCAGCTCCTCGACGATAACGCTGGTGTCGAGCCGCCCCAGGCCAAGCCCGCCTGCGGCTTCCGGGGTATAGAGGCCCATATAACCCAGGTCACCGGCGCCCTTGAGGGCATCCTTGGGGAAAATATGTTCAGCGTCCCAGAGGGCCGCATTGGGTTTGAAAACACCTTCGGCAAAGGCGCGCGCGCTCTCGGCAAAGGCTTTTTGGTCGTCTGTCAGATTAAAGTCCATCACTATCCCGATTGGTCGGTGGAATGCGGACAAACCGGACCCGCCACAGGAGGGGCCGGTTCACTCCAATTCGTTGTTATTTAAACTTGTTGAGCGCTTTGGCAAACAAGACTTCATCCGGCGGCAACTGCTTGGCCTCGGCCAGCGGCTTGGAGATCCAGGTGACGTTGATCAGATCCTGCCAGGTGATGTTGTTATTGGTGCTGTTGCCACCCCAGGAACCGCAGCCCAGGGAGAAAGTCTGGCGCATGCCGTTCCACAGGTTGCCGCTGTTGGACGGCGCCTGGGGCTGGTTGACCATTACCCTTGAGGTTTTGGTCGCCAGGGCAAACTTCATGATGTTGTCATCATTGTAGGAATAGATG
Source organism: Gammaproteobacteria bacterium BRH_c0 (assembly GCA_000961645.1). GTDB lineage: Bacteria > Pseudomonadota > Gammaproteobacteria > Pseudomonadales > Porticoccaceae > NAT127. The sequence continues at coordinate 20,260 of LADM01000114.1, read as the reverse complement.
CCGCAGGAGTGACCCTGGCCCTGATAGGCCTGAATGGCGTTGGTCATGGCAATGGCTTCGTCGATGTCATTGACCTTGTAGAACGCCATGGCCACGGACATTTTCTCGCCAGAGAAGGGGTAATCACGACCGGCACCGGTTTCCGGCACAATGAAAAAGGTCTTGTCGTCCGGCATATTGATACCGGCCATACCCGCCAGGGTGGTGGACGGCTGGGCGACGATGCGGGAAGAGATATGGCCGTCTTCCCAGATAATGGCTTGCAGCTTCTGTTTTTCTTCCGGGCTACAGAGGTAACCGCCCTGGGCCTGGAGTTTTTCCAGCAACTGGTCGTACACAGAGGCAAAGGCCAGCACCGAGTTATCGGAGGAACAGGAAGCGGCCAGGTCGAGGGTTTTCGAGATACGGATTTTTTCCGCTGCCTCGTCGAGGTTGGCAGAGTCGTCAACAGTGATCACCGCGTTGCCCACACCCACGCCCAGCGCCGGGGTGCCGCTGGAGTAGGCGGCACTAACCATGGCGGAACCACCGGTGGCGAGGATGCGGTCACACTGCTTCATCAATTCAGCGGTGGTTTCCAGCTGCGGGTTTTCAATGGCAATCACCAGGTCTTCCGGCGCGCCGCAAGCCTTGAGTGCTTCGCGCATCAGGTCGCAGATCATCTTGTTGGTTTTTTTGGAGCGGGGATGGGGCGCAATAACAATGGAGTTGCGGCCCTTGATGGCAGAGATGGCCTTGATCACCGGGGTCGCCTCAGGGTTGGTGCAGGGCACCAGGGCGCCGATCACACCCACCGGCTTGGCGATCTTGACGATATTGCGCTCTTTGTCTTCCTCGATCACACCCACGGATTTGTCGTCGATGATGTCGTAGAGGGCGGCGCGGGTCTTGCGGAAAATTTTCAGGTATTTGCCGTCATAGTTGCCGAGCTGGGTTTCATCAACGGTGAACTGGGCGATTTTCTCCGCCACTTCAGGGCGTGCAACAGCCCACACCATAGTGGTGATCAGTTCGTCGACCTGCTCCTGGGTGTAATTCTCAATCTGAGCCTGAGCCTTGCGTGAACGTGCAATCAGGGATTGCACGATCTCGGCGGCTTCGTCAACGGCGGTCTGAATATCAAGGGACATGAATTATCTCCTCTCTGGGGGATATGGATGTGGCTCGGGGGTGATTTGAAAGCCCTGCATGAAAGCATAGCCCAACTTTAAACTGGATTGATTATATTGGCGATATGATGGACTATTTTGGCGCGGGCGGAAACAAAATCGCGCCGACAGCCCTACATATACAGAATCAATACTATGAAAATTACCTCCAACTGGCCCCTGCCAGCCAAGGGTATCCGCTTTCTGATACCCCCGGCGATTCTCAGCCAGCTGGCCAGCCATCCGCTGACCGAGGGTCTCTACCCGGTAGCCATGGGTTACTACCCTGATGCCCACGGCCACCGCATGCAGCGCCAGCGCCTGGACAACTACCTGCTAATCTATTGCATCGGCGGCAAGGGCACCCTGATGAGCGATAAACGGCATTACCGCATCGGCAGTGGCGACCTGATCCTGCTGCCCAGGGAGCAGGCCCACGCCTACAAGGCCGACAGCAAGGACCCCTGGACGATCTACTGGCTGCACTTTGATGGTCGGCTGGCGGACCAGTTTTATGCACACACGCAGACGGCATCCCTCAAGATCAATATCAGCGTGCAACCGAGGATGGTGCGGGTATTCGACGGCCTGGCGGACCTGCGTCGCAGCGGCCACCAGATGGCAGAATTTATTCAGGGTTGTCATCAGTTGCAGGCGCTGCTCAGCTACATCGCCCTGCTCACCCGCCAGCAACTGCCGCGCAGTGGCAAAACCCTGAATCTGGAGCAGCTGCGGGCACTGATGCAGGAGCATATCCACGGCCAGCTGGATCTCGACAGCCTGGCCGCCGAAGCCAATGTCTCGCGCTTTCATTTTGCCAAGAAGTTCAAGGCCCTGACCGGCTCAGCGCCGATCCAGTACTTTATCAACATGAAGATGCAGAGAGCCTGCTACCTGCTCGACAGCAGCCGCCAGTCCATCAAGGAAGTGGCCGCCAGCCTCGGCTATGACGATGTGTATTATTTTTCGCGGCTGTTCAAGAAGACCATCGGGCTATCGCCGACCCAGTACCGGCAGAGCCGACAGCGCTGAGAACGAGGGGATGTGGGGGACGGGAGACGGGAGATCATGCGTCTCTCATCTTCCATCTCACCCCAGCTCAAACAGGTGATAATTCTTCTTGCCCATCCGCACCAGAAAGAAACGCCCGTAGCTGGCGCGCCCGGCCTCGAAGCAACGCGCTGTATGGATATTGTCTTCCATGGTGTGTGCCGCACCATTAATAGTGACAGCACCGCGCGCCAGGGCATCCTTCACCTGCTTGCCGGAAGCAGCGAGCCCCTGATCCACCAGCAAGGTAGTGAGGGGTTTTTTCAGCTCGCCTGCCGTCAGCACACTGGAGGGCAGGCCATCCTGGCGGAGGGATTCGAAATCCTGCTCGGACAGCGAATCAGCCGCACCGCTGAACAATGCCTGGGTAATACGCTCGGCGGCATTGAGGCCTGCGGCCCCATGCACCAGCGCCGTGATCTCGCGGGCCAGAATGCCCTGGGCTGACTTGCGCCCCGAAGTTTCTGCATCTTCACGCTCGACATCAAGAATCTCGGCCACCGGCAGAAAGGTAAAGTAGCGCAGAAAGCGGTACACATCCGCATCGGCACTGTTGAGCCAGAACTGATAAAAGCTGTAGGGGGACGTCTTGCGGGCATCGAGCCAGATGGTGCCGCTTTCAGTTTTGCCGAACTTGGTGCCATCGGCCTTGGTCACCAGCGGCAGGGTCATGCCGAACACCTGCTGGTGATTGAGACGGCGGGTAAGGTCGATACCGCTGGTGATATTGCCCCACTGGTCGCTGCCACCCAGTTGCAGGGTGCAGTGGTGGCGACGGTTGAGCTCGGCAAAGTCGTAGGACTGCAGCAGGGCGTAGGTGAATTCGGTGAAGGAGATACCCTCCCCCTCGCGCTCGATTCGCTGCTTGACGGACTCCTTCTGGATCATGGCGTTGACGGAGAAATGCTTGCCCACATCGCGCAGGAAATCCAGCATGGACATATTCTCAGTCCAGTCCAGATTGTTGACCACCAGCGCCGACTGGCTGCCGGCATCAAAGTCAATAAACTGGCTGACCTGGCGCCGCAGGCTGTCGGCCCAGCCAGCGACCACATCGGGGGTATTGAGCTTGCGCTCCTGGGCCTTGAAGCTGGGGTCGCCGATCAGCCCGGTGGCGCCACCCACCAGCGCGATGGGTTTGTGACCGGCCAGCTGGAAGCGGCGCAGGGCCAGCAACGGCACCAGGCTGCCAATATGCAGGCTGTCAGCGGTGGGATCAAAGCCGCAATAGAGGGTTCTCGGTTCGGCGAGATGGGATACCAGCTGGTCATCGCCGGACATCTGGGCCACCAGGCCCCGCGCCTGCAGGTCTGCAATCAAGTCCAAGCCCTTCATGGTGTGTCAGTGCGCCTCTAAATTTGCCATGCCGAAAAAACCGCGAACCATACAGTATCCGCTTTCAATTACAAGACCAGTCAAATGCACATAAAGTAAATCAGGGCTTTCTGTGCAGAGAACTTTTTGTTATAAAGTGTTGCCTTGATCACAGTTCACACCAAAATACCGAGAAAGCTTATGTCAACAAGGCAGAATCCTCCCGAATTCTGGGAAACACTCTTCGCCAACGCCCTCCCCAAAACCCACCTGTATGCTGCCGCAGGCATGGCGATGGCCCTGGTGCTGCTGCTGGTACTGGCACCCTCCGAAGATGTTTCTGCTTACCGCGACGCCAATCTGCTGGAAATCCGCATCCCCACCCCCGACAGCCTCTATGAAGAGCTGAACCGGCAGGTAGCGGAGTCCGATTCGGCCAGCGCCGAAACCCCTGTTGACGAAAGCCTCAGCTGGCGCGTGCAGAAAGTACAGAAAGGCGACAACCTCTCCTCCATATTCAACCGTTTGTCACTCAACCAGGCCGATGTCCATGCCGTGGCCAACGCCAGAACCAACGCCGATGCCCTGAAAAAGCTCCAACCCGGTGAAACTGTCGCTATTGCCGTTGATCACAGCGGCAACATCGCTGAAGTCATCTACGAGCGCTCGGCGCTGGAATCCTTCCGCTATACCCGTGACGCCGAGGGTTTCAACGGCGAAACCATCGTCCGCGAGACGGTGAGTGCCAACGCCTTCAGCCACGTCACCATTGAGCACTCCCTGTTTCTCGATGCCGACAAGGCCGGTCTCAGCCACACCCTGATCATGCAGCTTGCCAACATCTTCGCCTGGGATATCGATTTCGCCCTGGATATTCGCGAGGGCGACACCTTCACCATCGTCTATGAAGAAGAAATGCTCGATGGCGAGAAGGTACGCGAAGGCAATGTCCTTGCCGCGGAGTTCACCAACCAGGGCAAACTCCATCAGGCGGTGCGCTTTGTCGGCGCCGACGGCACAGCCAGCTACTACACCCCCCAGGGCCATCCCATGCGCAAGGCCTTTCTGCGCGCGCCACTGGATTTCACCCGCGTCAGCTCCAACTTTAACCCGCGCCGCCTGCACCCCATCTTCAAGACGGTCAAGCCCCATCGCGGCGTTGATTACTCCGCGCCCCGCGGCACCCCCGTTTATGCCGCCGGTAGTGGCCGTGTGGTCGCCTCCAGTTCCGCCGCAGGCAATGGCAACTTTGTGGTTATCGAACACAACGGCACCTATACCACCAAGTATCTACATCTCGACAAGCGCTCGGTGAAACAGGGCGAATCCGTAAAACAGGGCCAGGTTATCGGCACTGTGGGTTCCACAGGTTATGCCACCGGCCCGCACCTCCATTATGAATTCCTGATCAACGGCACCCACACCAACCCGCGCACCGTGGCGCTGCCCAAAGCCGATCCTATCTCCAGACAGGAAATGGCGCAATTTGTCGAACAGACGGCGCCCCTGTTCACCCAGCTTGCCAGCTTCCGCACCACCCAGCTCGCGTACCTCAATTAACCCCAGCCAATGGCTGACCCGGATCGCTACATTGGGCTGATGTCCGGCACCAGCATCGACGCCGTCGATGCGGTGCTGGTGGAGTTCACCAGCTCAACACCCCGCATCCTCGCTGCCTGCACACAATCCATACCCGCCAATTTACACCGCGACATACTGTCCCTGTGTCTGCCCGGTGCCGACACTCTCGACCTGCTGGGCAGCACCGACCGGGCATTGGCAATCCTCTTTGCCGATACAGCGCTGGCGTTACTGAGCCAGACAGGGCTTCAAGCCGACCAGATAACAGCCATTGGCAGCCACGGCCAGACTGTCCGCCACCGCCCCAACGGCGCTCATCCTTTCACCCTGCAAATTGCCGACCCCAACCTGATTGCAGCGCGTACCGGCATCACCACGGTGGCGGACTTTCGTCGCAAGGATATGGCCCTCGGTGGTCAGGGTGCACCGCTCGTACCTGCTTTCCACAAAGCGGTATTCCAACACCAGCACCACAATCGCGCCATCATCAATATTGGCGGCATCGCCAATATCACCTGGATTCCCGCCAGTGGCGCTATCACCGGCTTTGATACCGGCCCCGGCAACTGTCTGATGGATGCATGGATTCGCCAGCACACAGGCCATGCCTTTGACGCCAATGGCGCCTGGGCCGCCAGCGGCCATGTTGACCAGACACTGCTCGACAGGCTGCTGGCGCACCCCTTTGTCCCGCGCCCAGCCCCCAAGAGTACGGGGCGGGAAGAATTCAACCTGCCCTGGCTCGACAGTGTGCTGAACACTTTGGCAGCCATTCCCGCCCCGCCAGACATCCAGGCCACGCTGGCCCTGTTTACCGCCCGCAGCATCGCCCAGGGGCTGGCATCACTGCCTGGCAATCAGCATCCGGACGAGGTATATGTATGCGGTGGCGGTGTTCACAATGGTCACTTGATAGGCCTGCTGGCAGACATTCTGAATCCGACGCCCGTGCGCTCGACAGCTGCTGCCGGCATCGACCCCGGTCATGTGGAGGGCGCCGCCTTTGCCTGGCTCGCCCGCCAGACGCTGCACAGATTGCCCGGCTCGCTGGCTGCCGTAACAGGCGCCAGCCGGGATACCGTGCTGGGAACGATTTGCTTCCCCTGAACGGGCTCACTCGCTTTGCAGTGAATCCCATAGCTCCGCCTGTATAACCCACCCGGGAGCCAAATATGTCCAAGCCATCCAGTCTGACCAAGCCACCCAGCCTGACCAAGCCACCTAGTCTGAAAAGTATCGATCTGGACAAGCGCCTTGCCGATGCCGATGAATACCAGGACAGACTCAAGGCCCTGCAAGGCAAACTGACACTGTTGCAGATCGCCTGCTTTCACAGCCATCACCGGGTGGTGATTGTGCTGGAGGGCTGGGACGCCAGTGGCAAGGGTGGCGCCATCCGCCGCATGACGGAAAAACTCGACCCCCGCTCCTATCGCGTGCATTCCATCGGCAAACCCTCCGAGACTGAGTTACAACAACACTACCTGCAACGCTTCTGGACCAAGCTCCCGCCAAAAGGCAGCATCGCCATCTTCGACCGCAGCTGGTACGGCAGGGTACTGGTGGAGCGGGTTGAGGAGTTGGCGTCACCCGCTGAATGGCAACGCGCCTATGGTGAGATCAACGACTTCGAGCGCCAGCTCCACGACGACGGTGTCGTCATTATCAAGCTGTTCCTCCATATCAGTCAGGATGAACAGCTCAAGCGCTATCTGGAGCGCCTCAACAATCCCGTCAAGAACTGGAAGCTGACGGCGGAAGACCTGCGCAACCGCGCCAAAGCGGAAGACTACAACAGTGCTTTCGAGGACATGCTGGAGAAAACCAGCAGCCATTTCGCACCCTGGCACCTCATCCCCGGCAATCACAAATGGTATGCCCGCACCGAGGTGCTGCAGGGCGTGGTGGATTCTCTTGAAAAGACCATCGACACACGGATTCCCCGCCACAGCGCCAGCGAGATTCGCGCCGCCAAAAAAGCCCTGGGGCTGACGGCCACAAAAAGTATCAAAGGCAAAAAACGCGGGGATTGATCAAGCGGAGCTGTGGGGAATAAGCGGGGTACTGCGGTGGTTGTCAGCCTGAAGCCGACAACCCGCTAAATCGAAAAGGACGCGCCGCAGCCGCAGGTAGTCGTGGCATTGGGGTTGGTGACGGTAAAGCGCGAGCCCTGCAGGCCTTCCTCGTAATCCACCTGGGAACCTTGCAGGTACTGGATACTAAGCGCATCCACCAGCACGCTGACGCCATCTTTTTCAATGACGGTGTCATCTTCAGCCGCCACCTCGTCAAAAGTGAAACCGTACTGGAAGCCGGAGCAGCCACCACCGGTGACAAACACCCTGAGCTTGAGGTCGGGGTTACCCTCCTCTTCCACCAGGTTGCGCACCTTGGCTACGGCTGAACTGGTCACCTGCAACGGGGTTGGTGTAAATGTTTCAATCACGGGTATCTTTACTCCTGGCAAACAATACGCCTGGTTACAAAACGCCGACAATAACCAAGCGGTATGGTCGGGTATTCTAACACGTAAATCCGCCCTGATTGCCAGCCTTTCTCACTGCCTGCAAGACCGGACTATCAATAATTTTCGACTGACCAGGGGAACTGGACGATACGCAGTGAGCTGGGGTTGTCCTTTTCCAGCACCGACAACACCACTCTGGTGGGTACGAAATCTGCGGGCAGCACAAACGCTCCCCGCAACACCTTGAAATACTTGAAGCGGATGGACATCGCCTCACCCTGTAACGAGAGATCCGCCTCATTGAAAGGAATGGAGACGGGGACACCGTCCTTCTGGCCGTCAATCGACAGGGACACCGCCACATCCACGGATTCATTCAGGGTTGCCTTGCGGCGCACCACAATGCGGTACTGGAAACTGTCGGCACCGGGAGCGCGGCGCAGGTTGAGACTGTCAATATGCAGGCCGCTGGGTTCTTCATTGTCGTCAAACAGGTTGCGATACAGGCCCAGCTCGCCCTCCTGCCTGGAGAGCTGGTCCTGCAGCACCCCCACCTGCTGGCGCATTTGCTCGAGGGAGCCGCTGTCCACTTTCTCCGCCACCTCCCTGTTGACCAGTTCCTGCTTCAAGCGGGCAATCTCTTCCCGTGCGGCGGCAAGCTCCTGCTCCTGATGCCGATACTTCCCCATGCTGCGACTGAAATGGCCGTTGCCGAGCAGGAAAGACAGGGTCGCTACCAGTAACAAGGCGGCAATTGCCAGCAGCAACTGCCCCCAGGGGCTGTCGATCGCTGCGGCAATCTGGCGGATTTTCAGCATAAATCAGGGCAACAGTGCCGGGCTGTTCAACCCCGTGCTCTCTGGCAGGCCAAACATGATGTTCATGTTCTGGATGCCCTGCCCGGAAGCGCCCTTGACCAGGTTGTCCTCCGCCACCAGCACCACCACCTTGTCGCGCCCCTGGGGACGGAACACGCTGATGCGGCACATGTTGGAGCCGCGCACCGAGCGGGTCTGGGGCAGGGAGCCGGGGGGCATCACATCCACGAAGGGCTCGCTGGCGAAGCGTTCTTCGTAGAGCGCCTGCAGGTCCACCGAGGTATCCAGCAGTGTCGCGAACAGGGTGCTGTGGATGCCGCGCACGATGGGCAGCAGATGGGGCACAAAGGTGAGTTGCACCGGCTTGCCGGCAATATCCCCCAGTGCCTGCTCGATTTCCGGCAGATGACGGTGGCCGGCGACACCATAGGCCTTGAAGCTGTCACTGATTTCAGTGAGCAGGTTGTCTACCTTGGCCTGGCGACCGGCACCGCTGGCACCCGAAGCTGCGCTGGCAATCAGGTCATTCAAATCCACCAGCCCCTTTTCCAGCAACGGCAAAAATCCCAGTTCGACACTGGTAGGATAGCAGCCGGGGCAGGCAATCAGCCGCGCCGTGCGAATGGCCTCGCGATTGATTTCCGGCAACCCGTAGACCGCCTCTGCCACCTGCTCGGGGCAGCCGTGGGGCTGGCCGTACCATTTTTCCCAGATGGCGATATCGCGGATGCGGAAATCTGCCGACAGGTCGATCACCCGCACGCCGCGGGCGAGCAGCTCCGGCACCTGGCTTTGGGCCACACCGTGGGGCGTGGCAAAAAACACCACATCACAGTCGGCGAGTGCGTCGATATCAGGATTGGTAAACTTCAGGTCGAGATGGCCGCGCAGATTGGGGAACAGATCCGCCACGGCAGTTCCCGCTTCACCCCTGGAGGTAATCACCCGCAGGGAAACCTCGGGATGCCCCAGCAGCAGGCGCAACAGCTCAACACCGGTATAGCCGGTGCCCCCCACAATCCCCACCTTGATCACTATCTTCTCCTCACTCTGACTGAACGTCATTGAATAAAACCGGGGGGCTATCATACCCCAACATCCTGGCTTTGCACTCCGGCTGCACCATCAACCGGGCAATTGCAAAGACCCTCGCTCCCCTGCCATTTACGGGAAATGGCGGCCCGTCCTTCGATTTTTGCCCGCTTTGGTTTAGGATGCCCCATCCTTTCATGGCCCACGAGGTAGCAGAATGTACGTCTGGTTCCAAGCGTTTCATGTGATCAGCGTTATCTGCTGGTTTGCCGCCCTGTTTTACCTGCCGCGCCTGTTTGTATACCACGCCATGGCGGAGGACGAAATCAGCAATGAACGCTTCAAGGTCATGGAGCGCAAACTCTACCGTGGCATCGCCACACCGGCCATGGTGGCCTCAATTGTGCTTGGTGGCGCCATGGTGGCCAGATCCTGGGAGTACTTCATCAGCTCGGGCTGGTTTCAGGTCAAGCTGGCACTGGTACTGGCACTGATCATCTACCACCATCTGTGCCTGGTTTACATGAAAAAGTTCCGCAACGATGCCAACACCCACAGCCATGTGTTCTACCGCTGGTTCAATGAGGTGCCGGTGATCATGCTGGTGGGTATCGTGATCATGGTGGTGGTCAAACCCTTCTGAATCCCGGCCGCTCCTGGCCGTGGCCGATAGCGGCACCCTGATTAGCGTGCATTCAGTCATCTCAAACAGTCATTTCAAATTAGTTACCGCACATTACCGGAAACAGTCATGTCCAGATCCGAAACCCTGTTTGACCAGGCCCAGCGCCATATTCCCGGCGGCGTCAATTCCCCGGTGCGCGCCTTCCGCGCCGTGGGGGGCACCCCGATCTTTTTTGAACGTGCCTCAGGCGCCTATCTCTACGATGCCGACGGCCAGCGCTATGTGGACTACGTGCAGTCCTGGGGGCCGATGGTGCTCGGCCACGGCCACCCGGCGGTGCTGGATGCCATCCGCCAGCAACTCGACCGGGGCCTGACTTTTGGTGCCCCCACCGAACTCGAAACACGCCTCGCCGATCGCCTCTGTGAACGGGTACCGGGACTCGACATGGTGCGCATGGTCAACTCCGGCACCGAAGCCACCATGAGCGCCATCCGCCTCGCCCGCGGTTTTACCGACCGCGACAAGATCATCAAGTTTGAAGGCTGCTACCACGGCCACTCCGACTCCCTGCTGGTAAAAGCCGGTTCCGGCGCCCTGACCCTGGGCGTGCCCAGCTCCCCCGGCGTGCCCAAGGCGCTGGCCGATCACACCGTGACCCTCACCTACAACGACAGCGGTGGTGTGCGTGAAGCCTTCCGTCAGATCGGCGAGCAGGTGGCCTGTATCATCGTCGAACCGGTGGCGGGCAATATGAGCTGCATCCCGCCAGCGCCGGGATTTCTCGAAACCCTGCGGGAATGCTGCGACCAGTACGGCGCACTGCTGATTATCGATGAGGTGATGACGGGCTTCAGGGTGGCGCCGGACTGCGCCGTGGGGCGCTATGGCATCCGGGCCGACCTTATTTGCCTGGGCAAAGTCATTGGCGGCGGCATGCCGGTGGGCGCCTTTGGCGGGCGCCGCGAGGTGATGGAGCAGATTTCCCCCCTCGGTCCCGTCTATCAGGCGGGCACCCTGTCCGGCAATCCGGTGGCCATGACCGCCGGTCTTGCCACCCTGGACCTGGTCTCCCGGCAAGGCTTTTACGACCCCCTCTTTGCGCGCACCGAACAGCTGGTCAAGGGCCTGCGTGACAAGGCACGGCAGGCGGGCATCCCCCTCACCAGCAACCATGTGGGTTCGATGTTCGGGATTTTCTTTACGGAGGAAGAGAGCATCAGCAACTACCAGCAGGTGATGGCCTGCGACACCGCCCGCTTTGGCCGCTTTTTCCACGGCATGCTCAGGGAGGGCGTGTATCTCGCCCCCGCCTCTTATGAGGCCGGGTTTATGTCCGCCGCCCACAGCGACGCAGATATCGACTTTACCCTGGATGCCGCCGCGCGGGTTTTTGCTACCCTGACCTGACAGAATCATCCCCACCCATGGAGCAATGTGCTTGAAAGCTGCCACCCTGCTCATCCTCCTGCTGTTATTCCCGCCCCTGCTGGCAGCGCAGGAGCGGGAACTGCTGCTCGATGCGGTGAAAAAATCCGGCCTGCCCCTGGACAGCCTGTCACTGCTGGCGGTGGAGCATAGCGCCGCTGGCAATCGGGCCCTGCTTGAGGTCAACGCCCGCAGCACCCGCATCCCGGCCTCCGTCACCAAGCTGATCACCGCAGCGGCGGTCTTTCGGGAAATTCCCCTCGGCACCCGCTTCGAGACCCGCCTGCTGAGCAATGCCCCGCGCGAGGGATCGACCCTCAGGGGCGATCTGGTTCTCAAGGGCGGCGGCGATCCATCCCTGCTCAGCGAAAACCTGTGGCTGCTGGTGAACCGCCTGGCCCAGAGCGGCATTGGCAAGATCGACGGCGATATCATTGTCGACGACAGCTACTTCGACGCTGTCCTGATCGATCCGGGCCGCGATACCAAGCGCTCGGAAATGGCCTACGATGCGCCCGTCAGCGCCCTCTCCTTTAACTGGAATGCCATGGCGCTCACCATCCAGCCCGGCGCCCGTGTGGGCGATCCGGCCCGGGTGAGCCTGGAACCTGCCAGTGACTATGTGCAGATTCACAGCACGGCGCGCACGGTAGCTGGCAATTCCATCGCCCGTCTGGTCGCCTCGCGCCGCCCCACACCAGAACAGGACGGGGATATTCTCTCTGTCAGCGGTGAGATCGGCATCAACGCCTCGCCCTTTGAAAGCTACCGCAATGTCAGCCAGCCCGCCCTGTGGGCCGGGTCCAACCTCAAGCTTTACCTCGCTTACCGGGGCATCCAGTTCGGGGGGCAGGTCAGGCATGGGCAGGCACCGGACAACAGCCGCCTGCTGGCCAAAATCGAGGGCCGCCCGGTGGAACAGTTGGTGGTAGACATGAACAAGGTGTCGAGTAACTTTATCGCCGAGATGCTCGCCAAAAACCTTGCCGCCCGCCGCCAGCCCCCCGGCTCCATGGCGGCGGGCATGGCCATCCTCAACGAGTATATGGCTGCGCTGGGGCTCGACAGCACCGAGTATGCGCTGGTAAATCCCTCGGGCCTGACCCGCCAGAACCACCTGTCTGCCAACGCCCTGGTGCGGGTACTGGAGGATATGGGCCGCGATTTCCGGGTTGAAAACGAGTTTATGGCCTCACTGCCGATTTCCGGCATTGATGGCACCCTGCGCAACCGCATGGGCCAAACCGGCACCAAGGGCTGGGTGCGGGCCAAAACCGGTTATATCGATGGCGCGGTCAGCCTGGCCGGCTATATTGGCCGCGGCAACGGCGAGCGTGTGACCTTTGCCTTCCTCTATAACGGCCCGGCACCGGCCTACCAGGTGCGCGCCCTGTTCGACAAACTCAGCAGCCAGATGGTGGTTCACTGAAGGCCTAAACCGCCCTCTGGAGCCAATACGGGGAGTGTGGCAAAGTAAAAGCCCAGCACTCAGTAACCGGGAATCGACATGCGACTGTTTCCCCTCGCCTGGCTCGCCGCCCTGCTGCCCCTGGTCACCATCAATATCACCTACCTGATCTCCGCCAGTTATGGCCATGTGGACTGGTGCGTGCCCTATATACACAGCTGCACCTCCATCAGTGCCACCGGGCGGGCACCCCCGGCTTACTTTGTCTTCAAGGGTTTGATGATTCCCGCTGCGGTGATTCTGATGCTGTACTGGCTGCTGTCGGTAGCCTGGCTGAAGGAGCTGGGCTGCCGTCGCAACATCTGGCTGGTGGCAGTGCTGGGTTGCGGCGCTGCGGCAGGCGCCGGGCTGATTTTTTACAGCCTGGTGCTGGGCTGGATCGGTGACATTTACCGGCTCCAGCGCCATGCGGGCGTATCGGCGTTTTTCGGTTTCAGTTTTTTTGCCCAGCTGCTGATTACCTGGCTGGTCGCGCAAGAACCCGCTGCGGCCCAACAGTTGCGTCGCCAGTTGGGCTGGCTGCGGTGGATCGCCACACTGATCTTTGTGCTGGGGATTGCCAGCGTACTGATCGGCTATATCAGCCCAGCACTGTACAAACGCACTGACGACGCCATCGCCTGGAACTTCACCCTGCTGCTGTGCCTGCATGTACTGGTGAGCGCAGAGATGTGGCGCCACAGTGGCTGGTCTTTGCGGTTTGGCACTTATTTATCGGGCTGAGTCTGTATGCAGCCTGAGATCTGCTTGGCTCTAAAGCATTCACAGACGGCTATATTGAAAACCGGAATATCGCACCGAGCCAGGCCCGGCAGGGGATTTTGCTGCGGGGCCAGTCAGACCCTGCTTATGCTTGTAAAATGTTCGGGGTAGTCGCGAGGACCTGTCTGAGCGCTTTGTGCGAGTTCCGCAGCGCCGGACATTTTACAAGCATAGGGTCGGCCCCGCAGTAAAATTCCCTGGCGGGCCGATCCAGTGGCACAAAAAGTTAACGCATGGCAGCAATAAACAGCCCGATCACACACAGCAGCCCGATACTCCACACCGTGCTGCGGGCAGTGGCGGCGTCCTTGATATAGCAGATACCGTGGGCAATGCGCGCCAGAATAAAAATCACCGCCAGAATATCGATAGTGTTCTGAGCCACACCTGCGATATGGGCAATGATCACCGCAGCGATAAAACCGGGCAGTGACTCAAAGGCATTTTGCTGCGCCCAGTTGGCGCGCTGGTACTGGCCGTCGAGTTTTTCCAGTAACAGGCGCGGATGGTTGTTGTCGTAATTCTTGCTTTTCATAAAGGGTGTTTTGGCAAAACCGGCCCAGATGTAGGGCAGGATGATGGCGATAAGTACGCAGCCGAAGGCGATGGTCATGTGATGTGCTCCTTTTTTTCGTATGATTGCGGGGCCAGACACGCTTGGGTTTGGGCATTTCATCATATTTACAGCGGAGCATCCATGTCCTTCACCAGCTACCGGGGCGCCTATCCCCTCTCCCGCCCACGCCGCAACCGCAGCACCGACTTTGTTCGCCGCCTGGTGCGCGAAACCCGCCTCAGTGTCGACGACCTGATCTACCCGGTATTTGTGCTGGAAGGGGAAAACCGCCGCGAGGCCATAGCCTCCATGCCCGGCATTGAGCGCCTCTCCATCGATCTGCTGGTGGCCGAAGCTAAAGAGTGGGCCGCACTGGGCATTCCCGCCCTCGCCCTGTTCCCGGTTACCCCTGCCGAAAAAAAATCCCTCGCCGCCGAAGAAGCCTGGAACCCCGACGGCCTCGCCCAGCGCGCCACCCGGGCATTAAAGGCGGCGCTGCCGGAACTGGGGGTGATCACCGACGTGGCTCTCGACCCTTTCACCACCCACGGCCAGGATGGCATTATCGACGACAGCGGTTATGTGCTGAACGATATCACCGTCGAGGCGCTGGTAAGGCAGGCTCTCTCCCACGCCGAGGCGGGCGCCGATATCGTTGCCCCCTCCGACATGATGGATGGCCGCATTGGCGCCATCCGCGCCGCCCTCGAAGCCGCTGGGCAGGTGAACTGCAAGATCCTCGCCTACTCCGCCAAATACGCCTCCAGCTATTACGGACCATTCCGGGATGCGGTGGGATCGGCGGGCAATATCAAGGGCGGCAACAAGTTCACCTACCAGATGGACCCGGCCAACAGCGACGAGGCCCTGCACGAATGCGCCCTGGACCTGGCCGAAGGCGCCGATATGATCATGGTCAAACCCGGTATGCCCTACCTGGATGTCCTTTCCAGGGTGAAGAAAGAGCTGGGCGCGCCCACCTTTGTTTATCAGGTGAGCGGCGAATACGCCATGCATATGGCGGCCTTTGAGAAGGGTTGGCTCAACCGCGAACAGGTGATGATGGAATCCCTGCTGGCCTTCAAACGCGCCGGCGCCGACGCCATTCTCACCTACTTTGCCGTGGAGGCAGCGCGACTGCTGGCCAAGCCCTAAGCATGGCGGGTGCAAATATGACCAGCGCCGCCAGCCTGCTGCTGCCCCTGCTCACCACCGCCAGCACTCGCACCCTGCTGGTGGCCGATGAAAACTGCATCGACTTTCGCCTCCAGCAACTGCCACCCGGTCAGCAAGTGTTGAGCAACCGTTTTGATATGGTCGCCAGGGCGCAAGCTGCCAACCTGACGGCGCACTTTTCCGATTTTGATTTCAGCACCTGGGCACCGGGCAGCCTGGATCTGATTGCCTATCGCCTGTCGAAGGAAAAGGCCGTAGTCCACCATATCGCCAACCGCGCCCGCGAACTGCTGGCCCCCGACGGAAAACTGGTAGTCGTAGGCGGCAAGCAGGAGGGCATCAAGACTTTTGCCAAAACCATGGGCAACCTGTTCGCCACCGCCCCCGAGCTGGAAAAGCACGGCAGCCTCTACCGGCTGACGCTGGCGCGCGGCCCTGATTCCAGAATTAATACTGCACCACAACTGGATGACCAGCACTATCCCAAGCTGCGGGAAATCTTCCGCCTCGACAGCGGCCCAGTGTTCAGCAAGCCGGGACTGTTTGGCTGGGATCACATCGATGCAGGCAGCGCTCTGCTGGCACAGCATCTCCCGGCATTTTTCGCGGCCCACGGCAAAACCCCGCAAACCCTGCTCGACCTGGGTTGCGGCTACGGTTATCTATCCCTGATGGCCGCGCAGCACGGGCCATTCCATATCACCGCCACCGACAACTGCGCCGCCGCCATCACTGCCTGTCGTCATAATTTTGCCGCACACAATATTAACGGCGAAGTGATCGCGGCGGATTGCGGGGCCGGGATTGAATCGCGCCTTGACGTGATCCTCTGCAACCCGCCCTTTCACCAGGGGTTCGGTGAAGAACGCAGCCTGACGGAAAAATTCCTCGCCAGCACACATCGCCTGCTAACCAAGCAAGGCCGGGCACTATTTGTGGTCAATCGCTTTGTGCCGCTGGAAGGACTGGCGGGGAATTTGTTCAGGCGGGTAGAGGTGGTGCTGGAAAATCCCAGCTTCAAGGTGGTGGAGCTTTCTTAGCGTTTAACGTTATGTAAAGGCCAGAAATCGGTGGGGCAAGTTGCTGTCGTTATTTAGCTGGCTAAATTCCGCGGCTACTGGCTTTAAAACTGGTTTTCACTGTTCTGATCATACTGAAGAGACCCAGAGTAGGCCCACACTCTGGTAAAACATCGCCATTTTCTTCAATAACCACGGGCAAAAACTAACCAATTAATCAGGAAGCAGTTCTCAACCTGAAATAAGGTGCTCAGACTTGCGGCGGACCGAGCGTGTGACATCGCACGGAACTTTTAGGACCGGCGGGGTCAAGATGTAGTGTCTCTCGCCCACTTCGCGATACACCGCTAGTTAGCCAGAGAATGGCATCCCATCGCACCCTGGAGCTCAGCCTTTGGACCTGTTACGTATTGTCATCGCGATCTTCCTGTCACCACTTGGTATCTTTCTCGCCCGCTGCATCATCGCCCAGCGATGAAAAGCCCGCGCGTAGAACAGCCCCAGTCCGCCGCAGCGCGAGCCCGCGTGCATCGCATTGCGCAAATGATGGACAGCTCGATCCGTCTGCCCGGCGGTTTTCATATCGGCGTCGATGGGCTTATCGGGTTGGTGCCGGTAGTCGGCGATGTCGCCACAGCCGGGACGTCCATTTATATCATCAGGCAAGCGGCACGAGCCGGAGTACCCACCAGAGCGCTCGTGCGCATGGGGCTGAATGTCGCACTGGATGCGGTGATCGGCGCCATTCCCCTGGTCGGAGATCTGTTCGATTTTGCCTTCAAGGCCAATATGCGCAACGCCAGGTTGATGGATGATTATCTGGATCGAATGGATCGGCGCTAATCGGGATTCTAGCTTGTTGGGTTTCCGGGGATTTTTTTGAGTTTCACGTCACACGATTCACGTTGCACGTAAAGCCGCGAAACTCCGCGGAACTGGGATCATATCTACACCTATTGCAGACATCACTTTTCGCGCGACTTGTTATCCCCTTATTTTCAGTTATCTCACACCTGTTTCGCAGCAACCTCATCCCCAATACTGCCTGCCAGATGCCGCTACTCCCCGCCCTTCCCCGAAACACAATAGCACTGGGCCAGATTTACCAATCCCACTATAATCG
The DNA here is from genome assembly GCA_000961645.1 of Gammaproteobacteria bacterium BRH_c0. Classification (GTDB taxonomy): domain Bacteria; phylum Pseudomonadota; class Gammaproteobacteria; order Pseudomonadales; family Porticoccaceae; genus NAT127. The sequence goes on along the minus strand of LADM01000114.1, from coordinate 2,693 downwards.
CGCCTCGGGTAATGACTACCCGATCAACAACAAAGGTCTTAAGGAGATCCCATGACCAAGAAGAAACTGCTACTCGCAACCCTGGCTCTAACCACCACCCTACCCCTCGCCGCAACCGCAGCCCCCTACATGGGGTTGAACTACACCCATACCCGCACAGACGATATTGTCGGCAATATGGATTTCAATGCCCTGGCCCTCAAAGGGGGTTACCAGATCATCGACTGGTTCGCGGTTGAAGCACGCTATGGCTCTGGCCGTTCAACGCAAACGGAACGGGGAATTTACATCGCCGATCCCGGGATCGTTATCGAAGAGACGTACAACATTAAGATGAAGGATTACTACGGGGCCTACGCAATTTTTTCCCTGCCCAACTCCACCATGTTCAAACCTTATCTGGTCGCCGGTTACACCGAGGCCAACTTCAAGCTCAAAACGACGGGAAGCATACCGGGCTACTATCCCATCAGCTTTACCGAAAGTGACAAGGTAAACAGCCCATCCTATGGCCTCGGCCTTAACATCAACTTTTCCGAGCACCTGACGGCCAATCTCGAATACATGCGCATGATCGACAAGAGTTATCTTGAACTCGATGCCCTCAGCGTGGGTCTGGGTTATCGCTTCTGATCCACCGGGATAGATTGAACCCCGCCGCGTGCGGGGTTTTTATCTCTTATCTGACCGCGGTTTCGTAGTGGTCTGTAGAAATTGAGAGCGTTGTTACTGAAAATATCTTGTGCCCCTTCAGATCCCAGCGCCTCGACGACCAACATGAAATCACTGTCATTGTATTCTCTAGGCGCCCTTGTGGATGGCAAGTCTGTACCGAACATTAGTGAGCTGGGATTGGCCGAGTACAAATCTTTTAGTGCTTGAATAACTGGAAAGTCGACCCTGCCAAAGCCTGTAGCTTTTACCCGAATTCCTTTTTCTGCAAGACGAACTAATGTTTTGAATCCTGTATTACTCAGACCGAGGTGGTCAATGCTGACTGATGGTAGTGTTATCAATGTCTGGTAAAGGTCAGGAAGTTCGAAGGAATCAACGTATAACTCCACGTGCCAGTTCGCGACTTCATGGATCCTCGATGCCATAGACGACAAATGGCGAACATCTTCGGAACCACCCCGTTTTAAATTAAACCGAACAGCACGAACACCGGACTCATTTAGTTTAAGTATCTCGCTATCTGAAACAGAGCTTGGCAGCTGCGTGACGCCGACAAATGAAGGACCAAGATTTCTCAGGGCTTCGATTAAATAGCCCTGGTCGAAGCACTGAAAAGAACCGGAGACTATGGCCCCGCCGCAGAGATTGTAAGAGCAAAGTCTGGATAGATAGTCGTTGAACGTAAATGAATTTGGCAGGTAACCATTGTTCGGTATCAATGGGTATCGCCCATCAATAATGTGCAAGTGGCTATCAAATAATTGGTATTCATCCAGCATCAATGATCCCTTTACTATTCGTGGGTAACTCTGTCGCCTAACGCCTGAATTAAGCCACGCCGCGAAGCGGCTTCGGCTTGAATGTATTGTTAGGAGCTATACGATCGGTAGATCAAGTTTGACGCCAAAGTGTCCTTGGTCCGTCTGCGATCGACGCCACCCACCTACAATCATTGCATCACATCTACAGACTATCCGCTCATGCCCCAGTTGCTTGAGTTGTTGGCGGTAAGAGCGAGCGTCTTTGCGTGACAAATAGCCAACCGTATGGCCTGCGATGTCCACGCGCACTGCCAAGTTGTCGTAAGGATTTGAATCCTCCAAGTACAAGACTGCTTCCGTCTGGTGCTCTGCAGTGTCCTCGGTGCGACCACCACAGATCGCCTCAAGCGCGTCTTGATACTTGGACTCGCCGACAATGTCGAACTCGTAAGTGCCAGGGCCGGGCAGATGCCCTTGCATCGAGGGCGTCAAACCGCTGCCAAAGCGGCCGCGCAGCAAGAAGTACGCGACGGCTACTAGGGCCAAGAGTACGAAAATGCTGGACATAGCTCCTAACGCCTTGCTTTGGGGCGCCGGAGCGTCAGCGGAGGCGTCCCAGCAGTGCGCTTTTTTGCGCTGCGACAAAAGCAATTTGTTAGGGTTGGGAGGCTAAACATTGTGCTTAGTTTCACTTGAACGGTTACCAAACCAATTGAAAAGGATAAGTCCTGTTTCATCAGCCACTCGCTGGCCCTCAAAAGTATGATGAAGCACCCATTTGTAGGGCTTTGAACCGGAGTAATATATTACCAACTCAGCATCGTTGACCACGGAGTATAAAAATTCATGCAGACTAGCCTCTAGATCTTTGGGCTCCCAAACTGTCACGTCCCAGCAACCGCCGTGCCACCCTTCCGCAGAGGGATAAACCCCGTAGTCCATGCACTCCAGTTCAACTGAAAATCCCATCTCCGATTGCGGCGGAACAAAAAGAACGTCTCGATCCTTCCCCGATTTAATTGTGGCTGCCACAGATAGAGAAGACATAAACTCTTTCGCTACTTTTCGAAACGAATCTCGGAATTCGCTCATGCTGGAACCCTAACGCAGTGGTTTGGGGCAGGCGTGAAGCGCAGCGGAACGACTGTCCCAGCCGTAGGCGAACAACACCACCTTGTTATGGTTTTTTGCTTAAACACAGCTCTGCCTCCAGCTCTAGGATGCGCTTTAGAAGTAATAGCGTGTAATTTTGGTAGT
>LADM01000055.1 GCA_000961645.1 Gammaproteobacteria bacterium BRH_c0 | reverse complement strand
GGGCGGGGTAGGGCGGGGTAAAACCTACCTGATGGACAATTTTTACGAAAGTCTCCCCTTTGAAGAAAAAATGCGGGCGCATTTCCACCGCTTTATGCGTCGCGTCCACCACGACCTGAAATCCCTCAGCGGTGAGAAAAACCCGCTGGAAAAGGTTGCCGACAGTATCGCCAGCGAAGCGCGGGTGATCTGCTTCGATGAGTTCTTTGTCTCCGACATCACTGACGCCATGATTCTCGGCACCCTGTTTGAACATCTCTTCAAGCGTGGAGTGACCCTGGTGGCGACCTCCAATATTGTCCCCGATGGCCTGTATAAGGATGGCCTGCAGCGTCAGCGCTTTTTGCCAGCCATTGCCCTTATCAACAAGCACTGCCAGGTGGTCAATGTGGACGGCGGTGTCGACTACCGATTGCGGGCTCTGGAGCAGGCAGAGATTTACCACAGTCCTCTCGATGCGGAAGCGGAGGAGGCTCTTGATTTGGCCTTTCGCAGCCTGGTTCCGGCGGCTGAGGAGGTGCAGGGTGGTGTCAGTATTGAAGTGGAGGGGCGCAGCATCCCATCGCGCTTTGTGGGCGAGGATGTGGTGTGGTTCGATTTTCAGGCCCTCTGCCACGGGCCGCGCAGTCAGAATGACTATATAGAGATTGCCTGCGAGTTCCACGCCGTACTGGTCAGCAATGTGCCGGTGATGACGGTAGCGATGGAGGATCAGGCGCGACGCTTTATCAACCTGGTGGATGAATTCTATGATCGCAGTGTCAAGCTGATCGTGTCTGCCGAAGCCGAACTTGAGTCGATCTATACCGGCACACGCCTGGCGTTCGAGTTTGAACGCACCCGCAGCCGCCTGCTGGAGATGCAATCCCGGGACTATCTGGCCCGCGCCCACCGGCCCTGAAACCCATTGCCGGGCGACTGTGAGGTGGCAAAGGAGAAAAACAAAAATGCCACTTGAAAAGCCGCGTGGCGGTGGGTAGAATTCGCCCTCTTTTTTGAACCCCCCTGACATCAGGCTGGATAAGATGAAAACATTTAGTGCAAAGCCCGAAACCGTAACGCGCGACTGGTTCGTGGTAGATGCCGCAGACAAGGTTCTGGGTCGGCTTGCTGCGGATATTGCCAGCAAGCTGCGCGGCAAACACAAGCCTGAGTTCACACCCCATGTGGATACCGGCGACTATATCGTTGTGGTTAACGTCGAAAAAATTCGTGTCACTGGCAACAAGGCCAAGGACAAGCTCTACCATCGCCACACCGGATACCCCGGTGGCATCAAGACCCTCAGCTTTGAGAAGCTGATGGACAGGGCCCCGGAGCGGGCGCTTGAGACGGCGGTAAAGGGCATGCTGCCCAGGGGTCCCCTTGGTCGCGCCATGTTCAAAAAGCTCAAAATCTATGCTGGCGATCAGCATCCCCATGCTGCCCAGCAGCCCCAAGAACTGAATATCTGACGGATAGCAGACCATGGCAGAAACCCAATACTACGGAACAGGTCGTCGCAAAACGTCCTCCGCCCGTGTTTTCCTGAAAAGCGGCAACGGCACCATCACCATCAACGATCGCACCATCGAAAATTACTTCGGTCGTGAAGTGGCCCGTATGATCGTGCGCCAGCCCCTCGAACTCACTGACAGCTCGGCCAAGTTCGACGCCAATATCACCGTCAGCGGTGGTGGCAGCTTCGGTCAGGCCGGTGCGATCCGCCACGGTATCGCCCGCGCACTGCTGCAGTATGATGAGAATCTGCGTGCTTCCCTGCGTCGCGCCGGTTTCCTGACCCGCGATGCCCGTGAAGTCGAGCGCAAGAAAGTCGGCCTGCGCAAGGCTCGCAAACGTCCCCAGTACTCCAAGCGTTAAGCCTGCTGTTCCTGGTTGGACGAACGAACGCCCAGTCGAAATGCTGGGCGTTTTTGTTTTTAAAATCAGGATGTTGCACAAACCGATAGTTTTGGCAGCTTGTAATGGGCAGTGCTTTTCATTACCATTGCTCGCCATTTTACCCTCGCCAAAACAAGATTCTTTGCTGCCTTAACGGAGAACTTCATGAGCAATGACGGAGTCAATCAAGGGCGCCGCCGTTTTCTGACGGGAGCCACCTGTGTGGTGGGTGCCGCCGGAGTGGTCGGAGCTGCCATCCCGTTTGTCGGTTCCTGGCATCCGAGTGCCAAGGCCAAAGCGGCCGGGGCCCCGGTCAAGGCCAATATCAGCCAAATCGAGCCAGGCCAGATGATTACTGTCGAGTGGCGCGGCAAGCCGGTTTACGTTCTCCGTCGCACTGAAGCTGCCCTTGCTTCATTGGCAGAAACAACTGACAAAATTAGCGATCCGAATTCCGAAGAATCTCTCCAGCCGACCTATGTTGATCCGGTCAACCGCGCTATCAAGGCCGAATACCTGGTGATGGTGGGTCTTTGCACCCACCTTGGCTGTGCCCCCATGTTCCGTCCCGAAGTGGGGGTCGATCCCGCCAGCGGCAATGCTGATGAGCAATGGCTGGGTGGTTTCTTCTGTCCCTGTCACGGTTCCAAGTTTGACCTGGCTGGTCGTGTTTACCAGGGCGTTCCCGCCCCCACCAACCTCGAAGTGCCTCCGTATTCCTACGAGAGCGATAGTGTGATTGTGATTGGTATCGACCAGGAGGGCGCGTAATGAGCGGCTTGGCAGGCATCTGGAAATGGGTTGACAAGCGGCTGCCAGTGCAGCGCGCCTGGGATACCCACATGGGCAAATACTACGCGCCCAAAAACTTCAACTTCTGGTACTTTTTCGGCGTGTTGTCCCTGCTGGTGCTGGTTATCCAGCTGGTGTCGGGCATCTGGCTGCTGATGAGCTATAACCCGACCGCGGAAGGCGCTTTTGCCTCTGTCGAATACATCATGCGGGATGTGGATTATGGCTGGATTCTGCGCTATATCCACTCCACCGGAGCCTCGGCGTTTTTTGTTGTTGTCTACCTGCATATGTTCCGCGGTTTGATCTACGGTTCCTACAAGGCACCGCGGGAACTGGTGTGGATTTTCGGTATGGCGATCTACCTGGCTCTGATGGCCGAAGCCTTTATGGGCTATGTGCTGCCCTGGGGCCAGATGTCCTACTGGGGCGCGCAGGTGATTATCTCCCTGTTTGGTGCCATTCCAGTAATCGGTCCGGATATAGTCGAGTGGGTACGCGGTGACTATCTGATTTCCGGTATTACTCTGAACCGCTTTATGTCTCTCCACGTGGTGGCGCTGCCCATCGTGTTGCTGGCCCTGGTGGTGCTGCATATCCTGGCACTCCACGAAGTGGGTTCCAACAACCCCGATGGCGTTGAAATCAAGAAAAACAAGGATGAGAACGGCGTACCCCGCGACGGTATTCCCTTCCACCCCTACTACACGGTGCACGATCTGGTGCCGGTGGTGGTGTTCCTGATGGTGTTCTCTTTCATCCTCTTCTTCGTGCCGGAGATGGGCGGCTACTTCCTGGAGAAAGCCAACTTTGAAATTGCCAACCCGCTGAAAACCCCTGACCATATTGCGCCTGTTTGGTATTTCACGCCGTTCTACTCAATGCTACGAGCAGTGACCTTTGAAATTGGGCCGCTTACAGCCAAATTTCTTGGCTTTGTCACCATGGCCGCTGCCATTGCCATCCTCTTCGTTCTGCCCTGGCTTGACCGCAGTCCGGTCAAGTCGATGCGCTATAAGGGCAAGATCAGCCGTGTGATGATTCTGGTTTTTGTCGCTGCCTTTGTGATTTTGGGTGTGCTGGGTGTCAAGGCTCCAACGCCCGCCCGTACCATCCTGGCGCAGGTCTGTACCGTTATCTACTTTGCCTACTTTATCGGCATGTGGTTCTGGACCAAGCACGAGAAAACCTTGCCGGAGCCTGCGCGGGTGACCACTGATGGTGGCATGGGTGGTCTTAAATCCCTGGGTGTCCTGTTTGTCGTGGCACTGCTGATCTTCCTGCCCCTCAAGGCAGTGGGCGCAGAAAGTTCCCACGCATGTGGCACCATCGACTGCGACAGCGTGGAGCTGGACCCGTCCGACAAGGCCTCCCTGCAAAATGGCGCCAAGCTGTTCGTCAACTATTGCATGGGATGTCACGCCGCCCAGTATTCCCGCTGGGGGCGTGTCGCTGCGGATCTGAATATTCCAGAAAAAATGGTCATGGAAAATCTGGTTCATGCCGATCAGAAGATCGGTGACCTGATGACAATATCCATGCCTCATGCAGAAGCGAAAAAGTGGTTTGGCGCACCGCCACCGGACCTCACCCTGCTGACCCGGGTGCGTTCACCGGAGTGGCTCTACACCTACCTGCGCAATTTTTATGTTGATCCCCTGCGCGGCGTCGGTGTCAACAACAAGGTATTCCCCGACGTTGCCATGCCCCACGTCCTGCTCGATTTGCAGGGCTTGCAGGAATGTGCGCCCGGTCCTGTCAAGGCGGCCAATGGTGGCGTCAAACAGGATCCGTTGACCGGTGAGCCAATACTGGATGATCCCTGCGGCAGCTATTCGCTGGTTACTGAAGGCAAAATGAGTCCTGAAGAGTTTGATACGGCAGTGTATGATCTGGTCAACTTTATGGGTTACATGGCCGATCCTGTGGCCGAGCAGCGCAAGACCATCGGCATTTACGTCCTGCTGTTTCTCGCCTTCCTGCTGGTCTGGGTATGGCTGCTCAACCGGGAGTATTGGAAAGACGTACACTGAATCGGATCAGCGACCGCCGGTCGTTTGATTCCGCATTCCTGAACTGAGGAAATCCGAATGGGGGTTGTAGCCAGACGCTCTACGATGACGTTCTTCTCCGATCCGGCCTGTCATTACAGCCATCGGGTGAGAATAGTGCTGGCCGAAAAGGGCATCACGGTCGATGTTGAAACTGTGAATCCCGAGGCGATTTCTGCCGAGGTGCTCGAAATCAATCCCTACGGAACCCTCCCCACCCTGCTCGACAGGGAGCTGGTTCTCTTCGAGTCCAAGGTGATGATGGAATACCTGGACGAGCGCTTCCCCCATCCACCCCTGTTGCCGGTGTATCCGGTGACCAGGGCCCAGAGTCGCCAGTTCATGTACCGCATCGAGAAGGACTGGTGCGGTGATGTGGATGCAATACTGGCTGCGCCGGAGTCAAAGGAAGCTGACAAGGCGCGCAAGCATCTGCGTGAAAGCCTGCTGGCTGTGGCACCTATCTTTGCCGAAATGCCTTATTTCATGAACGAGGAATTCACCCTGGTGGACTGCTGCCTGGCGCCGCTGTTGTGGCGACTGGAAATGCTCGGCATTAAATTGCCCAACACCGCGCAAACCAAGCCCATGCTCACTTATATGAAAAAACTGTTTGAGCGGCCGTCGTTCCGGCTCAGCCTGACAGAACTTGAAAGGGAAATGCGCTAGAAGCCCGTTGGGATACTCCCTGTAACCTGCGCGCACTGGAACTGTTCTCTTATGGCCAAGATGACCTCCAACCGTCCCTACCTGCTCCAGGCATTTTATGACTGGATTGTGGACAACAACTGCACCCCCTATCTGGTGGTGGATGCCTATGTGGACGGGGTCAATGTTCCCCAGCGCTATGTCAGCGATGGCCAGATAGTCCTCAATGTGGCTCCCCGTGCGGTCACAGCTTTCCATATGGATCGTGAATCCATCAGTTTCAGTACCCGCTTTGGTGGTTTACCGACCGATATTTTTATCCCGGTTGTGGCCGTGGTGGGTATTTACGCCCAGGAGAATGGGCAGGGCATGGTGTTTCAGCCCGAAAGCCCTGATCCGGAGCCACCACCTTCAGGAAAAGCTAAATCGCGGCGCGACAAACCCCCTGGTGTAGAGAGTTCAGTGCCTATCAGTAAGGGCAGCAGCAAGCGACCGAGCCTGAAAATCATCAAGTAGCGCCTCTCTTTACACAAAAAACCCCGGACCTAAATCCGGGGTTTTTGTGTCTGGCTTAACGCTCTACTGCCAGCGCCACGCCCATGCCACCGCCGATGCACAGGGTCGCCAGGCCCTTGCGGGCATCGCGCCTGAGCATTTCGTGGATCAGAGTCACCAGAATGCGGCAACCGGAAGCCCCGATGGGGTGGCCAAGGGCGATGGCGCCACCGTTGACATTGACCCTGTCGGTATCCCAGCCCAGCTGCCGGTTAACGGCGATGGCTTGGGCGGCGAAGGCTTCGTTGGCTTCGATCAGGTCGAGATCATCGATGGTCCAGCCGGCCCGCTTGAGGCAGCGCTGCACAGCCGGGATGGGGCCGCTGCCCATAATGGCCGGATCGACACCGGCATTGGCATAGGCATGGATGCGCACCAGGGGTTTGAGTCCCAGTTCGTCGGCCTTGACGGCGCTCATCATCAATACCGCGGCGGCGCCGTCATTGATTCCAGAGGCATTGCCAGCTGTCACCGATCCCTCTTTTTTGAAGGCGGGCTTCAAGGCCGCGAGACTCTCGACAGTAACCCCCTTTTTGGGGTATTCGTCCTGATTGAATATCACTGGATCGCCTTTGCGCTGCGGGATCGAGAGGGGGGTAATCTCGGCAGCAAAGCGCCCGGCGTTGATGGCGGCTTCGGTCTTGTGCTGCGAGTGGGCAGCAAAGATATCCTGGTCTTCGCGGCTGATCGTGAACTTATCCACCAGATTTTCCGCAGTAATGCCCATGTGGTAGCCCGCAAAGGCGTCCTGGAGGCCATCAACAATCATGGAATCAATGATTTTTCCGTCGCCCATACGCAAGCCGTCGCGGCTGCCCTTCAGTACATGGGCGGCCTGGCTCATGCTCTCCTGGCCACCGGCAATAATGATGTCCGCATCACCCAGCATGATGGCCTGGGCGGCCAGATGTACCGCCTTGAGTCCGGAGCCACAAACCTTGCTGACACCCATGGCCGGGGTGGTGTTCGGCAGGCCGGCGTTGATGGCGGCCTGGCGGGCCGGATTCTGGCCATGGCCGGCAGTAAGCACCTGGCCGAGGATTACTTCATCAATCAGGTGAGGGTCCACCTGGCACTGGTCGATCAGTGCACGGATGACACTGGCCCCGAGAACATGGGCTGGCATCCCTGCCAGTGTGCCGAGGAATGAGCCAATGGCGGTACGCTGTGCGCCGACGATAACAACTTCACGCATATCAATCTCCTGCAGAGCTGGGCTGGGATGGAATGGTCTGATTCGGATCTGCCCTGATGCAGGACAGGATAAGCGGTCGCCAACAGAGGTGCGCCGTGCTGGCGTCAGCGCCAGACAAGCCTGTGGAGGTCAATGCCAAACGCTGCTGCGGACCGCTAGCGGCTTCATTATGCCGCCGCTACAGGGCTGATGCCAGTTGTGGTGTGAGGCAGTATGTTGCGGATTTACTCTCTGACGGGCAGTTGAATGTCGATGCAAAGCCCTGCTCCAGCAGGGCAGTTAAACGCGCTGATTTCCCCGCCGTGTAATTCAACGGCTTTGCGGGCAATGGCAAGCCCCAGGCCGTAGCCGCCGCTTTCGTGCTCACGGGCAGCATCAAGGCGCACAAAAGGTTCGAAAATGGAGGCAATATCCTGCTCGGCAATACCGTTGCCCTGATCGCTGACGCGGATCACCAGCTGATTATCGTGGCGTACCAGGGAGACAGTGACAACGGTGTCAACAGCCGTGTATTTGATGGCATTGCGCACTATGTTCTCAATGGCGCGCCGCAGTAATTCGCCGTTGCCGGTAAAGACAATATGCTCTTCAATCTGCGTTTCGAGCCGACAGGGTTTTTGCCCCGCTTCCAGGCTGGTATCGTCAATGATTTCCCGCACCAGCTCACTGAGCAGGATGGTTTCATTCAAGGCGGTGAAGCCGCTGGTTTCGAGCCGTGACAGGGCAAGCACTTCGCCGATCAGTTCTTCCAGGCGCAACAGATCCCTTTCAATACGGTCGAGGTAGCTGTTTTCGCCACTCTCGATACGGCGCGCCAGTGCCAGCGCCACCTGCAGGCGCGCCAGGGGCGAGCGCAATTCATGGGATACATCGCGCAGCAACTGCTGGCGACCGTTGATCAGATCCTGGATTTTGTCCGCCATCTTGTCGAAATCAATCGCCAGATCGGCAATCTCGTCCTTGCGACCCCACAGGTCGCCGACCCGCACCGACAATTGCCCACCCGCCAGCTGGTGGGTGGCATCGCGCAGGCGGGCGATGGGGGCGGTGAGATAGCGCGCCAGCCAAAAGCACACCAGGGTGCTGATCACCAGGGTGATGGACAGGGCCAGCCACTGGGGCGGGCTTGAATTGTCGGCAAAGGGTGTCTGGCGGGGGGCGACTACCTGATAGGTCTCACCGCTCGGCAGGCGCACTTCAGTGACAAAAAGACGCTTGCTGCCAAGCCCTTCGTGGTTGAGCAGACGGGTCACAAAGCGCGGCAGGCGGCGATTGAGGATATCCTCACCTTCGGCATTGACCACAAAGATGGGAAAGCGTATTTCCTTGTTCAACTCGCGCAAAAGGTTGCGGGCCTTGCGGGTGTCGCCTCTTTCAAAGGCCAGCGAGATGGCTGCCACCTGGGCCTGGGGCAGCTGCTCCGAGAGCGGTCGGGCCTGCTCCACATACACCTTCACCCCCCAGCCAATGGACAGGCTGAGGAGGGCGAGGGCACACCAGAACCAGATAAAAATTTTCCAGAACAGACGGCTCATTATTTTTCCAGCTGGTAGCCGGTGCCGCGCACGGTGTGAATGACCATTTGATCATCCACTTCAGACAGCTTGCGGCGCAGGTGACTGATATGCATGTCGAGGCTGCGGTCATAGGCAGAGAGGGTGCGGCCGAGAGCGCCTTCGTAGAGCATTTCCTTGCTGACTACCTTGCCGGCATTTTTGGCAAGGATTTCCAGCACGCTGAATTCCGTGCTGGTCAGATCCAGTGGTTGTTGCTGGAGCAGCGCCCGGCGTGCCCCTGGCCACAGCTGCAACTCCCGGCACTCGATCAGGTCGCTGTCGTCTTCCTGGCCAGGTTCTGCCATACGGCGCAGGACTGCCCGCAGCCGTGCCACCAGTTCGCGGGGGTTAAAAGGCTTGGGGAGGTAGTCGTCGGCCCCGATCTCCAGCCCAAGGATGCGGTCGATATCGTCACCCTTGGCGGTGAGCATAATCACGGGCACCATGGATTGACTGCGGATTTTTTTCAGCACGGCAAAGCCATTGATTCCCGGCAACATGACGTCGAGGATGATCGCCGTGTAGCCACCGTTCAGAGCGAGCTCGGCGCCACTGTCACCGCGGGTCGCAATGGTGGCGGCAAAACCCTCGGGCGCCAGATACTCGGTGAGCATTTCGCCCAGTTCGGCATCGTCGTCGATAATCAGGATAGGGTGCATAATGCCAGTGCTCGTCAGTAAAAATTAGGCCAGTGCAAGCCAGTGGATGCGCCTGTCAGGGGCCATTTTTACACAGGCCGCAGGCAAGAATATCCCGTTTACAGACATTTACACACGCTTACTGCCGACTTACCCAATCACAGATGGTCATAGCCTACACTTTTCCTGACGTTCCATGACCTACCGAGGAGTTACCCATGATCAAGACAGCCAATATCCTGAAGACAACAGCGTTTGTAACCCTGCTATCCGCCAGCAGCCTGTTGCTTGCCGGTCAGCACGACGGTGCCGGTGCCGAAGGGAAGCACTATGGAGACAGGGCGGGTGGATACCAGCATTCCCAGTTTCATGGGGGCCCGATGCACGGCGAGCGCTGGTTGGCCCATATGGGCGATAAACTGCAACTCAGCGAAACCCAGAAGGCCGACATCAAGGCCATTGCTGATGAATCCAAGGCTGAAAGAGAGTCCTTGAGAAACGCCAGCAAAGAGGCAAGGCAAGCGGAAATGACTGCAATCCAGGCCCGCGAAAGCGAAAGAACCCTGCGCAAGCTGGCACGCAAGAGCGCCGACGCGCGGGTCGATATGATGGTGCACGGTTTCGAGATGGAAAAGCGCATTGATGCCGTGCTGACTGAGGAACAGCGCGACAAGCTCGCGGCCATGAAAGCCGAGCGAAAGGCAAAAATGGAGGAACGCAGGCAGCAGCGCATGGAAAGGCATCAGGAGCGGATGAACAAGGGCGCGTCTGGCCAGTAACAGATCACAATCACAGGGGAAGGGGAGCAGTGCTCCCCTTTTTTTGTTCTTCATACGCTCAATCACAGCGAATGAAAGTTGAAATTCGTGGCGGATTGTTCGGCAGGCAACTATCCTTGCCTGCCTTATTCTGTCCCAACTTCCGCATGAAAGGCCTCGAGGCGCCATGACAACTAAGCCCAAAGTCACCATCACCTACTGTCCGCTGTGCCACTGGTTGCCGCGTTCGGCCTGGATGGCGCAGGAGTTGCTGTATACCTTCAGTGAGGAATTGGCGGAAGTGGCGCTGCAGCCATCTGCCACCAGCGGCGATTTTGTTATCCGCGTTGATGCTGAAGTGATCTGGGATCGCAGGCTGGATGGCGGCTTTCCGGATGCGAAGGAACTCAAGCAGCGGGTACGCGATCGCGTGGCCCCGGACCGTGGCCTGGGCCATACCGACCGTTGACTCTGGCCTGCAACAACGCCGTGTTGATATTTGCCGCTGCCCCCACGCGTTGACTACAGATAAGAGCTCAATGCCGGTGCTGGTGTGACCTGGGTAAGTTCCGCATAATAAACGCCATTTTTGTTCTCTGAGGTCTGCATGTCGAAGCGATTACTGGCTCTTTACGAGCGCACCGTACTGGCCCACCCCCTGGCGACGCTGGTGCTGGTTTTGGTCGTGGCGCTGGTGATGGCCGCGGGATTGCCGAACTTCAAGATCGATGCTTCCGCTGATGCCCTGACGCTGGAGTACGATGACGACCTCGACTATTTCCGCGAGATCAGCCAGCGTTACGGCAGCAGCGATATCCTGGTGGTTACCTACCGACCCAAAGAAGGCGATCTTTTTTCTGATGAATCCCTTGCTACCCTGGATTCCCTGACCCGGGAGCTGGGGAATATTCCCGGTGTCAGCAATGTGCAGTCACTGGTCAATGTGCCGCTCCTGTTCTCCCCCAAAATTGAGATAGCCGATCTCAAGGGTGAGCCCCGTACCCTGCTCACTCCCGGTGTGGATCGCGCTGCGGCAAAGCGCGAATTCCAGACATCCCCTATATACCGCGACCTGATACTTGGTCCCGATGGCCAGACCACTGGTATTGTGGCCAACCTTGAGGGCGATCCGCGCTACCTCGAGATGGTGCGCCGCCGTGATGCCCTGCGCTTGAAGGACAGGGAAGAGGGGCTCTCGGAGGCCGAGTCACACGAGCTTGAAACCCTCAGCAGGGAATTTGTCGAGTACCGCACTGCGCTCAATTTGAAAAGCCGAGAGCGGGTCGATAGCGTGCGCCAACTGATGCAGCAGTACGATGACCGCGCCGAACTGTTTCTGGGTGGCGCGAGCATGATCACTGCAGACATTGTCGACTACGTCGCCGGTGACATGGTGATGTTTGGCGCCGGGGTGGTGCTGTTCATCCTGATTGCGCTGGGCATTATTTTCCGCCAGTGGCGCTGGGTGGTGTTGCCTTTTGTTTCCTGTGTGCTGGCAGTGGTCATCATGCTCGGCGGGCTCAGCTGGGTTGACTGGCGCCTGACGGTGATTTCTTCCAATTTTGTGTCAGTGCTGCTGATTATTGCCATGGCCATCACCATCCACCTGGTGGTGCGTTATCGGGAGTTGCATTGGCAGCATCCTGACAGTCCCCAGTCCGAGCTGGTAAAACAAACTGTGCAGACGATGGTGGTTCCCTGCTTTTATACCGTGCTCACCACCATGGTCGCCTTCGCCTCGCTGGTGTTCAGCAATATCCGCCCGGTGATTGATTTTGGCTGGATGATGACGATCGGTTTGCTGGTGGCCTTTGTGCTGGTATTCGTGATGATCCCCGCCGGTATCATGTTGTGGGGAAAAGTCCCGGTACGCCATCGGCCCAGTGAAGATGCACCCCTGACGCTGCTTTTTTCGCGCTTTACGGAAAAATTCGGCAAAACGGTGGTGGTGGGTTCGCTGCTGGTGGTGGCACTATCCGTGTGGGGAGTCCTGCGCCTCGAGGTGGACAACCGCTTTATCGACTATTTCCGCAAAAGCACCGAGATTTATCAGGGCCTGTCGGTGATCGATGCCAATTTGGGCGGCACCACGCCCTTTGATATTGTGATTCGCCACACCGCAACCGAAGCTCAGGCCGAGCCGGTAGTGGGCGCCGATAACAGTGCAGACGATGACTACGCAGATGATCCCTTTGCATCAGCTCCCCCGGGTACAGCTGCAGGGGAGTCTTCTTTGGCCGCAGAGGATGATCCGTTTGCCTTTGAGGACGACCCCTTTGCTGGCGATCCCTTTGCCGATGACAAAGCCGGGGCTGACACGGCTGACGGGACAGTGCAAAACAGCTACTGGTTCACCACGGCGGGATTAAATCGGCTGGAAAAACTGCACAACTACCTGGAATCCTTGCCGGAGATCGGCAAGGTCAATTCACTGGTGACTGCGTACCACACAGCCAACGAGCTGACCGGCACACGACTGAATGATTTCGAGCTGGCCTTTATGCGCCAGAGCCTGTCGCCAGAGATTAACAGCTTCCTGATTGCACCCTATATTGATGACGCCAGAAATGAAACGCGCTTTGCCATGCGCACCGTGGAGACGGCGTCTGATCTCAAGCGTGCCGATCTGTTGGCCCAGCTGCACAGATTCATGCAGGAGGAGATGGGGTTCAGCAAGGACGAATACCGTTTCTCGGGGTTGCTCGTGCTGTATAACAACCTGCTGCAAAGTCTTTATCAGTCGCAGATCCTGACCCTGGGTGTGGTCTTTTTGGGGATCATGGTGATGTTTATGGTGTTGTTCCGTTCCCTGTCGATCTCCCTGATCGCCATCACCCCCAACCTGATGGCGGCTGGCGCTGTGCTGGGCGGTATGGGCCTGGCCGGTGTTCCCCTCGACATGATGACCATTACCATCGCCGCCATCACCGTGGGCATTGGCGTGGACGATACCATCCACTACATCCACCGCTTCCGCCGCGAGTTTGCTGCCGATGGCAACTACCTGGCCAGTATGCATCGCGCCCACGCATCCATCGGGCGGGCCATGTATTACACCTCAATCATTATTATTGTCGGGTTCTCGATTCTCGGTCTGTCGAACTTCAAGCCGACGATCTACTTTGGCTTGCTGACCGGTCTTGCCATGCTGGTGGCGCTGCTGGGTGCGCTGGTGTTGCTGCCCAAGCTGATTTTGACCTTCAAACCCTTTGGGCCGGATAGCGCAGCCAAAGGCGCAACTACCTAGCAGGCTGTTGAAAAACTACCTGCGTTGCCGATACTGCGTTAAAAACGTCCTCAAAATGCTCATTTACTCCGTGTAAACTCCGCTTTTTCGGCCCTTTTTGCCTTGTCTCGGCTGCCTCGCCTACGTTTTTCAACAGTCTGCTAGCGCTGTTTGCCAGTGCGATGGGTAGACCGCGGGTCGCGTGCCAGTGTTGCTCGCCAGTGGCTACTGCGCCATTGAGTTGCTCATAGGCGCCGTGGCAGTGCCAGCAGTATTGCCACGTGGCTCAAAGGTACGAAGCGAGGGGGCGCAGTCCGGCAGCCTACTCTTTGGCCTGTTCCCTGGCACTGAGGTAATCGTGGATTGCCTCCTGGGAGCGAACCTTGCGGCGGTTGCCGCGAGGCACATAGGCGTTTTTCTGCTCACTGTCGATAATGCGCGCTTTCTGGTTATCTGCCAGCTGGATATCCATGATGTCGATCAACAGCTTTTTGATGGCTGGGTCATAGATCGGGCAGGACACTTCCACCCGCTCATCCAGGTTGCGGGTCATCCAGTCCGCCGACGAAATATAAATATCCGGATCACCCATATTGTCAAAAATCATCATCCGGGTGTGCTCCAGAAAGCGGTCGACAATACTGGTGATGCTGATGTTGTCACTGACGCCCTTGATGCCTGGCCGGATACTGCACATGCCCCGCACGATCAGCTTGACCTGCACGCCAGCCTGGCTGGCGGTGTAGAGCAGTGCGGCAATGGATTCATCCACCAGGTTGTTGAGTTTGACCTTGATCAGGCCGCTACCGCCAGAGCGGGCGTGATCAATCTCGCGCTGGATCAGCCGCTCCACTTCAGTGCGGGTGTTGATGGGGGATACCAGCAAGTGATTCAGCCTGGGCTGGCGGTAACTGGTTTCAATAAACTGGAAGATGCTGGCGGCTTCGTTGCAGATCTCCTGGTTGGCGGTAAAGAGTGAAAAATCCGTGTAGATACGCGCCGTGCTTTCATTGAAGTTGCCGGTCCCCAGCACTGCGTAGCGCTTGTCTCCGGCAGGGCTTTCGCGGGTGACCACGCACAGCTTGGAATGCACCTTAAGGCCGGGAATACCGAGAGTCACCTTGATCTCGGCATTGGAGAGCTTTTCTGTCAGCTTGAGATTGTGTTCCTCATCGAAACGGGCCAGCAGTTCAATGTTGACGGTAACCTTTTTACCGTTGCGCGACGCATCAATCAGAGATTCAATCACCCGCGAGTTGGCTGCCACCCGGTAAATATTGATGCGGATATCCTTCACCGCCGGATCAAACGCCGCCTGACGCACAAATTCAGTGAAGTAATTGAAGCGATGATAGGGGTAGCAGAGCAGTACATCACCGGCATCCAGCGCCTCAAACACGTTGCGGTGTGAATCAAAGGCATGGCATTCCAGCGCGCGCAGGGGCTGATTTTCGAGCCACTTGTTGCCTGGGTTGCTGAAGCTGATGAAGTCGCGGAAGTTGCGGTAACGGCCACCGGGAATAACGCTGTCGATATTCTCGATACCGAGTCGCTCGCGCAGCAGGCTGACCATTTCGCTGGGCATGGTCTTGTCGTAGCTGAGACGCACCGGCTCGGCGGTGAGGCGCTGTTTCATGCCGAGGCTGAGCTTTTCCATCAGGCTCAGGTCGAGATCATCGTAGAGCTCGTAGACTGAATCACGGGAAAATTTCATCGACCATGCGGCGACGGAATCGTAGTCCACAAAGGGGTTGAATATCTTGTCGAGGCAGTGGCGGATGACCTCGTCCATGACCATGAAATAATTGCGGGCGTGGCCGCGATCGGGCGGAATATTGATAAAGCGCGGCACCCGCTCGGGAATGTCGAGAATGGCATAGCGCCGCAACTTGCCTTTCTTGAGCTGCACCGCCAGGTAGGAGACATCGTCATCCAGTAATTTGTCGAGCATGATGGTGTCGGTGACCCAGATCGGTACCACGTGCTGCAAAATGTGGTCGCGAAAATGCTTGTCGAGCCACTTGCTCTGCTTGTCGCTGAGTTTTTCGTCGCTGATGAAAAAGACTTTTTTGGATTTGAGCTGTTTCAGAACATCGTGGTAAATGACGTCAAATTTTTCCGTCAGCTCGACAATTCTGTCGTGGATCTGCGCCAGCATGCGGCTCGCTTCACCGGGGTTGCCGCTGCGCTCTTCCTCGCGCGCGGCACGGCGTACACCGGCCACCCGCACCTTGAAAAATTCATCCTGGTTGTTGGAAAAAATGCCGAGGAAATGCACCCGCTCAACGATGGGGTTGCGGGTGTCAGCGGCTTCCTGCAAGACCCGCTCATTAAAGGATAACCAGCTCAATTCCTTGGAAAAATGCAACTTCTTGGTGTTCATCCGTCTCGGTTCATCCGTTGATTGAAGTGACGCAGGGGGAACTTCATTCTCAGCAGGTTTAATGACATTTTTATGACAGGCTCGCCAGGTCCCGCCCTGTCAATGCTCCATTTTGTAGAGCAGATCAACACTCTGGGTTTCCCCCGAACTGGCCTTGAGGCCGAGATAACGGGTGAGACTGTACTCCAGTTGCACGCTGCCCGCCGGGGTAAAGAGGTTTTGCACATAGCTTATAAACAGATCCGGGGTCAGGTATTTGCCCACAATCAGGCTGCTGTCCAGATATTCGTCGCCCCCTTGCAAATTTAACACGTCGAGCCCAAAGGTACTTTGCAGGCGGCTGGTGATCCACTCGCTTTGGGAAATGCCCAGTGCAGCTGCCGCATTCACCACCTGATTGGCGTCCGATTCACTCATCTCGGAGGGCGCCTTGCCGGTGATGAGAATGGCCACCGCATCGGTGGACGGCAGGGCGGGGGTGGAGAAGATTTCGCTGCGGATATCCTGGGCCGTGCCGCCGATCCTGATGCCAACAGTCGCATCAGGAGTTTTACGCACAGCGGTGATATTGAGTCCGGGGTTGTCCAGCGGTCCCTGGAAGATCAGCAGCCCCTGCTGTACTTTCAGCTCCTGGCCATAGGCCTCGTAGACACCATCGTAGAGCGACAGGGTGCCCGTTGCCTGGGGCGGGGCAGTGCCGCGCTGACTGAGGCGCAGTTGGCCGCCCAGGCGCGTCGCAATGCCAAAGCCCTCAAAGCGGAAACTGTCATTGAGGCTCAGTTGTACCCGGGTATTCAGCGTTCGGCCAGGTGCTTGTGGCTTGCTATCGGAAGGATCAATACGCTCATCGGCGGACACTTCGACAGCCTGCTCCGACAGGGTCTTGATGATGAAGCGGCCATCTGGGATATCGATATCGCCGCGAACTTTGATCACTTGTGGCTCGATATCAATGCTGAGATCGGGTGACACCAGCAGCATCGTGTCGGGCAGGTCCATCAGGGTGAAGTTCTCCCCTGCGACGGTCAACTGGCCACTGGGGCCGGTGCTGGTGTCGAGATTGCCGTTCCCGCCCAGGGTCAGTGACCCGGCACCGGAGGTTGCCCCGCCAGCGAGGTGCCAGGTGCCGGGGTTCTCCAGTGCCAGGCTGAGATGGCCCTGCTCCAGTTCTATCCCCGCCATGGGTACGCCCATCTCCAGCTGCTGCGCTTGCAGGGTTCCGGATACAAGGGGCGCGGCGGGAGTGCCATTGATGCTCAGATCGAGATCCAGCTGGCCGCTGAGTTGCTCCAGTTGCGGGAATAGCCCGTCAAGCCACAACAGATTGTCAAAACGGCCGGTCACTGAGCCCGCCATTGGACGCTGCAGGGGATTGGCTCCAGCCCCTGCGGGGCTGCCAATGCGAGCCTTTACAACCCCGACATCGGCAACATTGAAATCCATGCTGGCGTTGAGACCACTGCCGTCCAGGACAGCGTTGGCGCTGAGCGTCGCGTTGTATTCCAGGGATTCACCCTCTCCAGGCGCCTGGTAGCCCAGTCGTATCGGATCAACAGACAGGGATAGATTGCCCTGCGGGCTTTGCAGCGGCCCCTGCAGTTCAAAGCGGCTGTTGATCGCACCCTGGATGGCAGCGCCCTCGGGCAGGGGGCTGATGACCCGCGTCAGTGGCAGTTCGTCGATGGTGCCTGCCAGGGTAATGGCGCTCTGTTGCAGCTGAAAGGCCGCGCACAGCTTACCCTGATCCTGGGTCAGGCAGAGGGATTCCAGGTTGACGGCGTCGGCGGCGGCTTCCAGGCCCGTTGGCTTGACCAGTTGCCAGGGGCCTGTGCGGGGGTTATCCAGGTTCAGTGCGGTTATTTGTCCCTGCCAGCTTGTGGTGGCGTTGACGGTGTCAAGCCCGCCCGCCAGTGTCAGAGTGAGGCTGTTGTCATTATCTGTGAGGGTGGCATCCAGGCGGTGCTGTTGCAGGCTGCCGAGTCCCCTGACAGTCAACTTGCCGTTCTCCAGGAGTGCGGCCTTGATGCCTGGCACTGAGAGGTCAAGGTCCATGTTCCCCTGTGGCTCGGTTGCCAGATTGAGGTTGATGGCGTCGACACGATAATCCCGGTAGCGCAGGTTTCTGCCCGAGAGCAACGCCGTGATCGCAGGTTCGTCCAGTGTGCCACTCAGGGAGCCAGTGGCTGTCGCCGCACCAGCGATTGGTGGGTAAATCTGTGCCAGATCGGGTGCCTCCAGCTGCCAGTTAAGGGCCAGGGTGTCGGCAATTTCGCCGTCTATATTGATGCTGTTGTCACCCAGGCTAAGCGTCAGCTTGTCGATCACCTGGCGCTCATTGCTGAGGCTGATATCGCCGTGACCGGCAATGGTCTCGCCGAAAATGTCACCGTTGAGGGATGCGATTGCCAGCGTGGCCTGGTATTCCTGCCCCTGCCACTGGCCGCGAGTTTGCAAATCGGTGGAAATCACCGCTGGCCAGTCGGGCGCAAACAGCCCTGCCTGCAGTTCGGAGACGCTGAGTTTGAGAACCCAGCTCAGGGGTTGCCCGCCATCGAACTGGCCGCTGGCCGCAATCTTGCCCGCGGTGGTGTCAACCCGCAGCTGGGTCAGCTCCAGTTGCAGCTGCTGGCCCGAGCCGCTGGCCTGGATATGGCCCGGCTCGGCGAGGGTGGCGGCCACAATAGTGTCGAGCGTCCCCTCAGCCTCTTCTTCTGGTGCTGGACGGTTCTGGTCTGGCAGTCCGGTCAGGCGCGATTGCAATTCAAACTGGTAACTGTCCCAGCTGCCGCTGATATGCAAGGTGCCCTCACTTTCAACGGCCTGTTCGAGGGGCAACTTCAGTTTTGACCACTGGTTATCTAGGGTCAAGTGGATGGTGGCCGGGTCGATGCTGGCTCGCTGCGGGTCAAATGCCAGGGAGGCCTCGCCCGAGGTGCCGACAGCGTAGGGTTGCAGCAGCTCGTGGTCGAGGCGGAAGGCCGCCAGGTTGCCCGACACAGTGCCGCGACCAGCCACTGGCGCTGCGTCTGGCGGCGCCAGATCCCAGTCGATAGCCAGCTCAAAGGGGTAGGGGGCGCTGTTGCCAATCCGACCGCTGAGGGACAGGTTGGCGTCGCCTTCGTCCCCGTTTCTGGTGACTTTGAGCCTGATGATGTGGAGCTGTAGCGGGCCGCTGTTGGCCTGCAGGGCGATATGATCAATGTGCTGAGTATCTTCACCCTGGGTAATACTCAGATTGCTGATCTCGCCTGCAGCGAGGTTAACGGGAAACGGCAGCGCCAGGCTGGGCCAGGGTCCGGGTTCGGAGGGTTCTGCTGAGGGATGCAGGGTAATGCTAAGGTCCGTCACAGCCAGGCGTTGAATGGGCAGCTGGCCACCCAGCACATCCAGCAGGCTCCACTGGCCTTGCAGCTGGCCAATGCGAATATCGACAGCATCGAGGGAAAGCTCGAACCCGCTGATACGAATGCCCCGTGACAGGGTGCCGGTAAGCGATTCGAACTGCGCCTGGGGCAGGGCCAGCTCCAGCAGCCAGTGGGTGCCGCGCCTGGTATCCAGCAGCAGGTAGAGGGTGAAGACCAGCAACAGGGCCAGCCCGGCGAGCACCATCAGGGCGCGGGCTGCCCAGCGTCTGAAGCCACTCACAGGTCCGGCCCCATGGAGAGGTGGAAGCGGAAACCGCCCTCCTTGAGGGGGAAGGCAAAATCCACCCGGATTGGCCCGATGGGTGACAGCCAGCGCACCCCCACCCCGGCGCTGTGCTGGAGTGTGAAGTCTGTGGTATCAAAGGCATTGCCAGCGTCGTAGAAGGTGGCAAGGGCAAAATCCCCGAACACCCGGTGATCATATTCGACGCTGGCGGTAATGCGGTGCTTTCCACCGATCACCTCACCCTCGCTGTTGGTCGGCCCCAGTGACTCGTAGTCAAAGCCCCGCACGCTGTTGTCACCGCCGGCAAAATAGCGCAGCGAGGCGGGCAGCTGGGAAAAGTCATCCAGCGCGGTGGCGGCAAGTCCGGCGCGGGTAAGCATTCTGCCGCCCAGCAGGGGCAGGATCAGCTTGCCGTCTATTTCTGCCTGGGCCATGGAAATATCCGATACCACGCCTTCCACCGCGCCGCGGAGGTTGGTGGCGAGGCGCCAGCCCCGGGTCGGGTAGCGGGGATCATTGGCGCTACTGCGCGACCAGCCGATACCGGGCATCAGCAGCATTGACGACTCTTTGTCGTCGGCAATATCAAAACGCTCGAACAGATACTTGAGGCTGATGGTGCGCATCCAGCCGGAGTCGCTGACAGCAATACGCGCCACTTCGGCCCGCAAGCTGTCACTGGTGGCGGTGTCTGTGTCTTCCCGTTGCCAGCCGGTAGACCACTGGGTTTTCTCCCGCAGGGGCTTGTCGCCGGGCTGTTCGTATTGGAAGCCGAGATTGGAGTCCACCGGCGAAAGCTGGCTCGATATCTGGTAGGTGTCACCGGCGCTGTTGACCCGGCGATTGCGCAGCCCGTAGCTGAGACGCGGGCCTGTATCGGTGGAAAACCCCACGCCAGCGGTGGTTTCGTACTTCGATTTGGCGCTGACCACCACGCTGATGGGCATGACCTTGTCATCCTGGTCGCGCTGTGTCTGGTCGACACTGACCGAGTCGAAATACTGGCTGTTGACCAGATTGTTCTGGAACTGGATCAACTTGCCCGCATCGTAGGGGTCGCCGGGCTGGAAGGTTAAATAGCGCCGCAACAGATCGTTGTCGAGCGGAGACTCGGCAAAGGTCAATTCGCCAAAGCGGTAGCGGGGGCCGCTGTCGTAGTGGATGGTGATGTCGGTGCGCTGGGTCTCGGTATTCACCCGCAGGATGTGCTGGTCAAACTCGCCGTCAAAGTAACCGTGGTTGCGGGCGCGCTGGGAAAGGCCCTTCTTGATGTCCTCATAGAGGTTGTGCCTGAGGCGCTGGCCGGGCGCCAGGGGCAGCTGGGTAAGGAAGTCAGTGAAAACGGGGTCGGTTGCACCTGCTCCGGTTACCTGCACATCGCGGTTTTCGACCAGCACCGGCTTGCCCGCTTCGACAGTCAGGTCTATTTGCCAGCAGTCGATATCGCCGTTGCGGGTTTCGCGGGTGATGGCACTGTGCTCAAGGTGCCAGCTGCCGTTGTAATACCCCAGGGCGCGCAACCCTTCAGAAATCTTCTCATCGGCGCCGCGCAGATGGCTGCGCAAGCGGGCTTCCGACACCCTGCAAGAGATCGAGTCCAGCCCCAGGTGGGCGCGTATATTCCTGCTCAGGGTGGCTCCCACGCCGTTGATGTCGAGTTCTACCTTTTCGTCTGAGCGCGGCTTTTTCTTCGCGTCTGCCTCTACCGCGTTGACAGGAGTGGGCATTGCTGCCGCCAGTATTGTGACTGCAAGCGCCAGGGCGCGAATACTGCCAACGAGCGCAGAACTACCTGTTGTCATCATTTGCCCTGGTATTGCTTTTGCTATAGCCCATGCCCTCAGTATCGCTCGCGGCAGCAGACTCTGGCAAATGGGATCGGGGGAAATCGGGCTGGGCTAAAGCATCCCCGACAGCAGGGTGGCGATACCGAGAAAGGCAAAAAAGCCGACAATATCTGTCACTGTGGTGAGAATGATTGAAGCTGCCTGGGCGGGGTCCTGACCCATGCGCACCAGTATGATGGGCACTACGGCCCCGGCAAAACCCGCCGTCACCATCGCCACCACCATGGCCAGACAAATGATCAGCACCAGGCCGAGGGACTGACTCCACAGAAACACCCCGATGCCACAGGTGACGGCGATGGCCAGGCCATTCATCAGGCCCACCCGCATTTCCTTGAACATCACCCTGAACCAGTGACGAATGGTGATCTCGCGCAGCGCGAGGCCGCGCATGGTCACTGCCAGGGCCTGGGCGCCGGCGTTGCCGGACTGGCCTGCTACCACCGGCAGCAGCACCGCGAGGGCGGTAAAACTGGCAATGGTGTTCTCGAAAATGCCAACCACCGAGGCGGCAAGAAAGGCGGTGATCAGGTTGATCTGCAGCCAGGGCATACGCTTCTGGACGGCGAAAAGCGGGCTCGACAGGGCGCGCTCCTGGCGGCTGGCACCCACCATGGCGAGTACATCCGAGGACATATCCTCCTGGGAGACCTGCACCAGGCTGGCGTGGTTGATGATGCCCAGCAGGCGCTGGTCGATATCCAGCACTGGCAGGTCGAACAGCTGGTATTTGTCAAACAGTTCGGAGATTTCATCCCGCCCCGCCGAACTGGGCACGGCTGCCGTCACCGGCTGGGCCAGTTTGGCGAGAGTGGTCTGGGGTTCAGAGGTGGCGATATCCTGGAGGTGGACCTTGGCGCTGAGGCGGCCTTCGGCATCGACCAGGAACAGGCCGCGGGCAGTTTTCAGTTTGGTCTTGCGGAGTATTTTCAGGGTTTCAGCCACGGTCATCTCGCCGTGGAAAGCCAGGGTGCGGGTGTCCATCAGCCGTCCGGCACTGTCTTCCGGGTAGGTCATCAGGGTTGCCAGTTCATCTCGCACCGGCGCATCCAGCACTTCCAGCAGCTGCTGGCGCTGCTCTTCCTCCAGCTGGCCGAGCATGCGCACCGTTTCCTGGGGAGGCAGTTCGGCCAGCAGCCGGGCGATATGCTCGCGGGGCAGTAACACGAGGATGTCAGCCGCCGCGCTCGAGAGCAGATATTTCCAGGCAGGCAGCAGCACATAGACCGGCTGGCGGGCGAGGATATCGGCAACCGTCTGGGCATCCATGGCTTCGATTTTCAGCGCCGCCTCCCTGGGGTAGTCAAGCAGGAACTTGCGGGTCAGGGCCTCATCGACAGTGGCTGGATCCGGCTGGTGGTTATTCTCCATGGTGCTGCTCCCGGTGGTTGCCCTGGTCACCAGGTGACTCGCCGTCATCGACATGCCAGTGAATATTGTTGGCGGATGACAGGCTCAACAGCCCGGTGGCGGTGCTGAGCATGGCGCGGGCGAGATGGGCCAGCACGGAATCCCCGAGCAGAGGCGCAGCGGGTGGCTGGTTGCTGACAAGGGCCTTGCGCAGCGCCGTACGGCTCAGGGTGCCGAGGTAGGTGCCGTTGCTGCCGCGCACCGGCAGCGAGCTGTGGCGGTGCCAGTCGTGGGTGTTCTTGGCCTCATCGAGACTCATCTCGGCTGGCAGCGGCGTCACGTCCGTGTCCATCAACTGACCCAGAGTCTGGTTGTCGGGGCTGATCAGCAGGGCGTCGAGGGTGACTACACCGACAATGCGGTGGCTGTGGTTGATTACCGCCAGGCTGGAGCCAAAGGGCTGCTGGGGTTTTTTCAGCAGCACAAGACATTCTCGGGCGCTGAGCTCCGGGTAGAAATGGGGGGTGGACATATCCATCCACGCCCCCACAGTGTTTTCCTGATAGGCGAGGGAGAGGGCAAGGGGACGAGCCAGCTGGGTGGGCAGCACTTCCAGCAGGGTATCCCTGCGCTGCTCCTGTTGCAGGCGCAGCAGGGCGGCGACGGTGCGGTAGTTGAGCTGGGCAAAAATGGCGGCATTTTGCTCCAGGGGCAGCAGATCGAGAATGCGCGCCGCAGGCCAGGTTTCCATGTGCTGGATCACCGGGCCGAGAATGCGCACCGGCACATTCTCCAGATACAGGGCCGCCTGCTCAGCCGCCAGGGTCTGCAACACCTGGGCCGCGGCCAGGGGCTTGGCGAGCAGGAAGTCGAGACTGAGGGAGTTAGTGCTTTTCATCCGCGAGCTCCCGGGTAATGACGCTGAAGGCCTGAGTCATGCACCAGCTGGCCGGGATCAGTTTGCGGCCTGCGGGGGTTTCCAGCACCAGACCGGTGGCGGTGAATTCGAGTACCCGGCCGCGCTCTGCGCCGATTTCCACCAGCTGGCCGGGTCTGACAAACAGCTTCAGGTGGCGCACCGCGATCAGGTTTTCCACCAGTGATCTGGCGCCGAGGCCAAAAGCCAGGGCGAAGCCGGCCAGCACGGCGCCGAAGCCGATGGCGAGCAGGATAATCAAAAAGCTGACATCCACACCCACCTGGCCGAGACCGATGACCACACCGACGATAAGGAACGACACCTGGGCGATCTGGCCAAACAGAGCCGCCTGGGCAATATCCGCAGCGGCAGCAGCCTGGGTCACCAGGTGGCGCGCCACGGTGCCGAGCAGATAGCCGCTGATAATAATCAGGCCTCCCGCCACCAGGGAGGGCAGGTACACCACCAGACGGTCGAGCCAGGCAGCAGCAGCGGCAAAGCCCACCAGCCGCACCGCGATGGTGATAAACATCAAAATCGTGGCCCAGAACACCACAAAGCCGAGCAGTTTTTCAGTGGCCGCAGAGATGCGCACAAAGTGCAGGGTGGAGCCGTGCAGCTGGCGGTCGAGCAGGTGATTGAGGGTGCGGATCAGTCGGGTGATCACCAGGCGCAGGAAACGCGCCAGCAGCCAGCCCGCCAGCACCAGCAGCAGGCCGCCCACCACATGGGGAACATGGTTGATAATGGTGTTCAGCACATCCAGGATCTGTTTCTGGATTGATTCGAGCATGGCGTGATCCTTTGTTGTTGGCTGTTCCTGGCGCGGCAGACCCCATTGAGACTAGCATTAATGCGGGGCCCGACGGAATCATGACAGCGTTGTATTACACTGGGCTTCTGTTTCCAGACTCTTTGCCAGCAAGGTTAATCAATGCGAAAAATTGCCCACGCCACACTCCACCCTCTGCGCTCGCTCAATCTGCTGTCCCAGGCAGAAATCATGGCCTTCAGCACCACCCGTCGCGATCTTTACCAGTTGTTCCGGGATTGTGCCCTGGCGATCCTCAATACCGACAGCAACAAGGATGACGCGGCGCAGATTTTTGCCGCTTATGCGGATTTCGACATCCAGCTGGTACCCCAGCCGCGGGGCTTGAAGCTGGAGATATTCAATGCCCCGGCGCAATCCTTTGTGGATGGCAAAATGATTCGCGGCATTCAGGACCACCTGTTTTCCGCCCTGCGCGATATTGTCTACACCGATTACAAGATTCTCGGCAACAGCCACGGACAGGGATTCAGCTCAGTACAGATTACTGACATGGTGTTCCGTATCCTGCGCAATGCCGGGGTGGTGCGCCCCGATGTGGCCCCCAATCTGGTGGTGTGCTGGGGCGGTCACTCCATCCCCAGGGAAGAGTACGACTACGCCAAGGTGGTGGGTTACGAGCTGGGGCTGCGCGGTCTGGATATCGTTACCGGCTGCGGCATTGGCGCCATGAAAGGCCCCATGAAGGGCGCGGCGGTAGGCCACGCCAAGCAGCAAATCAAGGCCGGGCGCTACATCGGCATCAGCGAGCCGGGGATTATTGCCTCGGAATCGCCCAACGCCATTGTCAACGAACTGGTGATCATGCCGGATATTGAAAAGCGCCTGGAGGCTTTTGTGCGCCTGGCCCACGGCATTATCGTGTTTCCCGGCGGGGTGGGCACGGTGGAGGAAATCTTCTACCTGCTGAGTATCCTCATCGCCGCCGATGGTACCCAGGGAATCCCCCTGGTGTTTGCCGGGCCGCAGTCGTGCCGCAGCTACTTTGAAATCCTCGACGCCTTTTTACGCCGCTGCCTTGGCGACGAAGTAGCGAATCTGTACCGCATCATTATCGGCGCCCCCGACGAGGTGGCGCGCACCATGAAGCAGGCGGTGGAAAGCGTCCACAGCGCCCGCCGTGAATCCCGCGATGCCTATTACTTCAACTGGAACCTGCATATTGCCGAGAGCCTGCAACAGCCATTTATTCCCACCCACGAGAACATGGCGGCGCTGAACCTCGACCCCTCCCTGCCGGGCGATGTGCTGGCCTGCCAGCTGCGCTCGGCGTTTTCCGGCATGGTGGCGGGCAACGTCAAAGCCTTTGGGATACGCCAGGTGGAAGAGCACGGTCCCTACCGGATTCACGGCGACAGGAACCTGCTCAGTGCCATTGACGATTTACTGCGCGTGCTGGTCAAAGAGAAGCGCATGAAGCTCGGGGAAGGCGAGGGGGAGTACAAGCCCTGTTATGAGCTGGTCTGACGTCAGACTTCTGACCCAAGATTCAATGCTCAACCCGGGTTATCTTGTCCAGCAAGCCCATGGCAAAAGCCGATAAAACAAAGGTGATATGTAAAATCACGTACCAGAACATCTTGTCGTTGTCGATCTGCTCGGCGTTCATGAAGACCTTGAGCAGGTGGATGGACGAGATCGCCACGATGGAGGCCGCGACCTTGTTTTTCAGGCTGGCGGTATCGAGTTTGCCCAGCCAGCTGAGCTTCTCTTCCGAGCCTTCCAGATCCAGTTTGGAGACAAAGTTCTCATAGCCCGAGAACATCACCATCACAATCAGCCCGCCCACCAGGGAGATATCCACCAGCGACAGCACCACAAGGATCAGGTCCATCTCCGAAATGCTGAACACCTTGGGCAAGACATGGAACACTTCCACAAAAAACTTGATGCCGAGCGCCAGTAATCCCAGGCTGAGGCCGAGGTAGATGGGAGCCAGCAGCCAGCGGGTAGCGTACATTCCCCGTTCGAAGAGTTTTTCCATGGTGTATTTCCTGCTACTACGATTGATTCAAGGCGGGCAATTCTAGCCCAGTGTTGCGCGCCAGGCGAGGGTTCCAGTGCGCTGCCTGTGTGGCGGGGCAAATGGCAATTCGGGATGCTGACAGGTACTATCCCTGACACCCCTGTTCGATCGGCCAGAAGCGGCCGGAATTAACCGGATCTGCACCTGTCTGTAAATCTGATGACCCAAGAGACCTGCTACATACACCATGAAACATCTGCTGTTACCCATCGCCGCCCTGCTCAGTTCCAATGCCCTGCTGCTGGTTGGCCATGGCCTGATGCTGACCTTGCTGCCCCTGCGGGCCGAGATTGAGGGTTTTACTCCGGCCCAGATTGGCTTTACCGCCTCCAGCTACTTTATCGGCTTTGTCGCCAGCTGCCTGCTGACTCCCCATATTGTTGCGCGGGTCGGGCATATCCGCACCTTCGCGGTTTTGTGTTCGGTATTTTCAGCCGTAGTACTGCTGTTTCATGCGTTCCCGCAGTTCGAAACATGGCTGGTGCTGCGCTTTTTTATCGGCGCCTGCATTTCCGGGCTCTATATGGTGATTGAAGGCTGGCTCAATGACCGGGCTACCCGCGAATCTCGGGGTACCTTGCTATCCATCTATACCGTGATCAACCTGGCCATGCTCATGGTCGGCCAGCAGGCGCTGAATTTTGCCGACCCGTCTGGGCCAATACTGTTTGGTCTGGCGGCTGTTCTGTTGTCGCTGGCCATTGTTCCGGTATCCCTCACTGCAACCCTCGCACCGGCACCCATGCAGGCGGTGAAGCTCGACCTGAGGCGCTTGTGGCAGCTTTCCCATGTGGGCATGGGTGGCGCCATAGCCAGCGGCCTGGTGACCGGCGCCTTCTGGGCGCTGGGGCCGGTGTATGCCCGGGGTGTCGGGCTTGAGACATCCCAGCTCACCCTGTTCATGAGTGCTGCCGTGCTGGGCGGGGCGCTGTTTCAGCTGCCACTGGGGAGGCTGTCGGATCACTACGACCGACGTATTGTGTTGTTCTTCAGCTGTCTTTTTGGTGCGGCGATATCCCTGCTGTTGGTACTTGCACCGGTGCTTGGCAACCTGTTGCTGGTACTGGCTGTGTTGTGGGGTGGCTCGGTGATGACGATCTACTCAATCTGCCTGGCTCACGCTGCAGACAGTGCTCAGTCCCATGAATTTGTGCTGGTGGGCAGCGGCATATTGCTGGTGTTCGGCATCAGCTCGGCATTCGGAGCGCCGCTGGCGTCGATTTTTATGGCCGTTGCGGGAGTGGCGGGATTGTTTGTTTTCTCTGCGGTATGCCTGATGGTGTTTGCCCTGGGTATTTCCATCCGCCGCAAAACCCACGTGTTGCCCCTGCACGATGAGACTGAACCCTTCCGCCCGGTATCGGTAACGTCACCGGCTGTTTTTGAGATGGACCCCCGCACCGAGCCTTTGGATCCCATCCAGGACGACCTCCAGAGTTCTCCCTGAAGCAGGCACCTGGCAGGTTGTTGCGATCGGGCCTGCCCGAGCGGATTTAGGCTGCCCGCACTGTTACTTGCTGACATCCTTTGCCATGGGCGGGGCGAAATTGGCGGGCATATATTCCAGGTCGCGCCGTGCTTGACTGTCATCAAACGCCAGGTCCTTGTTCATGCGCTCCATCATCGCTACCAGCCAGCGCAGGCGGCGGGGAAGTAGTCGGCTGAGGGGTTTTGTCAGGTTGAAGAGGGGCACGGGGATTGTTAAAAAACGAGGGCGGCAGTCCTGCGCGACAAAAACCCGCTGCGCCATTTCCCTGTAGGTCAGGGTTTCACCGCCGCCGATATTGTAGGCCTGGTTGCGTGCGGCTGGTGCTGTCAGCGCTGCGATGCAGACCCGCGCTACATCCGCCGCCCGCACAGGCTGGCGTTTGCCGCTTGCCTTGCCGAGCACGGGCAAAAAGCCAAAACGGCGGATAAAGCGGATCATCGCATTGATGTTGCCATCCGTGCGCCCATAGATGAGGGTGGGGCGCAGGATTACCCACTCGATCCCGTGAGTGGTGGCCCAGCTTTGCAGCGCGGTTTCGCCTTCCTGCCACTGCCTGGCGAGGGTCTGTTCTACGGGATCGTTTGAGACGGCCTTGCTGAATCGACTGGTCGAGGACAGGGCGACCACCCGCCTGGCGCCGCATGCCACAAGGCGCTCAAAGTATTCGGGCAGCAACCAGATGGGAGCGGTACTTATCCACAACTCTCGCTGAGGCAATTGTTCGTCGGCGGCACTATGCCATGTGGCGGGCCAGGTGGGGGGCCAAGTGACGGGCCAGGTGGCGGGTGTGCCAAGAGTACGGTCAGGGTTGCGGGAAAGCGCTGCGACATTCCATCCCTCAGCCATCAGTGCCTCCAGCAGACATTCTCCCACCAGGCCTGAAGCGCCGATAACGCCGACCAGGCGCTCAGGCATCGTTCAGTGGCGTGCGCGATACCATGTTCATGGCTGCCAGGTAACCAAAAGTCAGGGACAGGGTGTTGTTGCCGCCGTTGGCCGGGGGCGCGCCGCGCCACAGGGAGTTCATATCAAGCCCCGCCGCGTAGAGTCCCGGGATAGGTACCCCACTGCTGTCCAGCACCCGCGCATGATCGTCCACCTTGAGGCCGAGGGTCGTGGTGGAATCGCCGGGCAGGATCTGCACGGCATAGAACGGCGCACTGCTGACTGGTCCAAGGCAGGGGTTGGGTTTGTGGTGGGGGTCACCCATGGAACGATCCGAGGCATTGCCGCCTTTGCCAAAATCCGGGTCGTGACCCTCGGCAGCGTAGCGCGTCATGCGGGCGGCGCTGTCCTCCAGGTTGGCGGCGTTGCAACCGATTTTTTGCGCCAGTTCGGCCAGGGTGGGGGCGGTGATAATGTAGCCCGCGTTGATCCACTTTTTCAGCCCGAGTCCACCGGGTTTGACCAGACCGAGGCCATATTTCTTGATGAATTTGTGGTCGCACACCAGATGGGCGGGCACCGAGCCGCTGGCATGCATGTCCTTGACCATATCCAGCGTTGCCTCGTCAGTGAAGCGCTGGCCATCCTTGTTGACGGCGATACAGCCGGGCTTGGAACGGTCGAGGAAGATATGGGGGAACTTGATCACCTTGCCGTCGCTATCCGTTGCCAGCGACATCACGGTCCAGGCGCCATTGCTGACGTTTTTCCACTCCATTTCGGCCCCGGCGGCCTTGGCCATGTTGATGCCATCGCCGGTGTTGGTGTCCGGTACCAGCGACACATGATGTTCGGCGAAGGGGATAAATTGCGCGCGCATCTGCGGGTTGGCCGAGAAGCCCCCCGAGGCGAGCATCACCCCGCGTCGCGCCAGCACCTCCACCTGCTCGCCATTGCGCTCGAGCACCACGCCACTGATCCGCTCGCCGTCGCGCAGCAGTTCCACCACCGGTGACTTGTCCCACAGGGTAACGCCCGCATCCAGGGCGGAACGCAGTAGTCGCGCGGCAAGGGCATTGCCCATGGTGAGCCGGGTGCCGCGCGGGTAGCGCAGGCGGTCGATGGCAAAGCGGCCCAGCAGTTTTGCCATGTAGCAGAAGGATTTGAAGGATTTGGTCACGTTGTCGAGGTGGGGCATGTCGTTGATGCCCACCATAAACCCGCCCGGTGCATTGAATTCGGAGAGCGGGGTTTTGAGCCTGGGGAAATACTCCCCCAGCTCCCTGCCGTCGTACTCAACGGGACTCAGCAGGCGGCCATCTTCCACCGCGCCTTCAACATCCATGGCCCAGTCGGGAAAGCCCGGTTGCAGGGCAAACTTGACCGCGGTGCGGGCATCGAAGTAGTCGACCATTTTCGGGGCGGCGTCGAGGAAGGCATCGAGCTGGGCGAGTTCGAGGGAGTCGCCCACCACCTTCTGCACATAGCTGCGTACTACCTCGCGGTTATCCCTGAATCCGGCCTTGATGGCGGCGCTGCTCAGGGGTACCCAGATGCCGCCACCGGACAGCGCGGTGGTGCCGCCAAAGTTGTCGCCCTTTTCCGCAACCAGTACTTTGAGGCCTTCATGGGCGGCAATCACCGCCGTGGCAAGGCCTGCTCCACCGGAGCCGACCACGATCACATCATAGCTTTCCAAGACTGTTTCCTCTGTTATGGTGATTATGGGGAGACCGAATTCAACCATGTTTTAAGGCGCTGTGCGAGTCCGGCTTGCAGCGCTGTAGCCAGGGTTATCGAGAAAAAGGTTAGGGCTGCAGCAGGGTGGGTGCGGAGAAGATGGGAGCGTCTTGCAGAAAATGACATGGGCTGAGAGCAAACCCCGTTGCGAGCGGCGCAGCAACGGGGTTTGAAATTACAGGGAGGCGATGTTGATGCCGGAAGCGCCGGACTCTATCCAGGTCTTCACCCTGCTGGCATCACCCATGGGTGAGTATTTGCCGTTGGATTGCAGGAACACCATAAAGGCAGGGCGCTTGGCCACATCTGCTTTCATCACCAGGCAGCGTCCGGCCTCGTTGATGTAGCCGGTTTTGCTGACATCAATATCCCACACCCCTTTGCGTACCAGGGGGTTGCTGTTGAGGTACTGGAGGCGGAAGGAGGCGGGGGTGATGGCAACTTCGCGACCCTGAGTGGTGGTGAATTCGCGAATCAGGCTGTATTCGCTGGCGGCGGCAACCATTTTTACCAGATCGGATGCGGTGGATACATTCTTGGGCGTCAGGCCGGTAGAGTCAGCAAACCTGGTGTTGCTCATGCCCAGTTGTGCGGCCTTGCTGTTCATGGCATCGATAAAAGCAGATTTGCCGCCGGGGTAATACCTGGACAATGCGGAGGCTGCCCGGTTTTCCGACGACATCAGGGCAAGGCGCAGCATTTCACGGCGCGTCAGTCGGGTGCCCATGGGCAGTCGTGATGTGGTGCGCTTGAGGTAGTCGATATCACCCTTGTCGATGGTCAACACCTCATCCATGGGTAACTTGGCATCCAGTGTCACCATGGCAGTCATCAGTTTGGTGATGGAGGCAATGGGCTTTACCGTAGCGGCATTTTTTTCGTACAGGGTTTTGCCGCTGATGGCATCGACGACAATGACACTGCTGGATTCCAGACGCAGCTTGTGCGCGGCGCTGGCAGTTGCGCCCGTGGAACCCTGGTAGGAGACAGCTTTATAGGGCGTGCTGCGGCTGGAAGCTGGGATGCTGAGAGTGCGACCGGGGTGGATGGTGCTGCGGGTCGAAATATTGTTGTAGCTGGCCAGGGCTGCGACTGATACACCGTTGCGCGCGGCAATGGTGGACAGGCTTTCGCCCCGGCGGATGGTGTGGGTGCGGGCCGTGGTATTGGCGGCAGCCGGTTTGGCCGCGACAGAACGGGCCGCGCGGGCGTTGGGCACCCGCAATTGCTGCCCCGGAAACAGCATGTGATTGGTCAGCTGGTTTTCATTGCGCAGGGCTTGCACCGTGGTGCGGTGACGGCTGGCAATCGACGACAGGGAATCGCCGCGGCGCACTGTGTAAGTGGTGCCGGTGACAGCCGGGTCGCTATAGGCGGCTGCGCTGCTGGCAGATCCGCTGGCAGGGATACTCAGTTTTTGTCCGGGGTGAATAACGGGTGATTTCAGGCTGTTGTGACGCAGGATCTGCTCAACACTGGTGTGGTGGCGAGTGGCAATGCTGTACAGGGTATCCCCCGAGGCAACAGTGTGCACACCGGAGGCGGCCAGGGTTAAGCTGGTCGCCGACATTAACAGACTGAAAGCAATGGATCTGATCATCGTTGTTTTGGTCTTTGTAGTGGGACAGGTGGGCTACGGCCTTAAGAACCCTTAAGTCACAGGGGTAAGATAGCCTCTCAAAAATGCTTTAGCAAGCTGTTCGGCCAAAAAGATAAAAGAAAAAACACTGTAATCTCAATGAGAAAAGCCACTATTCTCGATAAGTTGTTATGTTATAGCCTGATTGCTGCCCAACCTTTTGCAGAGGCCTCTGTTGAGAGCAGTTTACTAGGGCCTGTTAACACTATTTGGATTAGCGTCGCTGGAGGCCATTTTTTCGACCAGCGAGGCGGAGGGAGAGAAATTTAG
>LADM01000133.1 GCA_000961645.1 Gammaproteobacteria bacterium BRH_c0 | reverse complement strand
CGGCTGTTCCGACCCTGCGCTCCCGCTGGTACGCCAGCCTGGCCGGGCAACTGGCCGTTCCCGCCACTGCCGTCAGTAATCGCTGGCGTCACGCCCTGCTGGCCCTGGTGTGGGTGTCGCTATTGCTGGCCGCAGCGCGCCCCACCTGGACGGGAGAGCCCATCACCCTGCCCGCCACGGGCCGTGATCTGCTGCTGGCGGTGGATATTTCGAAAAGTATGGAAATTGGCGATATGGCGGTGGGCAATCAACTCTACCCGCGCATAACGATAGCCAAACAGGTGGTGGGGGACTTTGTCGAAAAGCGTCGGGGGGATCGCCTCGGCTTGATTCTGTTTGGCAGTCAGGCCTATCTACAGGCGCCATTGACCTTTGATCGACGCACGGTGAATACCCTGTTGCAGGAAGCCCAACTCGGCTTTGCCGGTGGTGCAACCGCGATTGGTGATGCCATCGCCATCGCCATCAAACGGCTCGATGGACAACCGTCCAGCAGCAAGGTGCTTATCCTGCTCAGCGACGGCGCCGACACCGCCAGCGAAGTACCGCCCCTCGAAGCCGCAAAACTGGCCGCCCACCACCATGTCAAAATCCATACAGTGGGTATGGGCGCCGGTGAGATGACGGCACGGGGTATCCATGGCCAACGCACTGTGAATACCGCTTTCGATCTCGATGAAGAGTCACTCACCGCCATTGCCGAGATCACCGGGGGCCGCTATTTCCGCGCCCGCGACCCGCAGCAGCTGGTGGAAATCTACAACACCCTCGACGCACTGGAACCCATCGACCAGGAGGCCGAGACCCTGCGCCCCACCAAGGCTCTCTACCACTGGCCACTGGCCACCGCTTTTATCCTCTGGCTGATATTGCTGTTCAGCCACGGCTGGAGGCGCGCCAATGACTGAGCTGATGACGGCACTGCAGCAGTTCCACTTTTTGCGCCCCTGGTGGCTGCTGGCGGTGATCGCCGTGGTGGTCGCGGTCATGCTGCTGCAACGCCTGGAAAAGCGCAGTGGTGCCTGGAGCCGGGTTATCGCTCCGCAATTGCTGCCCTTCCTGGTCAGTGGCGCCGGCAACGGCAGCCGAAGTCTGCCGAAAAAATGGCTGATGGCTGGCGGCATTGTCAGCTGCCTGGCGCTGGCCGGTCCCACCTGGGAGAAAATCCCCCTGCCGGTACACAAGCAGGAAGGCGCGCTGGTGATCTTGTTTGACCTGTCGCCGTCGATGCTGGCCGAGGACATCAAGCCCAATCGCCTCACCCGCGCCCGCCTCAAAGCCATCGACCTGCTGCAGCAGTACCGCGAAGGCAGCGTCGCGCTGGTGGCCTACGCTGGCGATGCCCACGTGGTGACGCCTCTCACAGACGATGGCAACACCCTGATTGCCCTGCTGCCCTCGCTTCATCCCGATTTGATGCCCCAGGCGGGCAGCAACCCGGAACAGGCGCTGGAAACAGGCCTGGAGCTGGCCATGAATGCCGGGCACCTGGAGGGCGACATTCTCTATATCACCGACGGCATGACCCAGGCCGCCCAGGAGAACCTGCAACGCATACTGCAGGGCATGGGGGATTTCCGGCTCTCGGTACTGGGTGTCGGCACGGCTGATGGCGCCCCCATCCCCCTCGGCAGCAGCGGTTTTGCCCGCGACAACCGTGGCGCCATCGTAGTGGCCACCCTGCCCGCGGGACCACTCCAGTCATTGGCCAAACGCAGCGGCGGTCGCTACAGCACCATCACCGCTGACGACAGCGACATCCAGTATCTACTCGCCCCCCTGGCTGACCGCAAGCATCAGCAAACCCGGGCCCTGGAGCGCACCCTCGACACCTGGGACGACAAGGGTTACTGGCTGACCCTGGCGCTGCTGCCGTTACTGGTGCTGCTGTTTCGGCGCGGCCTGGTGGCCCTGCTGCTGGTGGCGCCTCTGCTCTACTCCCCCAGCAGCGACGCATCCCTGTGGGACGACTTGTGGTCAACCAGGGATCAGCAAGGCATCAAGGCCCTGGAGAACGAACAGCCCGGAAAGGCGATGCAGCTGTTCAGCAGCGAGCAGTGGCGCGGTATTGCGGCTTACCGCAACGGCGATTTCAAAGCAGCGGAGCAGGCTTTCTCCAGCGACAACAGTGCAACCGGGCACTACAACAGGGGCAATGCCCTGGCCCGACAGGGCAAGCTGGCAGAAGCCATTGAGGCTTACAACAAGGCACTTGAGCTGGACCCGCAAAACGAGGATGCCGCCAGCAACAAGGCGCTGCTGGAGGCATTGCTCAAACAGCAGGAGAACCAGCAGCAGGAGCCGCAGAACCAGTCATCTCAGGACCAGTCACAGGATGGCGTTGATTCCCAGTCCCAGTCGCCACAACAGGAGCAGCAACAGGGCCAGCAGGAAAGCGGGGAATCCTCGCCACAATCAGATCAGGCGGATGCCAACCCGGATCAGGAAAGTAGTCAGAAGAATGATAGCAACCAGGGCGAAAGCACTCCGTCCGAATCCTCCGGCGAGCAATCCGGGGACGACAGTGGCGCCGACCAGCCTCCACCCGCAGAACAGCAAAACCAGCAGTCATCGTCAGCGCAGCAAGACACCGACGACGGGCAGGGTTTATCCCAAGGGCCGAAGCCCGACGCCGAGGACAATGAATCGCAAGCACAGGGCCAATCTGAGAAAGACGCTGAAGGCAATAAAGAGACTGCGCAGGGCATAGCCCCGGGCGCTGAGGCCAGTCCCGGCGACAGCGCCGCTACGGATCAGTCGGCCACTGCTGCCAGTGAATCCGACGAGCCCGTTGATGAGTCCCTTGAGCAGTGGTTGCGGCGGGTGCCTGATGACCCCGGCGGACTGCTGCGGCGCAAATTTGAATACGAATCGCGGCAGCGCTTTCGCCAACAGCAGCAACAGCGCAGCCTGCCCCCGGATCAATACAGCGAGGAACGATGGTAATGGCCAGTTATTGCCCCCAGCAGTGGCAAAGTGCCGGATTCTATCTGGCATCATCAGCCAAGCTTTGCGCCATGGTCGGCAAGATTCTGCATCGCTCCAGGGGTTTGCTTGCCTTGCTGCTGCTGGGGCTGTGCCTGCAGGGATTGGCTAGCCAGTCCTTCGCCAGCGACCTGTCCGCCACTGTCGATCGCACGACTATCGGCCTGGGCGAAAGCCTCAACCTGACCCTGCGCTATGAAGGCCAGGCCCTGGGGGACCCGGATTTTTCCGATCTGGAGCGAGATTTCGAGATTGTCGCCAACCAGCGCCAGAGCCAGTTTTCCTTCGGCGGTGGCGCCGGGCAGTCCTATACCCTGTGGCAACTGTCGTTGATGCCACGCCGCGTTGGCACTCTGGTCATACCCTCCTTCAACTTCAAGGACGAGGTCAGCGATGCCGTGCCCATTGATGTCAGCGACGCACCCAAACCGGCTGCCAGTGACCGCGCCGTATTCGTCGAGACAGAACTGGAAAGTGACCAGGCCTTTGTCCAGGAACAGGTATTGCTGACCCTGCGCCTCTACACTGCTGTTTCCTTCAGCAGCCTGAGCGCCCCCGAGCTGGAGGTGCCCGGTGCCCGGGTGGTACGGGTCCATGAAGCGCAATTCCAGAAAACCATCGATGGCAGGGAATATACGGTTATTGAGATCAAATATGCCCTGTTTGCCGACAATCCCGGTGAGCTGGAGATTCCCCCCCTGCGCTTTAGCGGCACGGTGCCGGACGCCAGGGATCCGTTTTCATCCTTTGGCGGTTCATTTTTTGGCCGCAGTGGCAAGCGTATCGTGGTGGATTCGGATGCCAAAACCCTGCGGGTAAAACCCCGCCCCGATGGTGTTGCGGCCTCCGACTGGCTGCCCAGCAAGGGGCTCAGCCTCGCCCAGCGCTGGAGCACCGCACCGGATGAACTGGTGGTGGGTGAGCCGGTCACCCGCTCGGTGATTATCTCGGCCCAGGGGCTGCAGGGTTCACAGTTGCCGCCGCTCGAGATGGAGAGTGGCGATGGCTTCAAGCTCTACCCGGACCAGCCCAGGGTGGAAGACAGCGTCAGCGCCTCCGGCATCCTCGGCAGTCGCATTGAATCAGTGGCGGTGGTACCCACCAGACCGGGGCAGTTGACCCTGCCCGCCATTACCCTCAAGTGGTGGGATACGGTGTCGGGCCAGATGCGTGAAACCCGCCTGGATGCGCAAACCGTTAACGTGGTGGCAGCAAAAAATATCGCCAGTGGCCGCACCCCTACTCAGCGGGATTCGCCGGAAGAGCTGGCCGCCAGTCAAACGGAAAATACACAGACTGCATCAGCAACGCGCTGGTGGTGGCTGCTGGTTGTCAGCAATGGCGTGTTTGTGTTGTTGACGCTGGTCTTTGCCCTGCTCTGGTGGCGTCAGCGCAGCAAGCCCGGTCAACCAGCCGGGCACACCAGTCAGCATCCCGAGCAGGAAACAGAGCGTGCCGCCTTCGAGCGCATCCGTCACAATCCGCCACACCAGCTAGCGGAGCTGCGTGACGCGATTCTCCACTGGGCACGGATTTTCTGGCACAAGCCGCACCTGAAAACCCTGGCAGAGGTGGTTGCCGTCAGTGGTTGCAGTGAACTTGCAACCCATTTCGCCGCGCTGGATAAACACCTTTACGGCGCGGGCGCCAGCACCGATGATGTCGACAGCCGTGCGATAACCGAGATCCTTGCAACACTGCGCACAGACCGGGATAAAAATCCGCGCACAGGTGCTGGCAGTTTGCCACCCCTGTACCCTGGCCAGTAATGGCGTCGAGCTGTCACGGATATTGCATCCATCAAATTTGTAGTAATGTTGAAAGCAACCAAATACCAGTGAGGCTCCCATGCGTAGAGTGGTTTTCAATCAGAAAGGCGGCGTCGGCAAATCCAGTATCACCTGCAACCTGGCAGCGATTGCCGCCAGCAGGGGCAAGCGGGTGCTGGTGCTGGACCTCGACCCCCAGGCCAACAGCACCCATTACCTGTTGGGCACCACGCCGGACAACCTCGAAACGGGTATCGGCGCCTTCTACAAGGACAGCCTGAATCCGGGGCGCAAGAAAAACGCCCCCATCGAGTACGCCTACGAGACCGAGTTCAATAACCTGTTTATTATTCCCTCCAGCCCGGAACTCAGTGACATCCAGACCAAGCTGGAATCGCGCAATAAGATCTACAAGCTGCGCAGTTTGCTGGAAAAACTCGACGATGATTTTGACGAGATGTACATCGACACAGCACCGGCACTGAACTTCTACACCAATTCGGCCCTGATCGGCGCCGACCGCTGCCTGATTCCCTTCGATTGTGATGCCTTTTCACGCCAGGCCCTGTACAACATTCTCGGGATCCTTGAGGAAATCCGCGAAGATCACAACGAAGACCTGAAGGTTGACGGTATTGTCGCCAACCTGTTCCAGCCCCGCGCCAACCTGCCAGCGCAGATCATCGAAGAACTCAAAGCCGAGAATCATCCGGTGCTGCCGGTCTATCTCAACCATTCAGTCAAAATGCGCGAATCCCACAACGCCAACAAACCGCTGATTTATTTCGCCCCCAGCCACAACCTCACCCAGCAATTTGTCGAGCTCTATGAGTTGCTGGATCAGAAGCAGAAGAAGAAAGCGGGCTGAGGCTAGACGTCTGGCGTCTGGCGCAAAAACATATCTGCCCCCAGCTCAATCCCCGCTTCAAACTCCCAGCGAGCGGGGTGCTTGCCCTCCTCCTTGTAATCGCGGCTGGGTGAAGCAATGCCCAGGTAACGGGCTGCCTCGCGGTACAGGTCGGGGCGGTAACAGCGTTGCACCAGTGAGCGACAGACATCATCACCCAGTGGCTTGCCAAGGACGTCGCTGGCCTGGTGCACCAGCCATTCACCGTGGGAGCGCCAGGGGAAGCCGGCCTGATAGCGGGAGAAAATGTGGAAATCCGGCACCGACAGGGGCGGCTGATTCTTGGCAAAGCTGAATTCGCCCGTCAGTGACGGCAGCAGGGCCCTGGCGGGAAGGTCAAGGTATTGGCGGCGGCTGAGGATTTCCGCGGCAATCTTGCGCTGCTCCGGATCGGTCAGTTCACCGCAGGCAGCCATCACCGCCAGCCGCAGGCGCAGGTGGGTGGCCGGATTGTGGTTGTGCCAGGTTTCTGTCACACCCAGAACCTTCTCCGGGGCGTTGTTCCAGATATGGTAGCCACTGACTGCAACCGTGCCGATGCCCTGCTGTACTGCGACACTGTTCCA
Organism: Gammaproteobacteria bacterium BRH_c0; assembly: GCA_000961645.1. Classification (GTDB taxonomy): domain Bacteria; phylum Pseudomonadota; class Gammaproteobacteria; order Pseudomonadales; family Porticoccaceae; genus NAT127. Next base: position 189,581 of record LADM01000133.1, on the reverse strand, counting down.
GGGTTCGCCGACACAAAAGCCGTCGATAATGCCCCGCGCCAGACTGTCGCACATCTGTTCCGGTGGCAGCACGATGATGCGCACATCGCGGTCGGGGTCGACGCCCCCGGCTTTCAGCCACATCCGCAGCATAAAGGTGTGCATCGAAAACGAATGTACCGTGGCCAGGGTAATAACCTGATCCGGCTCATTATCAAGCTGACGCCGCAGGGCCCGGGCCGAGGCCAGGCCGTCAGTTTGGCAGCCAGCGCCAACGCCCATTCGCTCCCACAGCGCATGGGACAGGGTAATGGCGTTGCCGTTGAGGCTCAGTGACAAGCCGGTGAGCAGGTTGGCCCGTATGCCGCCCGCCCCGAGGCTGGTCATCATCGGCAAGGGCGCCAGCAGGTGGGCCGCATCAAGCGTGCCCACCACCAGTTTGTCGCGCAAATTGGCCCAGGAAACCTCCCGCACCAGTTCCACATCCAGCCCGTAGCGGGCAAAAAAGCCGCCTTCCAGCGCCATGATCAGGGGCGCGCTGTCGGTCAGGCGCATAAATCCCACTGTCAGAGACGATTTTTCCGGCGGTGGCAATTGCTTGTTATTGGTCATCAATCTTTCCTTTTTCCCTGCAGGGAGAGGGTTGCCAGTACGGTTTTGGCCACCGCGGGCAGACGCTGGTTGGTGTCCATCGCCAGTTTGGTGAGCAGGCGGTGAGCCTCATCTTCGCTGATTTTTTTGTGGCTCATCAGCAGGCCCTTGGCCTGTTCAATCAGTTTGCGGTCGTCGAGCTGGGCGCGGGTGCTGAGCAATTCTTCCCGCAGCCCCTGGAAGGCGCGGAATTGCGCCATCGCCACGTCGATAATGGGTTTGACCTGGTCGGGGTTGATATCCCCCACCAGGTAAGTGCTGATACCAGCCGTCACTGCTTCCCTGATGTAGTCAGGGTCGTCCTGCTGGGTAAACATGACGACCGGCGTCGGGTTGTGGTGATTGATGATGGCGAGGCTTTCCAGCACATCCCGGTCGGGAGATTCCAGGTCCATCAGCACCACATCGGGGCGGTTCTGCTCGATCTGGAACAGCAACCCGGCCGCGGAGGGGATCACCAGTATCACATCAAAACCCGCTGCCCACAGGCGTTCCTCCACCATGGTGGCCCGCTGGGGATTGTCGTCTACCAGCATAACCCGCAGAGCGGGTGGGGTATCAGTATTCACCACATGTGACTCCCTGTTCCCTGTGAGCACAGGGCGCTTGCCCTGATGCAGTGCATCCGGCCAGCTTCTTTCCAATAGTCATTTTCACCGACACTACTCTCTTTCCAGCGCATATCTGCCCATAGCGATTCAACCATAAAAAAGCCCACTCCCCTGTCAGGAAGCGGGCATCATCACCCATAAAGTCAGAAAACCTGTTGGAGACATACATGCCCAGGTACAGGTTTTGTATCAATATTCATGCCACGGGCAACCAGCATGAAGCTTAGGGCCGCGGCGATGCCAACAAGAGTTTGCGGAAAATCTGCATCATTAGTGTGCAAATACGCAACAAACATCACTCTTTGGCTTGCCAGATTCAGGGTAACGGATGTATTGCTCCTAATCCTGGCGGCGGATTTTAACTGAAAACATCAAGCACGGCGTTGAAAAAAACACAGCACTGACCATCAGCGGCCATCAAGGTAGAATGGGCGCCAAACCATCAACCACGGCAATCATCCCACACATGGCCGTTTCTGCCGCCCATCAAAATCTCCGCACACTGTGCCTGATCAGGCTGATTCCCTTTGGCGGGCAACTACTCAGTGCAGCCTACCTGTACAGGTTTACCGATATCGACTTGCCATGGGTGGCGCTGGCGATGCTGCTGGTGCTGTTTGCGGCAGTGATTGTCACGACCTGGTGGCGCAGCAACAAACCATCCCCCATCAGCGAGGGGGAGTTCTTTGCCCACCTGATCGTTGATGTGCTCATATTCAGCCTGCTGCTTTACCACACGGGGGGGGCGACAAACCCCTTTGTATCCTACTACCTGGTACCGGTGATCATTGCCGCAATCACCCTGCCCCGCAGCCTTACCCTGGTCACCGGACTGTTGTGCCTGGCGGCTTATAGCGGCCTGTTGTTCTGGCATATTCCGGTGCCGGACCTGGAGCCGGTTAGCGCGGACGGCCATCTCATGCACCAGGCAGATACACTGAATATTCATGTTGTCGGCATGTGGTTGAACTTTGCTGTCAGCGCGGTTTTGATCATTGTCTTTGTCACCCGGATGGCAGAGTCAGTACGTGCTCGGGAACAGGCCCTCATCCAGCAGAAAGCCGCAGAAAAGGAGCGGCAACTGGAAGACGAGCAATTGCTGGCTGTGGCGACACTGGCAGCGAGCGCCACCCATGACCTGGGGACACCCCTAAACACCGTGCGCCTGATTGCCGACGACTGGTGGCAAATGGCTGTTACTGAAACCAACCGCGAGTACCTGGAGGATATGCAAACCATCGCCAGCCAGGTGGAGCGCTGCCAGCAGACTTTGAAAAAACTCACCGAAACCGCGCGCAATCTTTCCACCCAGCAATGGACCCAAAGCAGTGCCCGCCATTACTTTACTGAACTGGTAGATCGCTGGTTGCTGATGCGCCCCGATGTGGTGGCGGATGTCGATATCGACAGCGCGGCTGATGACAGGCCGGTGCGGTTCCATCCGTCACTGTCGGCTTCAATCCACAATATTCTCAACAATGCCGCAGACGCCAGCCCCAGCAGCGTGACTATCAGCATCCACTGGGATGCCAGCCAGGCGGTGATTGAAGTAAGGGATCAGGGGGCTGGTATCGCCCCCGAGCATCTGGCCAGTCGCAGCGGTATGCAATTGAGTGACAAGCCCGCCGGACTGGGCCTGGGGCTTTTCCTGTCGCGCGCCATACTCTCTCGCCACGGAGGCAGTATCGATATCGAGCCTCAGCCCAGCGGCGGAACCCTGGCCATAATCCGCCTCCCGTTATGGAACAGTGATGAAGGAATTGAGCAACCATGAGCCGACATCAATACCTGCTGGTCGATGATGACATCACTTTTGCCGAAACACTGGCCCGCAGCCTTCAGCGCCGGGGCCAGGATGTCGCCATTGCCCATGATGGCGGCACGGCCCTTGCTCTGTGTGAAGCTGTCCAGCCTGAGCGGATTGTGCTCGACCTCAAACTCGAGGCGACGTCCGGGCTGGGGCTGATTGCCGACCTGCTGGCCATTGCTCCGCGCTGCAGGATTGTGGTGCTCACCGGTTACTCCAGCATTCCCACCACCGTCGAGGCCATCAAACTGGGCGCCATGGATTACCTGTGCAAACCGGCTTCAGTGGACGATATTCTGGCGGCCTTTGGCAAAGATCAGGGCGATGCCGCTGTAGAACTGCCCCATACGCCCCACTCCGTTGATCGTTTGGAGTGGGAACATATCCAGCGGGTATTGAATGAACAGGATGGCAATATATCCGCCACGGCCCGCGCCCTCGGCATGCACCGCCGGACTTTGCAGCGCAAATTGCAAAAGCGCCCGGTGAGGACTTGATTGCTGCCGTTTTCAGGCGCGGATATTTTCAGGCGCAGATATTTTCAGGCGCAGAGGTCGGACATTGCCGCGGGCGAGGTCCCGACGCTAACCGCCCTCGCCGCCTCGACCCTGCTCCACAGCCGTTCATGGAAAAAGAACGCTACGGTATTCACCGCAGGTTCCACCGCTGCGACAGCACCACCCACCAGCAAACTGCCGGTCATGACATAGGCCACAGTAAAGGCAATGGCAAAATGCATTGCGGCAAAGGTCAGGGTCTTGGTCATATTCTTTCTCCACAGTCTTACGGGCTTGCGGAGATGATAACAATTCTCGTTTGCATGGGCGGGCAATTTAAACTACCTTGTCAATTGAGGCTGGCTATCGTTCCCCGGGTGTAAGACCAGGCCCTGGAGTCGCTGCATCTGTGCCGTTTGATGACATTGAAGCAACAGGCACCCTGCTCCCACTCACCTGTTTCCGGTTAATGATTGCCCCAAATGCGGTCACACCCTGAATAACAGTTGATATATCATCGGGTTTCGATACCTTCCCCGCTGTTTATACTGCGAGACCCTGATATTTCCTCCCTGCCATGGAGTCTGTGAATGCGACAATTCATCAAAGCCATTTTTTCCGGCATTTCGTCCCTGCTGATTATTGCCACCCTGATAACCGCTCCGGCTTCTCTGCTGGCCGACAGCAAAACCGCGACCGCCACTCCACTGCAGGTGTTAAGCAGTCCTACCTGTGGCTGTTGCAGCAAATGGGTTGAGCATCTGCAGTCAAACGGTTTTGATGCCCGGATTGAGCACCCGGCCGATCTGAACCACGAAAAAGCAGCGCGCGGCATCAAGCCCCAATACCAGTCCTGCCACACCGGCGTATCGCAAGAGGGCTTTGTGTTTGAAGGTCATATCCCGGCCAGGGTGATAAAACGCTTCCTGGCCGAGAAACCCGACAACGCCATTGGCCTGGCAGCCCCCGGCATGCCCATGGGCAGCCCGGGGATGGAGATGGGAGATAATTTCAGTCCCTACGATGTACTGGTGCTGAAGGATGATGGTTCAAGCAGTGTGTACACCCATATTGGTGCAGCTGCTGAACAGTATTGATCCATCCTGAACCTGAGAGTGGCGCCGCCGGGCAGGCTTTAGCTGGCCGGTGAACCAGGCTTGCGGCGCCGGGCACGGAAAAACTCGCTGATCAGGGCACTGCACTGCTCGCCCAACACCCCTTCCGACCACTGCACACGGTGGTTGTAGTGAGTCTGGTCCAGAATTTGCAAATGACTGACCACTGCCCCCGCACGTGGCTCCCGGGCCCCAAACACCAGGCGCTCGACACGGGCATGGATAAGCGCCCCCACGCACATGGTGCAGGGCTCGATGGTGACGTACAGGGTGGTGCCAGGCAGGCGGTAGTTGCCCAGGGTTTGCGCCGCATTGCGCAGGGCGTGGATCTCGGCATGACCACAGGGGTCGGAGCCGGCGATGGGGTGATTGAAGCCGGTTGCCAGCAGTTTGCCCTCTTTGACCAGCAGGGCGCCGACCGGCACTTCACCCAGTTCTGCAGCCTGGCGGGCAAGGTCTATAGCCTGTTGCATCCAGGCAATATCGGTGGCAGTCATGGGTATCTTTCTGCGTGTGGTATAAAAAATTGATGATAGCTATTCAATCCCAAGCTCCATAAAATGCCGGTCTCATTAATTCCGGTTCGGCCAGGCGCACATGCCAGCACGGCTAAACCACTGTCGTTTGCCACTGAAGTTCAAGAGGAAAACAATGACCTACTGCGTAGGAATGGTCCTCAATGAAGGCATTATCATGGCTGCGGATACCCGCACCAATGCCGGCGTTGACCACGTTGCCACATTTCCCAAGCTGTTTACCTTCGAGGTCACTGGTGAGCGGGTTATCATGATTGCCACCTCCGGCAACCTGGCCACCGCCCAGCGGGTCACCAGTGTACTGCGACAGCAGATTGCCAGGGAGGAGGCGGTCAACCTCCACACCTGCGACAGTATGTTCCAGGTGGCAGAGCTTGCCGGGGAAATCCTGCTGGCCAGCGAAGACCACTACCGCGCCCACAATCCCATGAGTGCCGTGGATTTCAGCAGCAACCTGCTGGTGGGAGGCCAGATCAAGGGCCAGGCGCCGGAAATGTACCATATCTACCCGGAAGGCAATTTTATCCGCACCAGTGTCGACACGCCGTTTTTCCAGATTGGCGAATCCAAGTACGGCAAGCCCATTCTCGACCGCATCATCACCAATGAGACGCCCCTCAACCAGGCGATGAAGTGTGCGCTGATTTCCTTTGACTCCACCATGCACTCCAATCTCTCGGTGGGCATGCCCATTGATATTGTCGTTTATCGTGCAGACAGCCTCGAAACAAAAATCGAGCGCCTGGAGCAGGATGACCGCTACTTCAACCGTCTGGCCATGGCCTGGGGCAGCGGATTGCGCAATCTGTTCGATCAGCTGCCCTGAGTACAGCAGTTACAGCACCTGAAACCCGTCAAAAATCTCCTCGCGCTCACCAACCTCCCAGCTCACAGTATCTACCCGTGAGTTGGGCGGCCCCTGCTCTACCCGTTGCTGTACCTCTCTGACCTGCTCCGGCGCTCCCATCAGGGCAACTTCAACGGAGCCATCGGGCAGATTCCTGGCGTAGCCCGTCACGCCGGAAGAAATCGCTCCCTGAGCAACAAAGCGCCGAAACCAGACGCCCTGGACCTTGCCGGTTACCCTGCCCAACAATACTTTCACGGCATCTGCTCCGGGGATTCACCCTCTTGCGCCAGAGAAAGCGCATCCTCAAGTGCCTCGAGGGTTTGCGGGCCGCGCAGAATGGAAACCAGCTTGCCATCAGGATTGATCACAAAAGTCTCAGGCAAGCCAATCGGTACCGGCACAGCCAGCGCCGGGCGCGGGTCTACATCCAGGGTGGGGAAATCTATCCCCAGATTGCTGACCTGCCCGGCCAGGGTCTCCCCTGTCAAGCGGTCGAAGTTGACCCCCACCACTCTGACTGTGTCGCTGTATTTTTTCTGGAAGGTATTGAGTTCGGGAATCTCCTCCCGGCAGGGCTTGCACCATTCGGCCCAGTAGTTGACATACACCGTGTAACCCCTGAAATCCTCCAGCGCCAGCGGGCCGCCAGCGGGCTTTTTGTCGCCCTCGCCACAGCCGCCCAGCATTAACAACAGGGTCAGCGTTATTCCTGCGCGCAACAGCCTGCTAGCCAGGCAATGTCGGTAGGTCATTGAGATCTTTCTCCTTACTGGTTGTCGACTCATGGGCCTGAAACAGCACCGAGAGCGGGATGGAAAACAGGCTTGCAGATTGTTCTGCGGCACTCTGCACCAGCTTATCGAGCTGGGCAAACCAGGGGTAACTGGCGAGCTTTTCACTGCTGCGCAAGCCGGGACTGTGGGTGAAATTGTCGCCAAATATCGCGATTAGTTGCCACAGGGTAAGCTGTGACACATCGCGAGTCAGCACATAGTGGTTATTGCGGGTTACTGCCAGAATCCTGTGTTTGAGCATCAACCGGCGCAATTCATTCCAGTGCTGCTGCTCAAGGCCGACGCTGGAAATATCCTGATCGCTGATGGCTGCGCCCCGTTGCTGATGGCGCCAGCACTCCCAGCATACCAGCACGGCCGCGATCAGATTGGGCAGCCGATGACCGCGATAGGCGCTGCCAAAGGTTTCGAGCGAGCGCACCAGCTCTGCGCCTGCCAGGGTAATCATCCAGCACAGATGTACCCACAAAAGGAACAGTGGCAGCGCAGCAAAGGCACCATAGACCGAATAGTAACTGGAGTCGGCCACCAGCGCGCCAAAAATACCCTTCACCAACTGGAACAGGAGCGTGGTCACCAACCCGCCAATGAGGGCGTATCGGAACACCACCTTGCAGTTGGGCACAGCAATAAACAGCAAGGTAAAGGCCATCCAGGTCATGATCCAGGGCAGGTATTTCAGCAGCTGCGCGGTCAATCCCAGGGATGCCGCACTATCCATCACCAGATGCAGGGACAGCAGGTAGCTGTGCATCATCAGCCCCACACCGATCAGCAAGGGGCCAATACTGAGAATGCCCCAATACAGCAAAAAACCGGAGAGGCCGCGACGATGATGGCGGGCACCCCACATGCGGTTAAAGGTTTTTTCGATGTTGGTGAGCATCAGGTACGCTGTAACAACGAGGATTACTGCACCCAGCAGGCTGAGTTTGCGGGCCTGGCGGGAAAACTCCAGCAGATACTGCTGTACCTCCCGGCCACTTTCAGGAATCAGGTTGCGGAAAATCAGTCCCTGTACCTGCTCGCCCAGCCCCTGAAAAGCCGGCACCATGGAAAACACCGAGTAAATCAGGGTCAACAACGGTACAACTGCAAACAGACTCATGTAAGTCAGGGCCGCCGCGCTGCTTTGGCAGCCATCAAGCTTGTAGCGCTTAACCAGATGCAACGCGAAACCCCACCACAGCTGTAACAGTGTCCGCGATTTATCCGGGTCGATCCCTAGCTTGCGCACTGTTATTGCTGTTCCTGATTCCTGGCAGTTTCGTTACTGGCCCTGACAGCCGCGTTCACCTTACAATGGGGCGTCATCGCAACATTGTACACAAAACCATGATTACCCTTTATCACAACCCCCGCTGTTCCAAATCCCGCCAGACCCTTGCCCTGCTTGAAGAGCGCGGCATCGAGCCTGAAATCATCCTCTATCTGGAGTCCCCGCCCAGTGCTTCCACACTCAAAAGCCTGCTGAAAAAACTCGGCATGAGCGCGCGGGATTTATTGCGCAAGGGTGAGGATGCCTACAAGGACAACAATCTTGGCGATATGTCCCTGTCGGACAAGGCCCTGATTGACGCCATGGTGCAGTTCCCCAAACTGATTGAACGCCCCATCCTGGTCAATGGTGATCGCGCCGCCCTCGGCCGTCCGCCGCAAGCAGTGCTGGAGATCCTCTAATGCCCCAACCCTATGTGCTGGTGTTGTATTACAGCCGCCACGGCAGTGTCGAGGCCATGGCTCGCCATATTGCCCATGGGGTGGAAACCGGCGGTCTGGAAGCTCGCCTGCGCACTGTGCCTGCTGTCTCCGCCACTTGCGAAGCCACGGACCCCGACATCCCCGAAAAGGGTGCTGTGTACTGCAGCCTCGACGACCTCAAGGGCTGTGCCGGGCTGATCCTTGGCAGCCCGACCCGCTTTGGCAATATGGCGGCGCCCCTGCGCTACTTTCTCGACGGTACCAGCAGCCTGTGGCTCAATGGTGACCTGATCGGCAAGCCCGCCGCGGTGTTCACCTCCACCTCGAGTATGCACGGCGGTCAGGAAAGCACTTTGATCACCATGATGTTGCCGCTCCTGCACCATGGCATGCTGATCGCCGGATTGCCCTACAGCCACCCGGAACTGACAACCACCCGCAGCGGCGGCACACCCTACGGCGCCTCGCATCTGGCGGGTACCGACAACCTGCCCCTCAGCGCAGAGGAAATCACCCTGTGCAGGGCCCAGGGCAAACGGCTGGCCCAACTGGCCCGCAAACTGGCGGACTGACACCAAAGGCAACCTGATGATTCAATCACTCCAGACCAAACTCTATTACGCGCGCCGCCTCACCTGGGGCAGTTACTGCCTGTTTCTGGTCAGCATGATCAGCGCTGGCTTCCTGCGGGAACCTCAGACACCGGGCAGCTTGCTGGTGATTGGTGCCATTCCCCTGTTGCTGTTGTTGCCCGGAATGGCGCGGGAAAATTACAAGAGCCTGTCGATGCTGTGCTTTGTCACGCTGTTCTATTTTATTGTCATTGTGCTCAATCTCTGGTCGCCCAATAAAACCCCACTGGACTGGGTGTCGGTGACACTGATCAGCGTGCTGTTTTGCGCCGCAATGATGTTCAGCCGCTGGAAACAGTACGAAGTAACGGGCAATGGCGCCACACCGGCCAGCGACATTGCCTCAACCGAAACAACCTCACACAACGCAGGAAGCGAGCAATGAGCAAGGACAAACCCGGACTGATACGCGGCTTTTTCTCTCTGATTGGCAAGTTCTTCAGCGCCCTGCGCTGGCTGCTCAACGCCGTATTCATGCTGATTCTGCTGGTGATCGTCATCAACCTCTTTTTTGGTGGCGATGCCAAACCCCTGCCTGAAAAGGCGGCCTTGAGACTGATTCCCAGTGGCGTACTGGTCGAGCAACGCAGCTACACCGACCCCCTCACCCAGCTGATGGAACAAAGCGCAGCCTATGATGCGGAAACCCCCGTCAGGGATCTGGTCGACGCCATCGATGCGGCCAGCAGCGACAAGCGCATCACCGCCCTGCTGCTGCAGCTCGACTATCTCAATGGTGGCGGCCTCAGCAAGCTTGAGGAAGTGGGCAAGGCCCTTGAACGCTTCAAACGCAGCGGCAAGCCGGTGATCGCCATGGGCGACAACTACACCCAGGATCAGTACTACCTGGCCAGTTATGCCGATGAGATTCATCTCAATCCCATGGGCGGGGTGATGATCACCGGGTTTGGCTATTTCGGCTCGTACCTCAAGTCCGCCGCCGACAAGCTCAAGATCAATATCAATGTGTTCCGCGCCGGTGATTTCAAGAGCGCCGTGGAACCCTTCACTCGCGACAATATGTCCGCTGAAGCCCGTCAAAACACCACCGCCTGGCTCAATGAATTGTGGTCGCTCTACACCAGCGAAGTGGAAACCACCCGCAAACTCGACAAGGGCGCGATTGACCACTATGTGGACACCCTGTACCAGGATCTGGTGCCACTGCAGGGCGATTTGAGCCGTCTGGCCCTTGAGGCCGGGCTGGTGGATCAGCTCTCCACCCGCCCGGTGATGGCGCGCCGCATGGCCGAACTGGTCGGTCAGAACAAGGACGGATTTTTCAATATCGATCACAAGACCTATCTGGCCCATCACAAACTGCTTAACTTCGACAGCCAGGACAAGGGCGACAAGGCTGTGGGCGTGATTGTCGCCAGCGGCAATATCCTCGATGGCGATCACCCGGAGGGCAGTATCGGCGGCGACAGCCTCAGTGGCCTGCTGCAAACCGCCCGCAAGGACAAGGATTTAAAAGCCCTGGTGCTGCGCATCGACAGCCCTGGCGGCAGCGCCTTTGCCTCTGAAGTCATTCGCAATGAGCTGGAGGAAACCCGCAGACTCATGCCGGTGATTGTTTCCATGGGCTCCATGGCCGCGTCCGGTGGCTACTGGATCGCGGCTGGTGCCGACGAAATCTGGGCCATGCCCTCCACCATCACCGGCTCCATCGGCGTATTTGGCATTGTTCCCACCTTCGAGGACAGCCTGGCCGCCCTCGGCATTCACAGTGATGGGGTCGGCAGTACCCGGCTGGCGGATATGAACCACCTGGATCGCCCGCTCTCGGACGAGGCTGGCGCCATCATCCAGCTCAGTGTCGACAACATCTACAACCGCTTCCTGAACCTGGTGGCGGAGGGCCGCGACAGCACGCCACAGGCCATCGACAAAATTGCCGGGGGGCGAATCTGGACCGGGCGCCAGGCACAGGAGCTGGGGCTGGTGGACAAGCTCGGAACCCTGGAAAATGCCATTGCCGCTGCCGGGTATCGCGCGGGGTTAAAAAGCTGGGAGGTGCGCTATATTGAGCGGCCGCTGAACTTCCAGGAGCAACTGCTGAAGCAGCTGGCAGGCAGCGCCGTCAGTATCGGCAACTGGCTGGCGCCATTTAGCGCGGATTCGCTCCAGTCACTGCTGCCTGCCCCCCTTGTCCAGCGCGCACAGCGGCTGACTGCGGAGATTCAATCCCTTGGCAAACTCAACGATCCGGCGGGCATTTACCTGCAGTGTTTTTCCTGCATTCAGCCCTGATGCAGCAAGTTGAGGCCGCTTAACACTATCTGGATTGTCGACCTTGCCAAGCAACCGGAGGGGACCAGTCGATCATGACCATCATCAATATTCATGCTGAACGATTGCTGCAGATACTACTGCTCTCTTGCTTCACTGTTAGCACCCTGTCAGCCGCCACAACATCAGATCCGAATATGCCGACAACAGGTTCAGACAAAACGGAACAAACCAAGACCCTTTCCGCAGCCGCCAAGGCTGCCGGGCTGATTGCCGTGCCCGACCTGATCCCCGCACTGGTCCTGGATATACGCTACGCCACCAGCAATAATTTTACCGGTCGCCAGGTCTATCCTGCGCCGCGCTGCTGGTTGCAGGCGGAGGTGGCAGAGCGGCTGGTGCTGGTCCAGGCTGAGCTGAAAAAGCAGGGGCTGGGGCTAAAGGTGTTCGATTGCTACCGACCCTTTTCGGTGCAGGAACAGCTGTGGCAACTGGTACCCGATGAACGCTATGTGGGCAAACCTGTTCGCGATAAAAACGGTAACCCCCTCGAAGGCTCGCGCCACAACCGTGGCGCGGCAGTGGATCTCAGCCTGATTGACCTGGCCAGCGGTATCGAACTGCCGATGCCCACCGACTACGACGACTTCAGCGAGCGGGCGCACCGGGATTACACCGGCAACCTCGATGCCGGGGTTATCGCCAACCGTGCGCGTCTCGCCGCGGTCATGGAGGCCCATGGCTTTAGTGGCTTGGCCACGGAGTGGTGGCACTTTGACGCCAGTGGCTGGGAGCGCTTTGCGCTGCTGGATATAGCGCTGGAATAGCTTGCCTGCCCCTCGGCAATCATTGCGCTGCATCAATCCAAAAACTATAAAGCCTCAGGCTGGAATGTATTGCGATACTCCCTGGGCGACATGCCGGTCCACTGGGCAAAGGCGCGACTGAACGATCTGGCTTCAGAAAAGCCGACAAACTCCGACACCTGCTCCACGGGCAAACGTTCATTGATCAGTTTGTGGATGGCTGTTTCGCGGCGAATATCATCCTTGATTTTCTGGTAGCTGGTGCCACTGCTTTTCAGCTGGCGATAGAGGGCCTGTGCGTTCATACCCAGTTGCAGTGCCAGCTCCTCGAGGCGGGGGAATACCAGCGAGTCACTGCTGAAAGTCTCGATAATGCGTTCAATCTGGCGCTCCAGACTGTTATCACTGCCGGGGATGGTCATCACATCCGCCGGGGCATTGCGCACGAAATATTCCACCTCGGAGCGACTCCGCACCAGGGGCTTGTCGAGGTAGGCAGCATCAAACACCAGCTGGTTGCGGGGCTGGGAAAAGCGCAGCTTGGCGGGAAACATCACCTGCAATTCAGCCTGGTGGGCAGGGCTGGGGAACGAGAACAATGTTTCCCGCAGGCGTATTGCCTCGCCGATATACCAGCTGGGAAAGCGGTGCCAGATCACCAGCAGGAATTCCCGCAAAAAGTGCTCCGGGTCCAGCTCCGGGCGCTGATGATCGATACTGAAGATGGCATTGCTGCCGCTGACACTGATCGCCATGGTGATGTCATCACTCAACAGGCGGTAAAAATCCACCGCCTTGTGAAGTAACTCACCCAGGGTACGGCACTGGCCTACCAGGTCACACATGACCCGGAAGGCCCCCAGGCGGCAGGGCCTGGCCGCAAGCCCCATAAATTCGTCATCCAGTGCCACCTGCACGGTCTTGAACAAACGCGCCACCTGGTCCGTGTGAATGCGGCGGCTGTTATCGATGGTAATCAAGGGGTTGATTCCGGCCCGCGCCAGCAGGGGCTCAGGATCCTCACCGCGCGCAATAATGGCGGAGAGAGAGGCCAGCACATGGTGCATACAGATTGTCGCCATCAGATTAGGGCCTGCCAACCGTCCGTTTCGGTGATTAATTCAAGCTATTCAAGCGTAAAGCGCGGATTATATGATTATTTCAGTGCATATTGTTGATCAAATCGGTCCTTCACATGAAAGGGTGGAGTGTTTATCTTTCCGCACCTTGCAGCAGTATGTCCAAATGCAGCTGTTGCGCGATCAATAACATCGTCACATGTTGTCGAAATGCCCCGGCTCAAGCGTGTACACTGCGTTTTCGCCCGCTTTGAGCAGGATTGTGGCGATTGAAGGGATCTCAGTATTTTTCACAGTCAGGCCCATCTGAAGACGTGCACCGCTTTGCGCTTCAGGCGGCCTTTCATTAACCAGACAAATTGATCCTGACGGGGAGAAATTGCCCATGACCGAGTTTTCCAACAAAACCTTGACCGACTGGAGCGCAGCCGCTCAAAAAGAACTCAAGGGAAAATCACCCGATACTCTGATTTGGAAAACACCCGAGGGAATCGACGTCAAACCACTCTATACCAGTGCAGATCTCGATGGCCTGCCCCATCTTGATTCCCTGCCCGGTTTTGTGCCTTTTATGCGTGGCCCGCGCGCCACCATGTACGCCGCCCGCCCCTGGACCGTGCGCCAGTACGCCGGGTTTTCCACCGCCGAGGAATCCAACGCCTTCTACAAGCGCAACCTGGCTGCGGGCCAGCAGGGTCTGTCAGTGGCATTTGACCTGGCCACCCACCGCGGTTACGACTCCGACCACGAGCGGGTTGCAGGGGATGTGGGCAAGGCCGGTGTCGCCATCGATACCGTTGAAGATATGAAAATCCTCTTCGACAGCATACCCCTCGACCAGGTATCCGTATCGATGACCATGAACGGCGCCGTGCTGCCGGTGATGGCCATGTATATCGTCGCCGCCGAGGAGCAGGGCGTGACCCCGGACAAGCTGGCGGGCACCCTGCAAAATGACATTCTCAAAGAATTCATGGTGCGCAACACCTATATCTACCCCCCCGCCCCTTCCATGCGCATTGTCTCTGACATTATCGGCTACACCGCCGACTTCATGCCCAAGTTCAACTCCATCTCCATCTCCGGCTACCACATGCAGGAAGCCGGCGCCACCAACGTGCAGGAGCTGGCGTTCACCATTGCCGATGGCATCGAGTATGTACGCACCGCCATTGACAGCGGCCTGGATGTGGACAAGTTCGCCCCGCGCCTCTCATTCTTTTTCGCTATCGGCATGAATTTCTTCATGGAAGTGGCCAAGCTGCGCGCCGCCCGCATTCTGTGGGCCACCCTGATGAAGGAAAAGTTTGATCCCAAGGATGTTAAATCCCTGATGCTGCGCACTCACTGCCAGACTTCCGGTGTGAGCCTCACCAGCCGCGACCCCTACAACAACATCATGCGCACTACCGTTGAGGCCATGGCGGCGGTGCTGGGCGGCACCCAGTCACTGCACACCAATGCCTTTGACGAAGCGCTGGCACTGCCCACCGATTTCTCCGCCCGCATCGCCCGCAATACCCAGCTGGTGCTGCAACATGAAACCGGCATCACCAACGTCATCGACCCCTTTGCCGGCTCCTACTACGTGGAATCCCTCACCGATCAGCTGGTGCAGGAAGCCCGCAAACTGATCGACGAGGTGGAAGAACTGGGCGGCATGACCAAGGCCGTTGAAACCGGCATGCCCAAGCTGCGCATCGAGGAAGCGGCTGCCATGAAGCAGGCGCGCATCGACCGCGGTGAAGAGGTGATTGTAGGTGTCAATAAATACCAGCTGGCAGTTGAGCCGGATATCGATGTGCTGGATATCGACAACAGTGCCGTGCGCGTCTCCCAGGTTGCCCGCCTGGAGCGAGTGCGAGGCGAGCGCGATACCGATGCCTGCCAGGCCGCCCTTGATGTGCTGACTGCCGCCGCCGAATCTGGCGAGGGCAACCTGCTGGCACTGGCGGTTGATGCCGCCCGCCAGCGCGCCAGCGTCGGCGAAATATCCGACGCCCTGGAGAAAATCTGGGGCCGTCACCGCGCCCAGCAGCGCACCATCAGCGGCGTCTACGGTGCTGCCTACGAGGGAGATAGCATGTTTAAATCCATCCAGGATGAAGTGGAAGCCTTCGCCGAAAAAACCGGTCGTCGCCCCCGCATGCTGGTCGCCAAAATGGGCCAGGACGGCCACGATCGCGGCGCCAAGGTGATTGCCACGGCCTTTGCCGATATCGGTTTTGATGTGGATATCAGCCCGATGTTCCAGACCCCGGAAGAAGCCGCCCGCCAGGCCATTGAAAACGATGTACACATTATCGGCGTCTCCTCCCTCGCTGCCGGTCACAAAACCCTGGTACCCCTGCTGATTGAGGCCCTCAAGAAAGAAGGCGCCAACGATATTCTGGTGGTCTGTGGTGGTGTGATCCCGCCCCAGGATTACGATGTACTCAAGGCCATGGGTGTTGCCGCCGTATACGGACCAGGCACCAATATTCCCCAGGCAGCCAGCGAAGTGCTGCAACTGATCACCAAGAACTGAAGCTGTTCAACACCTTTTTCAGGAACCCAGACCATGCACGAGATTATCCAGCAACTGGAAGAAAAGCGTAAAAAGGCCCGCCTTGGCGGCGGCCAGGCTCGCATCGACGCCCACCACGCGAAAGGCAAGCTGACTGCCCGCGAGCGCATTGAACTGCTGCTCGATCCCGATTCCTTTGAGGAATGGGACATGTTTGTGGAGCACCGCTGCACCGACTTTGACATGGAGCTGGATCATGTTCCCGGCGACGGCGTGGTGGTGGGCTATGGCACCCTCAATGGCCGCCTGGTGTTCGTCTTCAGCCAGGATTTCACCGTCTATGGTGGCTCGCTGTCCGAAACCCACGCGGAAAAGATCTGCAAGATCATGGACCAGGCCATGAAGGTCGGTGCCCCGGTGATCGGACTGAATGACTCCGGCGGCGCCCGCATCCAGGAGGGTGTAGCCTCCCTCGGTGGCTATGCCGATGTATTCCAGCGCAATGTGATGGCGTCGGGCGTGATCCCGCAGATTTCCATGATCATGGGCCCCTGTGCCGGTGGTGCAGTGTACTCGCCGGCCATGACCGACTTTATCTTCATGGTCAAGGACAGTTCCTACATGTTCGTGACCGGCCCCGATGTGGTCAAGACAGTGACGCACGAGACCGTTACCGCTGAGCAGCTGGGTGGTGCCATCACCCACACCAGCAAGTCCGGTGTCGCCGACCTGGCCTTCGAGAACGATGTCGAAGCGCTGCTGATGCTGCGCCGTTTCGTCAATTACCTGCCCGCCAACAATCGCGAAAAACCCCCGGTGTGGCCCACTGACGACCGCGCCGATCGTATGGAAATGTCCCTCGATACACTGGTGCCGGACGACACCAACAAGCCCTACGATATGAAAGAGCTGATTCTGAAAATCGCTGATGAAGACGAATTTTTTGAAATCCAGCCTAACTATGCCAGAAATATTATCGTCGGCTTTATCCGCATGGAAGGCTCCACCGTCGGCGTGGTTGCCAACCAGCCGATGGTACTGGCCGGCTGCCTCGATATCGATTCATCGAAAAAAGCCGCGCGGTTTGTGCGCTTTTGCGATGCCTTCAACATCCCCATCCTGACCCTGGTGGATGTGCCCGGCTTTATGCCCGGCACCACCCAGGAGTACGGCGGGATCATCAAACACGGCGCCAAACTGCTTTACGCCTATGCCGAAGCCACGGTGCCCAAGGTGACAGTCATCACCCGCAAGGCCTACGGTGGCGCCTACGATGTGATGAGCTCCAAACACCTGCGCGGCGATGTGAATTTTGCCTGGCCATCGGCAGAAATTGCCGTGATGGGCCCCAAGGGCGCAGTGGAAATCATCTTCCGCAAGGACATCGGCGATGCAGAAAAAATCGCCGCGCGTACCGAGGAGTACCGCCTCAAATTCGCCAACCCCTTTATTGCCGGCAAGCGTGGCTATATTGACGATGTCATCATGCCCCACGAAACCCGCAAGCGGGTATGCCGCTCCCTGGCCATGCTGCGGGAGAAAAAGCTGGAAAATCCGTGGCGCAAACACGGGAACATCCCGCTTTAAATTGCGCCCTGACCCTTAACTCTTTCAGCGAAGACGACGATATGTTCAAGAAAATTCTGGTTGCAAACCGCGGCGAAATCGCCTGCCGGGTATTCAAGACTGCCAAGCGTATGGGTATTGGCACCGTTGCCGTGTATTCCGATGCCGACCGCGATGCCCTTCATGTCCAAATGGCAGATGAAGCTGTGCACATTGGCCCCTCTGCCTCCAATCAAAGTTATCTGGTGATCGACAGGATTGTCGCGGCCTGCAAGCAAACTGGCGCCGATGCAGTGCATCCCGGTTATGGCTTCCTGTCGGAAAACCGCAAGTTTGCCGAAGCCCTTGCCGCCGAAGGCATCGCCTTTATCGGTCCGGGCGTCAAGGCTATCGAAGCCATGGGTGACAAGATCACCTCAAAACTGATTGCCGAAAAAGCTGGCGTCAGCACGGTGCCCGGTTACACCGGTGTCGTCGATGGTGTTGAGCACGCAGTGAAGATTTCTGCCGATATCGGTTACCCGGTGATGCTCAAGGCCTCCGCCGGCGGTGGCGGCAAAGGCATGCGGGTTGCCTGGAGCGAAGAGGAGTGTCGCGACGGTTTCGAACGCGCCACCAACGAAGCGCGCTCCAGCTTTGGCGACGATCGGGTCTTTATCGAAAAGTTTGTGGAAGAACCCCGCCATATCGAGATTCAGGTCATCGCTGACAGCCACGGCAACACCCTCTACCTGGGTGAACGTGAGTGTTCCATCCAGCGCCGCCACCAGAAGGTGATCGAAGAGGCACCCTCCCCCTTTCTCGATGAGGCTACCCGCAAGGCCATGGGTGAGCAGGCCGTCGCCCTCGCCAAAGCCGTTGATTACCAGTCTGCGGGCACAGTGGAATTTATCGTCGACAGCAAGCGCAATTTCTATTTCCTCGAGATGAACACGCGCCTGCAGGTTGAACATCCGGTCACCGAACTGGTTACCGGCCTCGACCTGGTGGAATTGATGATTCGCGTTGCCGCGGGCGAGAAGTTGCCGTTGGCCCAGAGCGACGTCAAGCTCACCGGCTGGGCAATGGAAAGCCGTGTTTATGCCGAGGATCCATTCCGCAATTTCATGCCTTCTATTGGTCGCCTGACGCACTATTTGCCACCCAAGGAATCAAAAAACGTGCGGGTTGATACCGGCGTTTTCGAAGGTGGCGAAGTCTCCATGTTTTACGACCCGATGATTGCCAAGTTGATTACCTACGGCAATACCCGCAATGAATCCATCGAACACATGGTGGAAGCCCTGGATGCCTACTATATCCGCGGCGTTAATCACAACATCAGCTTCCTCAATGCCCTGATGGTTCATCCGCGTTTTGTCGAAGGTCGACTCACAACCAACTTTATTGCCGATGAATTTCCCGACGGATTCAGCGCCGAAAATATCGTCCATCGCGATCCGGATGTCCCTGTGGTGGTAGCGGCAGTGATCAACCAGAACTTCCGCAACCGCTCGGCTGCCATGTCAGGCCAGGCCCGTGGACTCAGCTATCACGCCCCAGCCACCTGGCGGGTGATCATTGGCGATCGCGAAGCAGAAGCCAGCGTGGTTCCACAAAGCAAGGGTTATTCCCTGGTGGTTGACGGCAAACCTTACGAAGTGGTGACCAACTGGAAGCGCACTGATGCCCTCTTCAAGGCCACGATCAACCAAAAGCCGGTGTGCGTACAGGTTGACCGTGAAGGCATCTACTACGACCTGTTCCACCGCGGTGCCTATTTCAGGGCACTTGTAGTGCCTCCGGCCACCGCCGAGCTCAACAAGTACATGATCGTTAAAGAGCCACCGGATCTGTCCAAGTTCCTGCTCTCGCCCATGCCCGGTCTTCTGGTGTCACTCACAGTAGCTGCCGGAGACTCGGTCAAGGCCGGAGAAGAGTTGGCAGTGGTTGAAGCCATGAAAATGGAAAACAGCCTGCGTGCTCTTCAGGATGGCGTGGTCAAGGTGACATTGGCAGAAGCCGGTGCCAGCCTGACTGTCGATCAGCCCATTATTGAATTCGAATAAGCCCACTGAGCAAGCGGTTTGGCAAGAGAGTATTGATTATCCCATGGACAACGCCGAGATCCAGCTACTTGCCAGTGAGATTCTCCAGGGTAACCGCCGCGCACTGGCGCGGGGGATTACCCTGATTGAATCCACGCGCAGAGATCATCGGGAGCAAGCCAATGTCTTGCTCGAAATTCTCACACCCGACACCGGCAATGCCGTGCGCCTGGGTATCACCGGGGTGCCCGGGGTAGGTAAATCCACCTTTATCGAAGTATTCGGCAACCACGTTATCGATCTGGGTCACCGGGTTGCTGTGCTTGCAGTGGACCCTAGTTCATCCATCAGCGGTGGCTCCATCCTCGGCGACAAAACCCGCATGGAATTGCTGACACGCAACACAGAGGCGTTTATCCGCCCCTCTCCCGCAGGCAGAACACTGGGAGGAGTCGCGCGACGCACGCGGGAAACCATGCTGCTGTGTGAAGCCGCAGGTTATGATCTGATCATTGTTGAAACCGTGGGCGTAGGTCAGTCAGAGACCATGGTGTCGGAAATGACCGATATGTTCCTGCTGTTACTGCAACCCGGTGGCGGCGACGAATTACAGGGCATGAAACGGGGCATTACCGAGCTTGCAGATCTGCTGTTGGTAAATAAAGCCGACGGTGACCAACGGAAACTCGCTAATCACACGGTGTCTGACTACCGCTCGGCCATTCACTTCCTGCCCCGCAAGCACAAGAGTTGGACTGCCAAAGTGTATCCCTGCTCGGCTGTTGATGATCAGGGCATTACGGCCGTGTGGGAAACCGTGGAAGAATTTGTGGCAACACTGAAAGCCAGCGGTGAGTGGGAGTCGCGCAGAACCCGCCAGGCCCTCGACTGGATGTGGCGCGAAACCTCCGAATCCCTGCTGGTGGATCTGAAGCGCCACCCGGCCATTGCCAGCGCCCTCCCCGGCCTGGAATCAGCGGTCATCCGTGGCGAAAAACCGCCAACCGTGGCGGCCATGGAGCTGGTCACACTCTACAAACAGGCGAGTTATCAACACACCAGTGTCAAACAATCCAGCGAGAGTACTGATTTATGATTGGCAAACTGAACCATGTGGCAATTGTTGTACCTGATTTGCAGGCAGCATCGGACAAGTACCGGGACACTCTCGGTGCGAACGTTTCTGAACCGCAGGATCTGCCGGACCACGGTGTCACCACCGTCTTTGTGGTACTCCCCAATACCAAAATAGAACTGCTCCATCCCCTTGGAGAGAACTCACCAGTGGGCAAGTTTCTTGAGAAAAATGCGGATGGTGGCATTCATCATCTGTGTTACGAGGTAGACGACATTATTGCTGCCAGGGATAAACTGCTTGCCGATGGGGCACGCATTCTCGGCAGTGGTGAGCCCAAAATTGGCGCCCACGGCAAGCCTGTGCTGTTCCTGCATCCCAAGGATTTTTTCGGCACGCTGGTTGAAATTGAACAATGTTGAAAATGGGAAACAGCATTTACTGACAGCTGACCCCACCTCTGGACGCCCTGACAGGGCGTCCACTATCAACGTCTTCTGATGTTGATCAGCCCACGATCTATTTGCGACTGTATCTCCTCTGCGCTGACCGGCCGACCAAAAAAGTAACCCTGGGCCATATCGCAGCCCACTGCTTTGAGAAATTCAGCCTGTTCAGCTTTTTCGACACCTTCCGCAATGACTTGCAGATTCAGGCTTTTTGCCAGAGTAACAATTCCGGTAATAATGGCCTGGTCGTTCTTGTCAACGTGGCAATCCTTGACAAAAGCCCGATCGATTTTTAGCACATCAACGGAAAAGCGCTTGAGATAATTGAGTGAAGAAAAGCCGCTGCCAAAATCATCAATGGCAATCGACAGGCCTTCATTCCTCAATATATTAATCTCTGACTGCGCCAGCTCAGGCTGTTCCATCAGCATCGATTCAGTAATTTCAATTTCCAGTAGCGGCGCGGCAAAGCTGTACTCAGCAAGCAATCGGAGAATCTGCTCCCGCAGCTTGCCGTGCTGAAATTCTCCCCCGGACACATTGACAGCCAACCGCAGGTGAAGATCCTGGTCATACCAGTTTTGCAGTTGCCGGAACCCCTGTTCAAAAGCGAGGGTGGCAAATTCCCGCACCAAGTCAGACTCTTCTGCAACCGAGATAAAAGTAGCCGCCGCCAGAATGCCCTTTTCAGGATGATCCCAACGCACCAGAGATTCGAAGCCAACAACCTCACCTGTAGCCAGGTGTACCTGGGGCTGGTAATAAAATGTGATCTGGTCAAGTTCTATGGAAGTGCGAAGATCACGCTCCATTTCCAGTTTTTCGGTGATTTCGTATTCCATTCCCGATTCATAGAAGCAGAAATCCTTGCCAGCATCCTTGGCCTTGAACATGGCGGTATCCGCGTGCTTCACCAATGAGTTCATGTCAGTGCCGTCATGGGGATAGACCGCAATACCAATACTGGCAGAGATAAACATCTGCTGATGCAGAAACACAAAGGGTGCACGAAGGGAGTCACAAATTTTCTTGCTGATATCAGCCGCGACCTGCGGCGAATCCAGGTCTTCAAAAATGACCGTAAATTCATCGCCACCAAGGCGAGCAACAAAATCAGTGGATCGCACACAGCGACTGATTCTCTCTGCAGCCGCCTTGAGAACAAGATCACCAGCGTCGTGCCCCAGGGAATCGTTAATCAGTTTAAACCTGTTGAGGTCGAGAAAAAGTACAGCCATATTCTTCTGGTTCAGGCTTGAGCGACTGATTTTATGCCGCAGTTGCTGGCTGAACAGCGCCCGATTGGGAAGCCCGGTCAAGGCATCATGATAGGCCAACTGGCGCACATGACGTTCAATCCGGCTGGTCTGCAACAAGCGATTGACACGCTGCCTGAGCACGGAAAAATTGACAGGCTTGGTTATGTAGTCAGTCGCACCCACTGAAAAAGCCTGGGCTATGGATTGCTCATCGTCGAGCGAGGTGACCATTAGAACCGGCACATGGCTGCCATCGTGAAGTTGCCGAATTTTTTTGCAGGCTTCAAACCCGTCCAGCTCAGGCATGATGGCATCAAGGAGAATGATGTCCGGCATGGAGCGCTCGCAAAGTGCCAGCACACTCTGCCCATTGCTGGCCTCAAGTATCCGGAAACCATCCGAGCGCAGAGCATTGGCAAAAAGTTTGCGCATCGACATGTCGTCGTCTGCAATCAGAATGACCGATTTGTCATCAACAGCCTGGTAGCGGTAGTTCTCGGTTTCAATGGTGCGCAGATAATTTTTGATATCGCTGGAAACCTTGGTTGATGAATTCTCCAATTCAGTAAAGAACACCTCAGCACCACGTAAATCACCCGCCTTGCCCATTTCCTCCAGCTTTCTCGACAAGCTGGCGACAATGTCGGCGCCGACTGTCGCAGCTGTACCCTTGATGGTATGAGCCAGTTCATAGACCTGCTGGGGATCATTCTTGGAGATCGCTGAGCGTAGTGAAAGCAGATACATGGGCAGGTCATCAATAAAGGCATCAACGACCGTGATGAACACTTCTCCTACATTTTCCTTTAACACCTCGAGGGTGCGTTGATCAAAGGACTTGATAGCAACTTTCGCGTTTGATGCCACCTTGGGTTGATTGAAATAATGTTTGAGAAGAGTATTCAAACCATCCACTGTCAGTGGTTTGACCAGGAGATCATTCATCCCAGCATCCGCGCAGCGCAGCCGCTCTTCAGGGGAATTGTTGGCTGTCATACCAATTATTGGCAGATTATTACTGACTGGTGACGTTAGCGAGCGGATGCTGCGAGTAGCTTCGTAACCGTCCATTACCGGCATATTGCAATCCATCAACACCAGGTCAAATGACTTGCTGGCGATTTTTTCCACAGCTCCCTGTCCATTCTGAGCGTAATCGCAATCACAACCAAATTGCTCAAGCATTGCACTGGCGACCAGCCGGTTCGCACGGTTGTCATCAACAACCAGAATTCTCTTGTTAAGTTGACGAGAAAAAATATTGGTTAGAGATGGCCGCCTCACCGACCTTTCCTGGAAATTATCTGACAGAAGGACGTTGGACAGTTTGACATCGGTAAGCGGTTTTTCGATAAAAAAGCAGTCGGATACTCCCGCCAGGGATTCGGTTACCCAGGGATTGACAAGAATACAGATCACTATATTTTTTGCGCAGCTATGATTTCTGATCAACTTCAGAAAATCGCCCAGCATTGAGCCAGAAAGATTTTCATCGATAAACAGGTGGCTATAGGTATAGCTCTCGTTGTCTGCCCTGCTTAAAAGCGCCAATAGATCATTCACACTCGATGCGGCATCGGCTTCGCCTCCGTGTGCCGATATCCATTGACCGAGAAACTGACGAACAATACTTGCATCGTCAGCTACCAGCGCCCGAATCCTGGTAATGGCTGACTCAGGTAGGACGGAAGGAGAAATAACTGATTTCGATTTCAGGGGGATAGTGAATGAAAACTCACTACCCTTGTACTGTTCACTTTTGACAAATATCTCACCTTTCATCAATGAGACATACTGTTTACAAATCGCCAGGCCGAGGCCAGTGCCACCGTATTTCCTGGTGGTGGTGGCATCCTCCTGGGAAAAGGCATCAAAGATTCTGCTCTGGTTCTCATGCCTGATCCCAACACCTGTATCCTTGACCATGAACAGCAACTTCAGACTCTGATCAGACTCATCCTGGTGCAGATCAACAGTGATTGAAATTTCACCTGTGTCAGTAAACTTGATGGCATTGCCAACAAGATTCATCAGGATCAGTTTGATGCGTTGCGAGTCAATCCTTGCACGGGGGGCATCTGGAGCAATGTTGTAGCCCAGATCGAGTTTCTTGCGCAAAGCCTGGGCAGACAGCAGGTTTAAGACATCTTCGACGAGATCCATAAGATCGGTATCACGTTCCTCAAGAACGATCTCACCTGAATCCGCATGAACATAGGAGAGGATATCGTCAATAAGATCAAGTAGGTTCTGTGCTGAATGCCTGGCAGTTTCGATATATTCAAGCTGTTTGCCAGTCAACCCCATGTAGGTAAGAAGATCCAGCATCCCCAATACAGAGTTCATTGGCGTTCTCAGTTCATGGGATACATTGGCGGCGAACTGTGATTTGATTTCAGCCGTTTGCAAGGCTACATCCCGGGCTTTGCGCAATTGGTAATCGCGTAATTCAATGGCCTCCATCATGGTATTGAATGAATGCTGCATACTGACAATATCTTTGGGGCCACGAGGTGAGGCTCGAAGATTAATCTCACCCTGTTGGGCACGCAGCATGACAGCGGAAAGGTCTTTGAGGGGTATGGTCATTTTGCGCGTCATAAAGATGACCATGCCAAGCAATAACAAGGCAACAATAAATGAGACGCCGAAATTTCCCTGCAAAATATCGTTCTGGCTTGATTTAAGAGATTCCTTGGAAAAAACCAGCTTCACAGAGCCTATCTTCTCTGATGGGGCAACTGCTCCAGCCTCCTCCAGCTCGACTTCCCACACAGAGCTGTTAAGTGGTTCTGTGACGACAGGAGCTATAAAAACAAGATAATCATCGTCCTCATACTCTAGTGAGGCCCTGTTTTCGTCTTTGGATGTGCCGAACAGATTTCCACCAGCAATAACCCCATCCTGAAATAGAACTTCATCGTTCTCATTGGCTATTGAAATGCCGACCACATCTGGAAATTGCAAGGCAACGTCGGCTGTCTCCCGTGCGGAAGTATTGCTCTGATAAAGAAGTGCTAGCCTGGATTGTTTGGATATCAACTCGGTCAGATAACTTGCCTGTTGAACAATTTGTGCCTTGACAGAATTATTATTGATAAAAGCAATGGAAATCGACGTTGCAAAGGCAAGGAATGTAATGCCAATAATCAATGTCAGCACTAGCTGCTGCCAAAATTCAAATCGTTCTGAAAAATGTTTTCCTTTCACACGTTCTCCTGCTATCGACCAGGCAGCATAAGTTCAATTTTTGCTTTAACCTGAGGCGAGAGCTCAATCCCAAGATGGTTAAGAGTCCGTTGATTCACGGCTAGGCGAACATCACGTAAAGACTGCAAACCATGAGGCTTGTTGTCATGTACTTCCTGTGCAATCAAACCCAGCGTCAAACCAATTTTTTTATTGTCCGGGTAGATGGCAAACAAAGCTCCATGTTTGACAAACAACGGGTTTGAAGAGAAGACAATCAGCTTTTTTTCCCAAGCCACATCAAGCACCGTTGACAGGAGCGACATGTCAAGGAAGCTGGAATCGGGCAGCAGCCAGACCGCAGAGAAGGCCTTGGCATTTTTTAATATTGATTGATACCCCGAAGCTGCCTGACGGATATTGCTGGCCGCAATCGCGTTGATTTTGATGCCTTTCTGGCTTAAAAATAACCTGGCCTCATCGATAAGCAACTGATCATTTTCAGGATTATAGACCACATAAACTTCTTTCACGCCCTTATGGATATCCAGGAGGCTGGCAAGATAGACGTCCGCTGGTGGTTTAAGAAGGATACCGCTGGTGATTTTGTCTTCATGCTCGCGATCTGAAACCACTGCCACTATGGGTTTTTTAATGTTCAGGGAGCTGATTATTTCAACGCTCTTGTTACCAAGAGCGATATAGACATCTGGCGGCGTCTGCAATGAAATACGTGACAGAACCTCCCTTCCGTCCCCATTGACATGAAACTGGCGCAAATTATCAGGCGTACTTTCAGTGATTCCCACCACATAATCTCTGTAGAGCGCCGCAAAAGGCTCCCTGACAAGGGGGTAGACTACCGCTATATCCGGCTTGTAATCCGCCATAGCCACCCCTGGCAACAGAAAAATAATGGCAGGCAGGATTACCTTCCAGATAATACTTAATCTGCTACAGCGGTATCTGTCCATTTGCTGGGTATACATCAAGATTCCTTTCTTAAAACTGATAGCGAATTTCACCCATTAACTGCCTGCCAGGCAAAGGTAAATCATTCGGTATGAGGGGTTGAGGAACACCATTTGGCGAAGGCTCTCTTGCATCCTCATCAAAAACATTCTTGACGATGAAGGCAACATCGATATCGTTCCAGATATTTGATTTCCTCAGTGTGATATCGACCAGCACATAGTCATCGACAGAACTGCGCGGGTCGTTGAACTCCCGCCTGCGGTCCATGACCCAGTTGGTTTGCAGGTTAAGCTCAAAATCCGAATTTAGTTCCCAGTTTACCTGGACATAGAGCTGCTTTTCAGGTGCGTTTGCTGCGTCCCTGTCTGTACTGTCGTTGGTGGATTTCTGCCAGGAATAATTGGCAAGCAAGTAAATGTCAGGAGACAAGTTCCATTTGGCTTCAAATTCTGCGCCATAGCCATTTTGCTGACCGGCATTCTGTGCAGTATTGCCACCACCAGGGCCGGGGACAAACTGGATAATGTCATCCCATTCGTAATAAAACATGTTAAAAATGGTATTCAGTGCATAGATCGGCTTGTAGTCAAAAGCCAGCTCCACACTCCTCAAAGTCTCTGGGCTAAGATCCGGATTACCCAAAGCTGCAGGATTGTTGATGTTGCGAGTTTCAGTAAAAGCTGGCGCCCTGAACGCTTCGCCATACAGCAATTTGGTAGTCAGGCTATTGGATGTTGACCAGACGAGCGCTAAGCGCGGGTTAATTGTTTCACCAAAATCTGAATAATGATCGTAGCGCAGTCCGGCAGTGAGTTCCCAATCGTTTGCCAGATTGAATATGTCCTGCAGATAGATGTAGTAATTCTTGCGATCGCTTTCACGAAGAAAAACAAAAGGTGTGTCAGATACATCGACAACGCCACCCTGAGCAAGGATATAGTCACAGCTCACTGAGTCGGTGCAGTAATTCTTGCTTTCCTTAACTTTGTAAACATCTCCATGATAGTAGCCAATACCAAGGCTCAAATCATGATCAACAAATCGGGTGTAATGAAAATTGGCATTAACGCGATTGTGGCGCTCATAAACTTCAGGATTGCCAATGACTCCATCCGGAAACAGCCCTGGCGGGAGGGGGCTGCCGGTTTCATCAAGGAACAAACCAGTGGAGCCTGGCGGGAAGAGGATGACATTCTCTTCGACCTCCTGGGTTGTATGCAGAAAACTGGCAGAAAATGTCGCTGACAGGTCTGGCAATAAGGAATCAATCCCATAGGTTATATCAGCATTGATTCTCTCGCTTCTGTATTCACTGCTGTTGTCCAGAGCCTGCACAAGACCAACACCACCTCCGGCATTAAATCGACCCTGATAGCCACCCCTAATAACGAGATCCTTGTAACGGTAATCCAACCGCATATCGATTGAATCACGCTGCAGATTTAACGGGCCAGGAGCGTAGGAAGCATTGGTCCCGGTCTGTTGATCGAGGAATGATTGTGCATCTGACTCAATGATCTTATCCAGTCCATTGGTGCGGGATCCTTCCAGAATGAATGCAAGCGATGAATCTGTCCATTCTTTGCCATAAGTCGTAAAAAAATCAGAAGTGTCATAGGTGCCGTGACGGACGCCGACTTCGGCTCCATTGAGATCCTGGCCACTTTTGGTGATGATATTGATTACACCGGCAAAAGCATCGGCACCATAAATTGCCGACCCCGGTCCTCTTATAATCTCAATGCGCTGTATCGCTGACACAGGCATTCCAAACCAGGTATTACTGCGATTGCCGGTGAACAGGTTCGTTACCGGAATGCCGTTAACCAGCATCAGTACTTGCGGGTTGAAATCTGAATAGACACCGCGGAAAGTATATATGGGATTATAACCCTGATAACTTCTCGCAATATGTAGTCCTGGTACAAGCTCCAAAACATCATCAATATCAGTGGCGCCTATTCTCTTGATTTCGTCGCTATCAATGATAGATGCCACGGCAGGTGCCTTTGACACTGGCTGGCGATAGCCTGTCGCGATACTGATGAACTCTTCACTGCCATAAAGGCCAAGCAATTCATCCACTACTTCGTCATCAGCTACAGCCGTGCCCGCAAAACCACCGACAGCAAGCAACAGAGCAAGTAAACTATTATTATTTTTTAACATTCTCCAATCTCCGTATTCCTGCACCCTGGTATTGTATTTTTGAACAGGATAATGGGAAAAAAACACCTTCCGGTTTTTCAACAGCATCCAGATAGCATGGCATGATGCCCCCGGTAAATGAAAGCAACACCGTATTGTAAAACTCGCGCGGTGAGAAGCCGAGGTCGGCCAGTAGCGCCGCGCAGTAGCTGGAAATATTGGCTTTCATACGCATCCGTTTGCGATCCAGCACATCCTCTATTCTTTTCACCAGGGCCAAATGATCACCCCTGTCCAATTCCAGCTCTCGCGCAACGGCAAGAAGTGGCTCTATGCGCTCGTCCCTGGAGATAATCGGACGGCCAAAGCCTGGAATTGATCGGTGTTTCTTCAAATATTCCATGACTATCACATCGAGTTCCCCACCAGCTGCTACCTGATCACATGTGCTAATCAGAAATTCACAACCGATAATATCCGGTCTTCTGCCGTAAATTGACGCTTCAGAAACGGCTGTGGCAACGCCAAGGGCAAGGGCGCCAGTACTTCTTGTGGTGCCAGCCAGTGCCGCGACCCGATTATTCCACAAGCGTGGATCAGGATAGCTTGTGCAGATGATCCAAATCTGCTCCATCAACCTTGATACTTCCGGCTGGGGCATTGTGCCGCGAATGCCGTAGATGAGCAGGTCCATCCAGCTCTTGTCTCTAAAATCATCAAACAGGGACATTTCCCTGTAACGCACCGCCTCACCGGGAAACCAGGCGCCCTTATTGGTTGGCCAATGATTGTCGAAATAGGCCAGCGAGTTGCGCGTTGACTCCATCATTTCGCTTCCGTTGTCTTCATCAGGGACTGGTAATCAGCGTCGGCCATTGGCTTGAGTGCTGTCCCAAAAAATGGATACTGTCGCCAGCCATGTTGTTCTTGTTCGAGCGCGTGAGCCGCTGCGCCGGGCAGACGCAGGAGCAGATAGAGCATTTCAGCCTGCTCAGAGCTAAACCCCAAAGCATGAAAGGCCGCTGCAGCGACACCGGCCATAGAGAGAGGATAACCCGTTGCGGCCTCAAGTTCGCTTCTGTGATCCCGCAGCCAGATGAGTGGCTGATAGGAGCCAATGTCGGCCAGAAGAGCCAAAGTCTGCACCACCGGTCTGGGGCAGGTAACACCGTTGGGGTCAAAACCCGGGAAATGCTCCATGGGCAACCAGACATCAATTCTCTCGTCCTGACTTGGTTGAGAGATCGCGTGTTGCCATTTTTCCATATCGCTTCCCAAATGATGCCAAAGGTCAAGGCACAGATACACTTCGCGACCACCACCCAGGTTTCCAGCGCCCACCGCGACCGCTGCCATCAACGCGGACGCCTTTGTTGAGCCGGCTACTCCTGCATTCATTGCCGCCCGCACACTGTGATCGCGGATACCGGGATTGGCAAGTGCCACTGCCAGGGTTTCCAGTAGTCTGGCATGCTGCGGGTCCGGCAAGTCGAGTTTGAACAATAAATACAGATATTGCACCCAGGAAACCTTTCCCAGCAGATCGCCGTAAACGTCATAACCCGAGCAGTAGCAGCTCGCTGCGGCATAGGGGTTGTCCGCTTCGGCCTCCTCAAACCAGATGCTTGATTTGATGGTTTCTTGTCCGTCTGTCATGACTCTCCCCTCAGAATTCGGGTTCTCAGGCCAATGGGCGGTTTCGCCTCTCGATCAATGCGTACATCCAGCAGTGTCGGTCCAGGTCTATTGCAAATGTGGTTGATATCCAGCGCCTGCAGATCATCAATGGATTCGATGACATGGCCTTCTACACCCATGGCCCGCGCCATGGCCGCAAAGTCAATAAAGGGCAATTCAAAGCCTGTCTGCTCCGCGCCGGTCAACCGCTGGCCGTGTTTGACCATACCGTAGCCTGCATCATTGAGAATCAGGTAGATGAGAGGCAACTGCTCCTGAATGGCAACCGAGATCTCCTGGCCGGCCATCAGATAGCTGCCATCTCCGGTGATGCAGACCACGGGAGAGTCCCGCAATGCCAAAGCAGCGCCCACTGAGCTGGCAATTGCCCAGCCCATGGAGGCAAAATCCAGGCTGGCGCGAAACAGTCTTGTTGTATGTTGATCTGTAGCGTCACTATGGTCATGCACGTGCAGGTAATGCACCGCCCAGGCAAAACTGTTGCCCGAATCAGCAAAATAGCGCGTATTGGCTGGAAACAGGCGCGGCAGTTCGGCCATCAACCGCTGAGGCAGGATAGGGGTGCTATCGTCAGTGCATGACTGTGGCTCATCAAGAGCAAAGCAATAGCCATCGACAGTGCGAGTTACCGGTTCAGCAGCAAGCTTGAGGGGCGGTTGCGTAGATCTGAAATGGCGCTGCACTTCATCGAAAACAAGATCGATATCCCCCCTCAGATGCAACCTCGCCATGGGAGAACCCAGAAAATGATTCTCGACTGGTGAAATATGCACCATTCTCTCATTGAGCATGGCCTCACTATCCCAGCCATTGCTGGCCCACTCACCCAGACCGGTGCCAATCACAACGATTAAATCCACTGCGGGATCCCGCAATGTCTCGACAGCGGTGGCATGACCGGCAAAACCAACTGCACCGCGGAAGAGCGGATGACAGGGATCTACCAGCCCTTTGCCACTGGGTGTAACGACCAGGGGAATATCCAGTGAGGTTGCCAGCTCGACAATGGATTTTGCCGCAACTTCGGACTCGTTGCCCAGCACAAACACCGTCTGCCGGGATTGACCAAGCAGGAGCAGAAACCGATCCAATACTGGCCTATCAAAACCAGCACTGACGGCCAACAGCTCCGGCAGGTTACGGTACTGTGGTGATCTGCCAGAAAGACTTTTCATGACATCGACCGGAACGCTGAGGTGGACAGGCCCTGGCGGTGAGCGATGCGCTGTAATGATGGCCGCGGCGAGCTTATGCTCGAACTGATCCGGGTGGGAGATCAGCGAATTGTAGCGGGTGATACTCTCAAAGATGGAAAGAGTGTCGGTGCCGGTACAGGAGGATTCCTGCAAAGCCCCTCGTCCAAACGTATTGAGCGCAGTTTGGGCGGTAATAACCAGCAGGGGCACATTATTCGCATGGGCAGAAGCGACACCGGTCACCAGATTGGTAGCGCCTGGGCCGGTGGTAGCAAAACATACCCCCATCTTGCCAGTCACACTGTAGTAACCATCCGCCATAAAAGCACCGCCGGTTTCATGACGGCACACCACACAACGCGGGCCTCCCCTCCTTGCGCTGCGGGCTAAAGCATTCAACAGTGGCTCAATAGCGCCACCAGGAACACCAAACACATACTCAATACCAAGTTTCTCAAGATAAGCTGTGAGTAAATCCCCGAGTTCATCAATCAATACACCTTGCTCCTGCCTCACAGTCATCTCAATAATCCATAAAAAGCTAACGTAAACAAGAATACCGCTACTTTAAGTGACAGTATGTTATAGACCTGATTATCGACATAGGGGGAATGCATTTGCAAGCCGCGATGGGGCCTCAGCAGACACCGATATAAGCCTCCACAGCGTTTGCCGTGCAAGGAGAAAGTAAATTGTAAAACAATGGATGGGCTTTCGTGGCGAGCTGCGGGTGTCAGGTATCTTGTGCAGGCAAAAAAAACCGCATCCGTGGATGCGGTCCAATGCAATTGTTACGCAGTTATCTGCTGTTTGCCTTAATCAGGGAACGTCACACACTTGTCTTATAACTCAATACGGCCATTATTCTTGTCGAGAGTTGCCTGACCAATACCCTTCACTTCAAGCAATTGCTCAACGGCAGTAAAAGCGCCATTAGCCTCACGCCAGGCAACAATGGCTTGTGCCTTTGTCTCCCCCACACCTACCAGCACAGCCGCCAGTTGCTGGGCGGAGGCGGTATTGATGTTTACCTTTTCGCCTTGAACTGCCTGACTGGAAACAGGCTGCTCAGCTGGCTGTGCCATCACTGTGGATTGCCAGCCGATACAGGCTGCCAATAACCAGAGAATAAAGAAAGGCTTGATAAATGACTGGAAATTACTCATTGCGGGACTCCTTGTGCCGAGGCACGTTGTGTGAAATATACGTGGGGCTCCTCCCCACCGATTAATATTCCCCGATTTCCTCAATGATGGCAAGCAGTGCCTTGTGGGGGTTGGCTGCCTGGGTGACAGGGCGACCAATAACGAGGTAAGAGCTGCCTGCTGCGAGCGCTTCAGCCGGTGCCATGGTGCGGCGTTGATCATCAGCGACTGCCGTGGAGGAACGGATCCCGGGGGTCACGCGCAGGAAGTCAGCGCCCTGCAGATTAGCTATTCCGCCAGCTTCGTGGGCCGAACAGACCACACCGTGCAAACCGCTGTCGTGCGCCAGCGCTGCCAGGCGCATCACCTGGGTGTTGGCACTGTCCGCGATACCGGTCTCCCTCAGATCCTCGTCTGTCATACTGGTCAGTACCGTTACGGCAGTAAGCAGGGTTTTGCTGCCCATAGACTCGAGTTGACGGGCGGCGGCTTCCATCATCCGCCGCCCGCCGACTGCATGGAGATTGGTCATCCACACACCCAAATCCGCTGCTGCGGCTACAGCTTGGGCGGTAGTATTGGGAATATCGTGAAATTTGAGATCGAGAAACACTGCGAAGTTGCGCTCCACAAGCGCCCTGACAAAGGAAGGCCCTTCCCGGGTAAACAGTTCCTTGCCAACTTTGAGCTTGCACAGCGCGGGGTCCAGGCCCTCCACCAGCTGCCAGGCATCAGGGGCAGCGGCGTAATCGAGAGCAACAATAATTCTGGAGTCGGTCTTTTTCATCATTAGCGGCAAAAGTCAGTTCGAAATAATGGTCATGGCGATGATTACCTGGGTGCAACCTGCTCACGACGCAGCGCGCGATTGGCTGCAGTGAGTCGCCACAATAATGGCAGCGTGGCACATAGACCGATGAGAATGCCTGCCGCAAAAGCCAGCAACAACCACAGTCCCGCTGACATGTTCCCAAGTGGAAATCCCAGCAGGGTTATCACTACCCGGTCAGGGTTATCCTGGGCGATCCACAGGCCAACAAACAGGCTGATCAGGATTAGAAACCAGTAGACAATTTTCTTCATGGCAGGCACTCCAGCCAAAAAAAACGGCAAGGGGTAATCCTTGCCGTTGGATGTTCATGTATCACAAAAACCCTCAGTCATTGACTGATTCGTTGACGCGTTCCCTCAGGTCCTTGCCCGGTTTGAAATAGGGCACATATTTTCCGGACAATTCAACGGTGTCGCCTGTCTTGGGATTACGGCCAACGCGCGGCGCTCTGAAATGCAGGCAAAAACTGCCAAAGCCTCTGACTTCGATTCGCTGGTTATGGACCAGAGCCTGGGTCATTTTTTCGAGGATCATTTTTACCGCCAGTTCAACATCCCTTGGCGATAACTGCTCCTGCTGGGCAGCAATTTTTTCTATCAGTTCCGACTTGGTCATAACAGGCCCCATAACCCCGAGGGGTGCCGGGCAGCTTGCGCTGCCCGACGATTTTATTTATCGCGACCTTCCATTTGCGCCTTGATCAGGTCACCAATGGTGGTGGGTACCATGGTTTCCGTTTCCTGCTTGCGCAGATCACGAACAGCCGCTTTCTCTTCCTCGACATCCTTGGCTTTGACAGACAGGCCAATCTGACGATTCTTGCGGTCGACGTTGATGATCTTCACTTCCAGTGTATCGCCAACATTGATCACATTGCGGGCATCTTCAACCTTGTCGCGGGACAGCTCTGAAGCCTTCAGGTAACCTTCGAGATCGCCGTCAAGGGTTACCACAGCACCCTTGGCGTCAACTTCCTTGACTACGCCGGAAACTACAGCGCCCTTGTCGTTCTGGGCAACATAGGCAGAGAACGGATCGTCAGCCAGTTGCTTGACACCCAGAGAGATGCGCTCGCGCTCGGGATCAATCGCCAGGATAACGGTTTGCAGCTCGTCGCCTTTCTTGAAGTTGCGAACCACTTCTTCGCCGGTATCGTTCCAGGACAGGTCGGACAGGTGTACCAGACCATCAATACCACCTTCGAGACCGATAAAGATACCGAAGTCAGTGATCGACTTGATGTTGCCGGAGATCTTGTCGCCCTTGCTGTACTTGGTACCGAAATCATCCCAGGGGTTGGAGTGGCACTGCTTGATACCCAGGGAGATACGGCGACGCTCTTCGTCGATATCCAGGATCATCACATCCACTTCGTCGCCCAGCTGGACGATTTTGGAGGGGTGGATATTCTTGTTGGTCCAATCCATTTCGGAAACGTGTACCAGACCTTCGACACCGTCTTCCAGCTCGGCAAAACAGCCGTAGTCGGTGAGATTGGTGATACGGGCGCGAACTTTGGCGCCTTCAGGGTAACGGCCCTTGATGTCGGCCCAGGGATCTTCGCCCATTTGCTTGAGGCCAAGGGATACACGGTTGCGCTCACGGTCAAACTTGAGGACCTTGACTTCGATTTCGTCGCCCACATTGACGATCTCGCTGGGGTGCTTGATGCGCTTCCAGGACATGTCGGTGATGTGCAACAGACCGTCAATGCCGCCGAGATCAACGAAGGCGCCGTAGTCGGTGAGGTTCTTGACGATACCCTTGAGTACTGTGCCCTCTTCCAGGTTGGCAAGCAGCTCTTCGCGCTCGGCGGAGTTGACCGCTTCCATCACAGCGCGGCGGGAAACCACCACGTTGTTGCGCTTCTGGTCGAGCTTGATCACCTTGAATTCGAGGGGCTTGTCTTCCAGGTGGGTGGTTTCGCGCATGGGGCGCACATCCACCAGGGAGCCGGGGAGGAAGGCTCGCAGACCGCCGATGTCGACAGTAAAACCGCCCTTGACCTTGCCGCTGATGATACCGGTAACCACCTGATCGGATGTGTGGGCTTTCTCCAGATCGATCCAGGCTTCAGCGCGACGGGCTTTTTCACGGGACAGGCGGGTGGCGCCGAAACCATCTTCAACGGTTTCCAGGGCAACCTGCACTTCATCGCCGATCTTCAGCGTACATTCGCCATTGTCATCCAGGAACTGGACGAGGGGAATGACACCCTCGGATTTGAGTCCCGCGTGAACGGTAACCCACTCCTTGTCCATGTCGATCACAACACCGGTAACGATAGAGCCTGGCGCCATTTCGACGGTTTTCAGGCTCTGTTCAAACATTTCTGCAAAGCTTTCGCTCATTAATAAATACCTATAAAAGACGGAGTGTTTTGCTCCCACCATACAGCCAGATGTATGGGTCTATTGATTGTGGACTCAAACGCGCCAATCTGGCTGTTGCACGTTGTTGTCCATACTTTTACCTGCCTAACAACTTCACTAACTACGCTGTGCCGACATTTCCGACGTACGGACAATATCAAGCACAGTATTTAGAACTTCCTGGATATCCTTGCCGGTGGTATCAATCTCCACGGCATCCTGCGCGGGGACCAGTGGAGAAACCTCCCGGGTCATGTCGCGCTCATCGCGACTCCGGACATTCTCCACAAGGGCGGCAAGGCTAACACTTTCCCCCTTATCCATCAACTGGTTATAACGCCTTTTGGCGCGCTCCTCGGGGCTGGCATTGAGGAAAATCTTGACCGGCGCGTCGGGGAAAACCACAGTCCCCATATCGCGGCCATCGGCGACCAGGCCAGGTGCTGAAGCGAAGGCCCGCTGGCGTTCCAGCAATGCCATGCGCACTGCCGGGATAGCCGCCACCAGGGATGACCCGGCGCTGATGTCCTCACTGCGGATCTGCTGGGTGACATCCTCACCTTCGAGAATGACTTCGGGGTGGCCGCCGCTGCTGTTCATGCGGAAACTGATATCCATATGGGCGGCAAGCACAGCGAGATCTTCAACATCATCGAGCGCCACCTTGTGGCGCTTGGCGGCAAGCGCCAGCAAGCGGTACATGGCACCACTGTCGAGGTAGTGATAGCCAAGGCGGGTTGCCAGCAACTGGCAGATAGTGCCCTTCCCGGACCCGCTGGGGCCATCCACTGCAATGATGCTCACCTGGCCAGTCATGCCTTCAACTCCAGCAAGCGCATACCCACCCGATTTGCGATGCTGACAAAACCCGGGAATGAGGTGGCCACATTCTGGCAATCATTGATGGTGATTTCAGACCTGGCAACAAGGCCTGCGACGGCAAAGGACATGGCGATGCGATGATCGTGATGGCTTTCAATCACCCCGCCACCCATGGCGCCACCGACAATTTCGATACCATCAGGGCGCGCTGTGGCCTTCACGCCAAGGGTGGTCAGCCCATCTGCCATCGCCTGAATGCGGTCGCTCTCCTTGACCCGCAGCTCCTCCGCGCCACTGAGGACTGTTGTGCCCTGCGCACAGGCTGCAGCGATAAAGAGCACGGGGAATTCGTCTATCGCCAGTGGCACCTGGTCTTCAGGAATGACAATACCGCTCAGAGGCGCATAGCGGACGCGAATATCCGCTACCGGCTCACCACCGGCCGTGCGCTCGTTCTCGATGCGGATATCAGCACCCATCAGGCGCAGGATATTAATGACACCGGTGCGGGTCGGATTGATGCCCACATGCTCCAGCACCAACTCGGCACCCGGCACAATGGAGGCTGCCACCATAAAGAAGGCGGCTGATGAAATATCCGCAGGCACGTCAATATCACAGGCTGCCAGGGTGCCGCCACCCTGGATACGGGCCACAGCGCCATCGCGCTGCACGGGATAGCCAAAGCCGCTCAGCATACGCTCGGTGTGATCGCGGGTGGGGGCTGGTTCGGTAATCACCGTCTCGCCGGAAGCGTACATGCCCGCCAGCAGCAAAGCCGACTTGACCTGGGCGCTGGCCATGGGCAGCGGGTATTCAATACCTTGCAGGGACTTGCCGCCGCGGACTGTCAGCGGCGGGCGCCCACCCTCGGCGGTCTCAATGGCGGCGCCCATCAATGCCAGGGGTTCAGACACCCGCTTCATGGGGCGCTTGGTCAGGGATTCATCCCCGGTCATCACCACATCGAAGGGCTGTCCCGCCAGCAGGCCGGCCAGCAAGCGCATGGATGTGCCTGAGTTGCCGAGATAGAGCGGCCCTGGAGGCATTTGCAGGCCATGCATGCCCACGCCGTGAATGGTGACTTCACCCTGGTGTGGGCCTTCAATCACCACGCCCATATCGCGGAACGCCTGGAGTGTGGCAAGACTGTCCTCCCCTTCGAGGAACCCGCTGACACGGGTAATGCCGTTGGCCAGAGAGCCAAGCATGATGGAGCGGTGGGAAATGGACTTGTCGCCCGGTACCCGCAGGCGTCCGGAGAGGGAGCCTGCGGGGGGCTGAGTGCGGTAAATCAGTGAAGTGGTGGTCATGGGTTCAAGATAAGCCTTACGTTCCAGCATTTTTGTAAAGTGGGTGCGCGCTTCTTTGGCACGGGTAAAGACACCCATAATGTAGTCACTGTCATCCCTGGCAATAGCCTGACGCAGGGTCTGGAAATTGTCAGTGAGACGATCCAGCACTTCGATAATGGCATCCTTATTGGACAAACAAATGTCATGCCACATCACCGGATCGCTGCCCGCAATGCGGGTGAAATCGCGGAAACCGCCAGCGGCATAACGGAAAATCTCGCGGTTTTCCTCCATCCGGGCCAGGGTGTCCACCAGGGAATAGGCCAGCAAATGGGGCACATGGCTGGTGGCCGCCAGCACCTCATCGTGTTCATTCCAGGGCATCAGGGAAACCGTCGCCCCCACCCCTTCCCACAGATGGCGCACGGCCGCCAGGTGGTGTGGTGCGGTGGCCGGTTCCGGCGTGAGAATCACACGATGATCCACATAAAGTTCAGCATTGGCAGCATCAACACCGCTTTTCTCTGAACCGGCAATCGGGTGGCCGGGTACAAACTGGGGCGGAAAAAACCCATACACTTCCAGCGCCGCCGCCACCACACTGCCCTTGACACTGGCGGCATCGGTGATGGTGACCTCTGAATGAAGACAGTCCCGCAGCTCTTCGAGGGTGCGCTTGACGCTCAGGGTGGGGACGCTGATCAGCACCATGTCGCCGGGTTCAAGCAGCCGCAAACCTTCCCGCGCATCGCTAAACACCCGGTCCACCACGCCGCTTTCGAGGGCGCGATCCAGAGTGCTCTGGCGCCGCGATACCCCGATCACTTCACGGCACAGGCCGCGCTCACGGGCTGCCTTGGCGAGGCTGCCGCCGATAAGTCCAAGCCCGTAAACCAACAGACGGCCAAGTGTCGGAGTATTTGTTGTTGCCTGATTCAATAGACTTTCCTGAAACTGATTGGGCCCAGAGCTTGCTTTGGGGCGTTTGGGGTTAGAGCACAGCTCTGGGGTAGGAGCCCAGCAGCTTCAGATCAGAGACCCTGGGCTTAAGTGCATCCAGCGCCGCGACCACATTGGCATCGCTGTAGTGACCCTTGAAGTCGATAAAGAACAGGTAAGTCCACTTGCCCGCGGCTGAGGGCCGGGTTTCCAGCCGGGTCATATCGATCTTGTGGGTGCGCAGGGGTTCCAGCAGGTTGTACAGGGCACCGGGTTCATTCTTCACTGCAACGATCACTGAGGTCTTGTCATCGCCGCTGGGAGGCACCAGATCACGGCCAATCACCAGGAAGCGGGTGGAATTGTCGGGGCGGTCCTCGATTTTCTCCCGCAACTTGGTCAGTCCGTAGAGCTTGACCGCCATGTCGCCGGCAATGGCCGCGGAGTTCCACTCGCCCTGCACCATTTTTGCCGCTTCGGCGTTGCTGCTGACAGCGATGCGTTCGATGCGGGGGTAATGGGCATCGAGCCATTTGCGACACTGAGCCAGGGACTGGGGATGGGAATACACCCGGGTAATCTTCTCTTCCCGGGTATTGGGGCCGATCAGGAAGTTGTGGTGAATGCGCAACTCCACCTCACCACAAATTTTCAGGGAAGAATCGATAAAACTGTCGAGGGTGTGATTGACCACGCCTTCCGTCGAATTCTCCACCGGCACCATGCCGTAGCTGACGGCACCGGCAGTGACCTCGCGGAACACCTCGTCAATGGCCGCCATGGGCTCTGTCACGGCGGAGTGGCCGAAGTGTTTGAGCGCGGCTTCCTGGGTAAAGGTGCCTTCCGGCCCCAGATAGGCGACGGACACAGGCTTTTCCAGCGCCAGGCAGGCGGACATGATTTCGCGGAACAGACGCGCCACTTCTTCATCACCCAGGGGCCCCGGATTGCGCTCCATGATAGTGCGCATGACCTGGGCCTCCCGTTCCGGGCGGTAGAAATCCGTGGCCCCGGCAGTAGTTTTGACTTCCGCCACCTGCTGGGCATAGCGGGCACGGGCGCTGATCAGTTCGAGCAGTTCTCGATCAACCGCATCAATCTTGTCGCGCAGTTCCGCCAGGGTAATCTCAGCCATAACCTATTCGTCACCTTCCTGCTCACCCGCTTCTACCACCTGATCTTCAGGTTCTTCGATACGGGCGACGCTGACCAGTTTTTCGTCCTGGCGAACACGTATCAGACGCACACCCTGGGTGTTGCGACCGAGGCTTGGCACTTCGCCAACCCGGGTGCGAACCAGGGTGCCCTGGTCGGAAATCAGCATGATCTCATCCTGTTCCGCCACCAGCAGGGCGCCCACCAGGGCACCGTTGCGGTCGCTGGCCTGCATTGCAATAACGCCCTGGCCTCCACGACCTTTTGCAGGGAAATCATCGGCTTGTGTTCGCTTCCCATAACCATTCTCACTTACCGTAAGAATCTGCTGATCGGCATCCGGGATGATCAGCGAGATCACTTCCTGCCCTTCAGCCAGACGGATACCACGCACCCCGCGGGCGGTGCGACCCATGGCACGCACATCCCCCTCACGGAAGCGGGCGACCTTGCCGCCGCTGGTAAACAGCATGACATCGCAAGTGCCATCGGTGATGGCAGTGCCCACCAGATGGTCGCCGTCATCCAGCTCAACGGCGCGCAAGCCCACGCTGCGGGGCCGGGAGAAGGACTGTAGCGACGTCTTCTTCACCGTGCCGTTGGCCGTAGCCATAAAGATAAAGTGATCCTCGGTGTACTCCCTCACCGGCAGGATGGAAGTGACACGCTCGCCCTCTTCCAGGGGCAACAGGTTGACCATGGGACGACCGCGGGAATTGCGCCCGGCGACAGGAATCTGGTACACCTTCAGCCAGAATACCTTGCCCGCATTGGTGAAACACAAAATCGTATCGTGGGTGCTAGCAATCAACAGATGCTCGACAAAGTCCTCATCCTTGACCGCAGTAGCGGTCTTGCCGGTGCCGCCGCGGCGCTGGGCCTGATACATATCCAGAGGCTGGGTCTTGGCATAGCCACCGTGGGAAATCGTGACCACACGATCTTCCACCGGAATCAGGTCCTCAACCGTCAGATCGTTGAGGGATTCGATAATCTCAGTGCGACGGGCGTCGCCGAATTCCTTGCGCACCGCTTCGAGTTCTTCGCGGATCACCTCCATCAACCTATCGGGATCGCCGAGAATATTCAGATACTCGGCAATTTCGAGCACTTTTTCCTGATACTCGGCCAGCAGTTTTTCGTGCTCCATACCCGTCAGGCGGTGCAGGCGCAAGTCGAGAATGGCCTGGGCCTGGGCAGTCGACAGGTAATAGCTGCCATCGCGCACACCAAAACCATCCGCCAGATCTTCCGGGCGACAGGCATCACTGCCGGCCTTCTCAAGAAATTGCAGCACCGCGCCGGGGGGCCAACCAGAGGCCATCAGGCGATCCCGCGCTTCTGCAGGAGTAGAGGAATTCTTGATCAGCTCGATCACCGGATCAATATTGGAAATGGCAACCGCCAGACCTTCAAGGATATGGCCGCGCTCGCGGGCCTTGCGCAACAGATAGATGGTGCGGCGGGTAACCACTTCACGGCGGTGGCGCAAGAAGGCTTCAAGCAGTTGCTTGAGGTTGAGAGTGCGGGGCTGTTCGTCCACCAGCGCCACGATATTGATACCAAACACATTCTGCAGCTGGGTTTGGGCGTAGAGATTGTTGAGCACCACATCGCCCATATCGCCGCGCTTGATCTCGATGACCACACGCAGACCGTCCTTGTCCGACTCATCGCGCAGCTCGGAAATACCTTCGAGTTTTTTCTCTTTCACCAGCTCAGCAATGCGCTCAATCAGACGCGCTTTGTTCAACTGATAAGGAATCTCGTGGATGATGATGGTTTCGCGACCGGTTTTTTCATCGCGCTCTATCTCCGCCTTGGCGCGAACATAGATGCGCCCACGCCCGGTGCGATAGGCCTCGATAATGCCTGCTCTGCCGTTAATAATCGCGCCAGTGGGAAAGTCGGGACCGGGAATAAATTCCATCAGCTCATCAATCGTGATGTGCTCATTGTCGATCAGGGCCAGACAGGCAGACACCACCTCATTGAGGTTGTGGGGCGGAATATTGGTGGCCATGCCGACGGCGATACCGGAGGAGCCGTTGACCAGCAGGTTGGGTATCCGCGTCGGCATGACAACCGGGATCTGCTCCTGACCGTCGTAGTTGTCGACGAAGTCGACCGTTTCCTTGTCGAGATCTTCCAGCAGCGCGTGGGCGATCTTGGACATGCGGATTTCGGTGTAACGCATCGCCGCAGCGGAGTCGCCATCGATGGAGCCGAAGTTGCCCTGGCCATCCACCAGCATGTAGCGCAGCGAAAAAGGCTGGGCCATGCGCACGATGGTGTCGTACACCGCCGAGTCGCCGTGGGGATGGTACTTACCGATTACATCACCCACCACCCGGGCGGATTTTTTGTAGGGTTTGTTCCAGTCGTTTTTCAGTTCGCTCATGGCGAACAGAACACGGCGGTGAACAGGTTTGAGACCATCGCGCACATCGGGCAGGGCGCGCCCGACGATCACGCTCATGGCATAGTCAAGATAGGATTGCTTCAGTTCGTCTTCAATATTGACGGGCTGAATCTCTTTGGCGAGCTCAACCATAAAACCACTTCTTCCCCATTAAAGCCTGAATATCAGGATCCATGTTGCCAGGGCTCTGGGGCCCTGATTTTTTTACGGGTCAGACCCGATATCAAGCGCGGGATTGTAGCATAGTCTGCGCTGCAGGTTTCACGTAACCGGTTGCATCTGGCCAGGCAGTCAGCTCGGCATTGAGCCTGCCCCACCCAAGCCAATGACTACGCTGCCTGATACCAAGAAAAACAGAATTGCAGTGCTTTAACTGGCAATGCGAATCGTGTTACCTGCCACAGCTCCTCAGCTATACTGGCGCCCTCAAAACAGGAGCCCATATGTCGCAAGAGACCGTAGATCTGCTGATCAATGCCCGCTGGATCATTCCTGTGATTCCCGAGAATGTCGTCTACAGCGACTGCTCCCTGGTAGTTGATGGCTCAAAAATCAAGGGGTTATATCCCAAAATTGAAGCCAAACGTCTTTTTACTGCTCGCCAGGAAATCAACCTCGACAACCATGTACTGATGCCTGGACTGGTCAACGCCCACGGCCATCTCGCCATGACCCTGCTGCGTGGCTACGCCGACGACCTGCCCCTCGATCGTTGGCTAGAAGACCATATCTGGCCAGCCGAGGCTCGCTGGGTCAGCGAGGAGTTCGTCCGCGATGGCGCCGAGCTGGCCATGGCCGAGATGCTCAAGAGCGGTACCACCTGCTTTTCCGACATGTACTTCTTCCCCGACCAGGTGGCCCTGGTCGCCCGCGAACACGGTCTGCGCTGCCAGCTGGCGTTTCCTATCCTCAACTTTGCCTCTGCCTGGGCCCGGGACGGCGATGAATACATCAGCAAGGGCCTGCAGTTGCGTGACACCTGCAAGGGGGACGAGCTGATCAATGTGGTGTTCGGTCCCCACGCTCCCTACACCGTCGACGACCGCTATCTTGAGCGGGTGGCAACCTACGCCAATGAGCTGGATATCTGCGTCCAGATTCACCTGCATGAAACCCAGGGCGAGGTTGACGATGCAGTGGCGCTGAGCGGTGAACGCCCTATCGCCCGCCTGCAGCGCCTGGGTCTGCTCACCCCCAACACCCAGTGTGTGCATATGACCGCACTCAACGACGACGATATCCGCATGATCACCGAGAGTCGCAGCCAGGTGATTCACTGCCCCAAATCCAACCTCAAGCTGGCCAGCGGCTTCTGTCCGGTCAAGACCCTGCAGGATGCCGGTATCAACGTGGCACTGGGCACCGACGGCGCGGCCAGCAACAACAGCCTCGATATGTTCAGTGAAATGCAGTTTGCCAGCCTGCTGGCCAAGGGCGTGAGCGGCGACGCATCAGCTTTGGATACCCACGCGACACTGCGCATGGCAACCCTCAACGGTGCCCGCGCACTGGGACTTGACGGCCTGATCGGCAGTCTTGAGGCCGGAAAATCAGCCGACATAGTGGCACTGGATATGGGCGGCATCACCACTGAGCCCATGTATAATCCCCTCTCGCAACTGGTCTACACCGCCATGGGTGAGCGTGTCAGCCATGTGTGGATCAACGGCGCCGCCAAGCTCGCCGACCGCCAGTTGACCACCTTTAATGAGCAACAGCTGGGGGCCAAGGCCCGCCAGTGGCGCGACCTTATCCAGGCCTGAACGCAGCAACCCTGACGGGATTTTCTATGCAAGAGCAGACAACCGATACAAGCAGCAATAGCGCGCCAGCCAATGTCGACAATCGCGAGATTGCCAAGTTCGAAGCCCTGGCCAGCCGCTGGTGGGACCGGGAAAGTGAATTCAAACCCCTGCACGAGATCAATCCGCTGCGCGCCAACTGGATTGATCGTCATGCCGCCGTAGCGGGCAAGCAAGTGGTGGATGTGGGCTGCGGTGGCGGTATTCTGTGCGAAGCTCTGGCCCAGCGCGGTGCGGCGGTAACCGGCATTGATATGGGCGAAGCCCCACTGGCTGTGGCGGAACTCCACAAGCTGGAAAGCGGTGTCGAGGTCACCTACCTGCGCAGTACCGCCGAGCAGCTGGCAGAAGTTCGTCCTGAGCAGTTCGACGTGGTCACCTGCCTGGAAATGCTTGAACACGTGCCGGACCCCGGCTCGGTCATCAACGCCTGCGCAAAGTTGGTAAAACCCGGCGGTCAGCTATTCTTTTCCACCATCAACCGCAACCCCAAATCCTATGCCTTTGCGGTGCTGGGCGCTGAATACCTGCTGAAACTGCTGCCCAGGGGCACCCACGACTACAGCAAGTTTATCCGCCCCTCGGAGCTGGCCGCCTGGATCCGGGACGCCGGGCTGGATATGCATGCCATGACCGGGCTGGTATACAACCCTCTGACCCGTAAATAC
Source organism: Gammaproteobacteria bacterium BRH_c0 (assembly GCA_000961645.1). Classification (GTDB taxonomy): domain Bacteria; phylum Pseudomonadota; class Gammaproteobacteria; order Pseudomonadales; family Porticoccaceae; genus NAT127. Next base: position 144,751 of record LADM01000133.1, on the reverse strand, counting down.
CGCCTTAACGAACGCGATGTGGATGTGAACTATATGGTTTATGCCTCCAAACCGTCGGCTGGCGACAGCATTACCAGCTCATGACAAAGGCCCGCCAATGATTCACCGTCGTTTTGATGCTGTCCTCTTTGACCTGGATGGCACCCTGCTGGATACCGCGCCGGATTTCACCACTGCCATCAATTGCGTCCTCGCTGAGCGCGGACTGGAACCACAACCCGAAGCTCGCGTGCGCCGGGCCGTAACCAACGGCTCGGCAGGTCTTGTCGCCAGCACCTTTGCCATTGGCAGTGAACACCCGGATTTTGAACCCTTGCGCCAGCGTCTTCTGCACCATTACCGCCAGTGCCTGACCCAGCACACCCGGTTGTTTAACGGCCTTGATACAGTGCTGGCAGAATTGGCGACCAGGCAAATACCCTGGGGCATCGTCACCAATAAACCGCTGCAGTACACCACTCCCATTCTGGCGCAACTGCATTTTCCGTCAGCACCGGCAGCAGTGATTTGCCCGGACCATGTGATCCGCACCAAGCCCGATCCCGAGTCGATTCTGCTCGCCTGCCGGGAACTGCATGTCGCCCCGGAGCGAGCCATCTATGTGGGGGATCATTTGCGGGATATTGAGGCAGGTCGCAATGCGGGAGCGACCACTGTAGCCGCTACCTGGGGGTATCTGAGTGAAGATGAAGATCCGCAGGCCTGGGGCGCCGACCACCTTGTTAACAATGCACTTGAGTTAACAGATTTATTATTCTGATATTAAAAAGGTTTTTATTTTGGAAACTGTTTATTGTGGAGATTACCAGGCCCCCACCCAGCTGCTGCGGGAGCGGATTATTTTTGTCACTGGCGCTGGTGATGGCATAGGCCGTGCGGCCAGTCTGGCGTTTGCCGCCCACGGCGCCACGGTGATTCTGGCGGGTCGGACTCTGGCCAAACTCGAAGCAGTCTACGACAGCATTGCAGCGGCGGGTTATCCGCAAGCAGTGATTCAACCCCTGGATCTCAACGGCGCCACCGAGGCGGATTATCAGCAACTGGCGGACGCCATACAGGAACAGTTTGGTCGGCTCGACGGGCTGCTCCACAACGCCAGCGAGCTGGGCCAGCGCACGCCCATCGCCAACTACCAGGCCAGCACCTGGGGGAAAGTGATGCAGGTCAACGTCAACGCCCAGTTTCTGCTCACCAAGACACTACTACCGGCACTGGAACAATCGACTGATGCAGCTATTGTGCTTACCAGCTCGGGAGTGGGCCGGGTGGGTCGTGCGTTCTGGGGCGCCTATGCGGTGTCCAAATTCGCCACCGAAGGTTTCTGCCAGGTACTGGCGGCGGAGCTGGAGGAAACCACCCGCATCCGCGTCAACTGCATCAACCCCGGCGCCACCCGCACCCGCATGCGCGCCGCCGCTTACCCGGCGGAAGACCCGCGCACACTGAAAACACCGGAGCAGATCATGCCTGCTTACCTTTATCTGATGGGTTCCGGGAGCAGCGGCGTTACGGGGAAGAGCTTTAATGCTCAGTGAGTTGCACGTTTCACGCTTCACGTTGCACGTGTCGGTAATCAGAACTCTCTGCCACCGATAAATCTGCACGCGGATCAACACTCAACAGCCAAGATTCCAATCAGCTTTTGCGTGCAAAGTGTAAGGTGAAACGTGCAACTCAAAATCAGCCGCGTGGCCCCCGCGACCGCAGCTTGCGCTCTTGACGGTCGGCCTTGTGCTTTTCGGCGGGCGTGACCGACCAGTCGACATCGGTTCGCAACCCCACCAGCTTGCAGAGCTTTTTGACATCGTCCGGCTCCAGCTCCAGCCATTCGCCGCTGCGCACATAGGAAGGCACCTCGACGTTGCCGTAGCGAATGCGCTTGAGGCGGCTGACTTCGACACCCTGGGATTCCCACAGGCGCCGCACCTCGCGGTTGCGACCTTCGGCGATAACCACCGAAAACCAGCGATTGGTATTGCCGCCCTGCCCCACCTTGACCTTCAAAAAGCGCGCTTCGCCATCGTCAAGCAACACACCGTCGGTAAGACGTTTGACCATGGCATCGTCCACTGCGCCGTGAATGCGCACCACGTATTCACGCTCCACCTGCCCGGAGGGGTGCATCAGCGCATTGGCCAGCTCACCGTTATTGGTGAACAACAACAGGCCGGCAGTATTGATATCGAGTCGCCCCACCATTACCCAGCGACCGTTTTGCAGGTTGGGCAGATGCTTGAATACGGTGGGTCGCCCTTCCGGATCATCGCGGGTGGAGACTTCCCCTTCCGGCTTGTTATAGGCAATCACACGGATGCGCTCGCGACGATCCGGCAGTTTTACCAGGCGGCCATCGACTTTTACCTCATCCTTGAACTCGACCCGGTCGCCGAGTTTCGCCACCTTGCCATTGACGTTGACGCGTCCGGATTCTATCCAGCGCTCCAGTTCGCGGCGCGACCCAAGCCCTGCCTGGGCGAGGACTTTCTGTAATTTTTCACTCATGTTCTGACCTTCTTGCAATAGGCAGGGTAACGATCCGGGCCGAGGCTGGCGCCTCATCGCTGTCGTCTAATTCTTCATCGGGTTCTGACCCTTCTGCGCTGTCATAATCCGGGTCGGGGCGGCGCGGGGCCTCGTCTTCGAGATCCAGCACCGCATTGAACTCGTCGAGATCGCGGATCTCCCCCAGGGGCGGCAGATCTTCCAGACTCTTGAGATTGAAATAGTCGAGGAACTGGCGCGTAGTAGCGTACAGCGCCGGGCGACCCGGCACATCGCGGTGGCCGACAACGCGCACCCACTCACGCTCCATGAGGGTGCGGATAATATCGGAACTCACCGCCACACCGCGGATTTGCTCGATATCGCCACGGGTGATGGGCTGGCGGTAGGCGATCAGGGCGAGGGTTTCGAGCAACGCACGGGTATATTTTTTGGGCTTTTCTTCCCACAACCGGCTGATCCAGCGCGACAGCTCCTGGCGCACCTGAAAGCGATAGCCGCTGGCGGTAAGCTTCAGCTCGTAGCTGCGTTCGGCGCAGTCAGCCTCAAGCTCGGCAAGGGCAGCCAGCATCTGCTCGCGCTCGGGGCGCTCGCTTTCCTCAAAAATCTCGCTGAGCTTTTGCAGGCTGAGAGACTGTCCGGCGGCCAGCAGCGCAGCCTCGATAATATTTTTCAGGACGGCATTATCCATTCACTATTCCTTCACAAACTTCAACAGGCCCTACTCACTCTGCTCATCGCTAGGCTCGGCATTGCGGGCCTTGACATGAATAGGCCCGAATGTCTCGCTCTGCACCAGTTCCACCAGCGACTCCTTGATCAGCTCCATAATCGCCAAAAAAGTCACGACCACCCCGGCACGCCCCTCAGACAACCTGAAAAGTGCCACAAAAGGCACAAACTGGCCGTGTTGCAAACGCTCCAGCACCTGACCCATGCGCTCGCGGGTCGAAAGTGGTTCGAGGTGGACCTGGTGGCTCTGATACATATCCGCGCGTTTCAGCACGTCGGCCAGTGCCAGCAGCACATGACGTAAATCCACATCCGGGTGGGGGCGCTGGCTGTTGATGTCCGGCGCTTTGGCGCTGGCCAGGTGAAAATCCCGGTCGAGACGGGGAATGGTATCGAGATCCTCCGCCACCTTTTTGAAACGCTCGTATTCCTGCAGGCGGCGAATCAGCTCGGCACGGGGGTCTTCTTCCTCTTCCTCATTCTTCTGGCGCGGCAACAGCATGCGCGACTTGATCTCCGCCAGCATGGCCGCCATCAGCAGGTATTCCGCTGCCAGCTCAAAGGTCATGAACTCCATCATGTCGATGTAGATCATGTACTGACGGGTGATTTCCGCAACGTTGATTTCGAGGATATCGATGTTCTGGCGCTTGATCAGATAGAGCAGCAAGTCCAGCGGCCCCTCGAAGGCTTCAAGGAATACCTCAAGAGCTTCCGGGGGAATATAGAGATCCTTGGGGAGCTGGGTCATCTGCTTGCCATAGACCATGGCAAACGGCATCTCGCCCTGCTGGGGTCTGGCGTTTACGTCGCCATCGGCACCCTCGGCAGCACGCTGATCGCTTTCTGCATCGACAATTTCAGAATTATTCATTCGAACCAACCATCACAAGGCGGGCATTATAGCCTGAAAACAATGGCCGTAGACCCGGCCTTTGCAGCTGGCAGCCAGGAGCAGTGACGGGGTATGACTTCAGTCCCCTTAGGCCGCCACAAAGGGCGCAAAATCACCCACACCCTGGCGCACCAGCACCGGTACATCGCCAGTAAGATCAACGATGGTGGTGGCTTCGAGACCGCAATAGCCGCCATCGATAATCACATCCACGCGCTTTTCAAGCATGGTGCGAATATCCTCGGGGTCGTTGAGGGGCAGATCATCTCCCGGCATGATAAGGGTGACGCTCATCATGGGTTCGTCGAGCCCCTCCAGCAGAGCCAGGGCGATGGGGTTGGCAGGCACCCGCAGGCCGATGGTTTTGCGCTTGGGGTGCATCAGGCGGCGCGGCACTTCCGAGGTGGCTTCGAGAATAAAGGTATAAGCGCCGGGAGTATTGGCCTTGAGCATCCGGAATACCTGATTACTGACCTTGGCATAGGTGGCCAGCTCCCCCAGATCGCGGCACATGAGGGTGAAGTTGTGGTGCTTGTCCAATTGGCGGACCAGCCGAATCTGGTCCATGGCCGCCTTGTCACCCAGATGGCAGCCAATGGCATAGGCCGAATCTGTGGGGTAAACAATCACTCCGCCCTTGCGCACGATCTCCACCGCCTGGTGAATCAGACGCTGCTGGGGGTTATCGGGGTGGATGAAAAAAAACTGGCTCATGGCGTGTTACCAACTTCAGGCTGGAGCCACCCAGTCCGGGTAGCGATGACAATGGGTGGCACTATACATAGGATCGATCTAAACAGAAGATCGCACTATACAGACTAGCAGCCTGAATAGGCACTGCAAATCATGGGGCAAGCGGCAGAGGAGCAAAAGGGAGAGGGCACATGGGAAGTGGCTTTTACATTGTGCCCGGTGAGTCAACACCCTAGAATTGGCGACTTACTTCCAGCGCCACTCACACCATGACCCAACCCTCTGAAAATCAAGCATCCGACAACGCCGAGATCCGCGCCAAAGAACCCCATAAAGCCGAAAACCTGCTGGTTAATCTGCTGTTCAATATCGTTCTGCCGACGCTGATTCTGACCAAGCTAAGCGGTGATGAATTCCTGGGCACCACCTACGCGATCGTGGTGGCGCTGGCCTTCCCCATCTGCTACGGGTTGAAGGACATGCTGACGCGCGGCAAGGTCAATCTGTTTTCCGTGCTCGGTGTGTTCAGCGTTGGCATGACCGGCGGCATCAGTCTGCTGGGACTGGACCCGCGCTACCTGGCCATCAAGGAGGCAGCCGTGCCCGCCACTTTCGGGCTGGCAACACTGATCTCCATCAAGACCCCCTACCCGCTGGTGAAAACCTTTATCTACAACGACACCATTCTCGATATTCCCGCCATCGATACGGCACTCGCCCGCAATGGCACCCGCCAGGCCTTCGAGCGCCATTTGAGCACCGCATCGCTGATGGTGGCGGGGTCTTTCTTCCTGTCATCTGTGCTCAATTACCTGCTTGCCATTATCATCGTCACCTCCCAGCCAGGCACGCTGGAATATAACGAGCAGCTGGGTAAAATGACGGCCCTGAGCTTCCCGGTGATTGCCCTCCCCGCCATGGTGGTGATGATGGCCGCCATGTTTTATCTGTTCAGGGGCATCACCAAGCTTACCGGCCTCGACCTGGAACATATCGTCAAACACCGTCACAAGGAAAAATAGCATGTGGTACGCCATTATCAGCACCGACGTTGACAACAGCCTGCAAAAACGTCTCGCTGCCCGCCCCGATCACATCGCCCGCCTGGTGGCACTGAAAGACCAGGGCCGCCTGTTTGTGGCGGGCCCTCACCCAGCAGCGGATTGCGAAGACCCAGGCGAAGCAGGCTTTAGCGGCAGCCTGGTGATCGCCCGCTTTGACAGCCTTGAGGATGCCCAGCAGTGGGCTGATGCCGACCCCTATATCAAGGGCGGCGTCTACGCTAGCGTCACCGTAAAGCCCTTCAAGATCGTACTGCCCTGATATCCACCACGCCTGTCAGTGAATTGCCACTGGCAGGAAATGCCCCTGAAGGTTCCACACCTATGACCAGAACACTCCTCGCACTTTTGCTGCTGGCGTTGCCGACACTGTCACTGGCGCAAACCCGCTATGTGACTGACGCATTGCGGGTGCCCCTGCGCAGCTCGCCCTGTGCTACCTGCAGCATCGTTCACCAGGGCCTGACACCGGGAACAGCCTTGACCGTCATCAACACCGAGGACGAATGGACCCGAGTCACCACTGCCCAGGGGGCCAATGGCTGGCTGCCCAATCACTATCTGGTCAACACCCCGGTTGCACCTGGCCGGGAAGCGGCAATCGATGCCAACACCGACTCCCTAAAGTCTGAAAATGCGCAACTCAAGAATGAACTGCGCGAGCTGCAGGTCGCCTACGATGCCCTTGAAGCCGAGTACAGTCTCAACAAGGAAACCCTCAGCGCGCTTGAAGTGGAATTGTCCACAGTGAAAAAAATCTCCAACAATGCCCTCACCCTGCAGGAACAGAACGAGGAGCTGATCAAGCGCAGCCACATGTTGCAAAGCGAAATTGACGTGCTCACCGCCAGCCGCGACCAGCTACAAAGCGACAACACCCAGCGCTGGTTTATGTATGGCGGCATTGCCGTATTTCTCGGCGCCCTGCTCGCCACATTGCTGCCGAGCCTGAGGCCACGGCGGCGCTACTCCGAGTGGGGTTGAGATGTTTTTTTACCGAGCCTTACTGGCGTTTCTGTTGCTGGCGGTGATGGGCCTTCAGGCCGTTGTGGCGCAATCACCCGCACCGGTGAAGGTAAGCCTGGAAACCGATCTGGGTGACATTGTCCTCGAACTCTACCCCGACAAGGCCCCCAAAACCGTTGAGAATTTTGTCGGCTATGTGAACCGTTACTATTACGACGGCATGATTTTTCACCGCGTGGTGAAAGGTTTTGTTATCCAGAGCGGTGGCAACACCTATGACCTGAGCGAAAAGGAACCCGGCGAGCCGGTGGTCAACGAGTCCGCCAATGGTCTCAAAAACAGCATCGGCACCATCGCCATGGCACGCCATGCTGACCCCGACAGCGCCCGCGCCCAGTTTTATATCAACCTGGGCAACAACACCAACCTCGACCCCGAGGGCGACAAACCTGGCTATACGGTGTTTGGCAAGGTGGTGGAAGGCATGGACGTGGTGAAGGCCATTGGTCGGCGCCGCACCAGGGCCGTCGATGAATTTGAACATCTGCCGATTGAACCCGTGCAGATACTGCGCGCCAGGGTCGTGACAGACCAGGCAGAGGCACCATGATCAAGCTGAGCGTCAACCTCAACAAGATTGCCCTGATCCGCAATTCCCGCGACGGAAATTACCCGTCGGCAACCGCCTTCGGACAGCTCTGCATTGATGCCGGGGCCGACGGCATCACCGTCCACCCGCGTCCGGATCAGCGTCATATCCGCCCCGGCGATGTTCGCGACCTGTCGGCGCTGGTGCAAAAACATCCTGGCCTTGAATTCAATATCGAGGGCAATCCCTTCGCTGCAGCACGAGGCAGCTATCCGGGATTGATGGCGCTGGTGGAAGAAACCCTCCCCCACCAGTGCACCCTGGTGCCGGACAGCAACGATCAGCTCACCTCCGACCACGGATTTGATCTGACCAGATCCGCTGCGGCGCTCAGCCCGCTGATCAAGGCGCTCCACAATCTGGGCGTGCGTGTCAGCCTGTTTATGGACCCGGATGTGGAACAGATTCGTCTGGCGCGGGATATTGGTGCCGACCGCATCGAGCTTTATACCGGCCCATTCGCTGCGGCTTGGGGCAATTCTGCCGAACTTGAGCCGCTGTTCAGCCGCTACCGCGATGCGGCTCAGACTGCGCTGGATATTGGCCTCGGCGTCAATGCCGGGCACGACCTCAACCTCGACAACCTTGGGCGCTTTGCCACTGTGCCCGGATTGCTTGAAGTGTCGATCGGCCATGCCCTGACGGTAGACTCCCTGCGCATGGGCATGGGCAATGCGGTAGCAGCCTATAAAGTCATCCTCAATCAGGCGCGTTAGCCAGCGTCTGAAATCCAACTGACTGATCGGTCGTTATCCATCCGGTTACTTTTATACAGGAGAGCCTGTCACGTTGTCCCCAGCTCCCACTTCAGAAACGCCACCATTGCGACTGAATATTGTCGGCTGCGGCAAACTGGGCACGACCATTGCCCGCCTGTTGGCCGATTCAGGCCTGGTCTCCCTCGGCGGGCTTTACAGTCGCAACCGCGAAAATGCACATAAAACCCTGCAGTTTTGCGCCGGTGGCAGCGTTTGCAACACACTTGATGCCCTGCCCCGCGCCGACCTGTGGCTGTTGTCAGTCCCCGACGACGCCATTCATTCGCTCGCCGGGCAATTGGCGCAGCTTTTCCCTGACTGGCGCGGCACCACTGTTTTCCACTGCAGTGGCATCCACACGGCGATGTTACTTGCGCCGCTAAAGCAGCAAGGCGCCAGCACTGCCAGCCTGCATCCTGTCCACAGCTTTGCCGACCCGCAACAATCCCTCAGCACATTTGCGGGCACCAGCTGCACACTGGAAGGGGATATCGACAGCCAGCAACGGTTATCCGCACTTTTCAGCACCATTGGCGCACGCATAATCGCCATTGATGGCAGCAGCAAAGCCCTTTATCACACCGCCACGGCCATGGCATCCAACTATCTGGTGAGCCTGATGGATATGAGCCTCGGGCTGCTAGAGGCATCAGGGATTGCGCCGCAAGCTGCCAAAGAACTGCTTGCCCCGCTGGTAATGCAAACTGCCTCTAATATTTTTGCCAAAGGCCCGCAGAAAGCCCTGACAGGGCCAATAGTGCGCGGAGATCGCGACACAGTCGCCACGCATCTCGACGCATTGGGCCAGCACAGCCCTGAATTACTCGCTGTTTACCGTGAACTCGCTCTTGTGACCCTGGCACTGGCGCAGCAGGCCAGACCTGAGGCTGGCGACTTGCATGCAGAGATTGGCAAGTTGCTGAGCTGCACTCCGCGTAGTCTCTCGTAGGATGGGTGGAGCGTGTAACGTGCAACTCAATACCGCTACAATACCCGAGCAAACCACCCTGCAAGGAACCTCAATGCACAACCAGCCACCCAAACTGTCCACCGAACAAAAAGCCCTCAATATCAACCTCGACGAACAAAAGTACGGCACCATTGTCGAGATTGGCGCGGGGCAGGAAGTGGCGCGGCAGTTTTTCAGCGCCGGGGCGGCAGCGGGGACGATTGCCAAAACATCTTCTGCCTACGATATGCAGATCAGCGATGTCATCTACGGCAAAACAGAGCGCTATGTGAGCATCGAGCGTCTGCGCCAAATGATGGATCACGAATACGGCCTGTTGATCGAGCGCTTGGTGGAGCGCCGCTCGCGCAATACCACTTATTTTTGCTATGCCGCCACGGTGACGGCCAAAAGCTACAAGCAGACCAGCGAATGTCACGGCTGGGTCGGCATCAAACTGCAAATGTATCCCGGCGCGCCAGCCAGCGAAATCAACCTCCATGTGCGCATGATGGATGAAACCAACAAGCTGCAATCGGAAGCCCTGGGTGTGCTGGGCGTTAACCTGATCTACGGCGCTTTTTATTCCGCGCTCAAGCCCAAGGCCTTGATCGAAGGCCTGCTGGACAACCTCGAACCAGACCGCATCGAAGTGGATCTGATCCATTTTTCCGGACCCTATTTTGAAGAGGTGGACAACCGCCTGATGAACCTGCACCTGGTGCGCAGCTGGTGCTGCCGCGCGGTGATGTTTGATGCAGATAACAGCCCGGTGGTGCCCGCCGAGGAATTGCGCAAGAAAAATACCCTGGTACTGCGCGGTTCATTCCGCCCGCCCACCAAGGTCCATGTCGACATGATGGAGAGCGCGCTGCAACAATTTATCGAGGTGGAAGGTATCAGCCGCGACAACGTCACCACCATGGCGGAAATCACCATGGCGGAGCTGGCCTCCGACAAGGAACAGGGGGATCAGGCATTTCTCAACCGCGTCGATCTGCTCACTGCCCTGGGCTACAACGTGCTGATCTCCGATTACCTGCGTTTTTTCCGCCTGCGTTCATGGATTCGCCGCTACACCCAGAACACCATCGGCATCGTCCTGAGCGTACTGGATTTCGACCAGTTGTTCGACCCGCGCTATTACGAAGGCCTGGAGGGCGGAATTCTTGAAGCCATGGGCAAGCTCTTTTCCGACAACACCCATGTCTATGTCTACCCGGCCATGGTGGATGACAAACTGATTTCTCTCGACAACGTCGAAGTAGCCGCCGGACTCACCTATCTGCTCAAGCACCTGATTGCCAACAATGCCATGGTGGCTGCGCGTCACTTCAACGAGGAACACCTGAAAATCATGCCCTCTGAAGTGTTAAAACAGATCAGCGCCAACACGCCCGGTTGGGAGGAAAATGTCCCGGACAAAGTCGCCGAGCGGATTAAAAGCCGCTATATGTCCGGGCCTGAAAAAAAATAGACGTGAGCGCAATCCCCGCGCCGGTTAAACCACGCGGGCCTCCACCATACGCACATAACCCGACACCCTGCCCTGCAGTTGGCCATCACTTTGCAGCAGATAGGCCTGCTCCAGCTCGGCAGGCCCGACGCTGGATTGCAGTTCAAAACCCCGAGCCGCCAGAAAATTGCCGATTTCACCGTCGGGAATACCAAAGGTCAGAGGTTCGCCCATTCCTGCCATATGGCGGCGCGATTCCGCACCACCATAAAATTCGCCGCTGCCATCCACCATCGACTGCGGCATATAGTCAAACACAATGCGGCTCCCCGCTGGTGAATGCCGGGCCACAAAATCCAGGGTCGCATCCACACCGCCTGCATTGAGATAGTAGGAAACCCCTTCCCAGTTAAAGAATGTCTGCTGCTGCGCATCGTAATCCGCTGCCTTGAGAATATCCTCAAGCGGCTGACTGTTAAAATCGAGAGGCACATAACTGACATTGGCTGGCAGCTTTCCCAGCGCTGCAGCCACAGTGGCTTTTTTGTCCATTTGCAATGGCGGCAAATCCACCTCGATAAAACGCACACCCGCTGCCAGACTGGCAAAACGGTAGGCGCGACTGTCAAATCCTGCGCCAAGAATCACTATTTGCCGGAAGCCATCGGCAATCGCTTTTTTCATCAACGCATCGATATGCTTGGTGCGGGAATTCTGGAAGTGGTAGGCGCCGGGCAGCATCTGTTCCAACTGTTGGCGAAATGCAGCGACTTTTTCCGGGTCATCAGGATCAGGCCGAAAGTTGGGGTCGATAAACTCCCGCGCCAGGCTATCGGGGTTACGAATCTTTTCATCGGGATCGAGTGCCGCAAAGGCGCGCACCGTAGCCGCCCCAAGCGCGCTATTTTTGAGGCGCTGGATGGACTGTTCATAGCTGTTCATGCTGTGTCCTTATGATTGTTGTGATGACGGATAAACTCGCGTTGCGCTGCTCTGCGCGGCAACGGCCAGGCGGCGGCATGCCAGCATGATAGCAGCCCCTTGGCAGTCCTTGAATCCTTAACAAAAGTGCATGTACAGCGCCCGCCTACAGGGTTCAGAATAATAGCCGCATACACGACCTGCGAGTTGCCCACAGGCTGCCTGCATTAATCCCGGCATTGATCGATCTGGCCACACCAGCAAGCCATGAGAAATTCGCTGCAAAAAATAATGATTCGGCGTCATCGGTATTGAATTCAAAACACCAATCACTTGAATAAGGAACACTGCTATGAAAAAAATAATCCAGGCTGCCGGCATGACTCTCGGCCTTGCAGTTGGCGCCATGGCCGCTGAAACCAGCGCAGGCAAAGACAACACCACAAGCTCTGCAACCAAGGGCGCGCCCCAGGTCACTCTCTACCAGTCGCCGACACCAGGCACCCGTGCCGAGCGGGTAAACTGGCTGTGTGAAGAACTCAATGTGCCCTACACAGCGGTTATCCTCTCCGAGGATGCAATGGAGAACAACCTTGCAGTCAAGAAAATCAATACCATGGGTACATTCCCCACAGTAAAAGTCGGCGATATCACCATTGTTGAATCCGGGGCCATCCTGCAATTGATCGAAATGAAACTGGCCAATGGTGGCACCACGCCGCCTATCGATTCACCCGACCTGGCCTATCACCTGCAGTGGCTGCACTATGCCGAAGGCGCTGCGATGACAAGGATTTCCACCGAATATCTGCTCAAGGCCGTACAGGGCCAGCCGGAACACACCATGCAAACCCAGCGGCATATGGCTGGCACACAACGGGTGCTGGCATACATGGAGGAGCATTTGGGCGAACACCCCTATTTCGGCGGCGAGAATTTCACCTCAGCGGATATCATGATGCACTTCCCCATCAAGCAGGCGGTTTTTCTCAACAAGGCCGATATGGCCCAGTACCCGAATATTTCAGCCTGGCGGGAGAAAGTTGAAAGCCGCCCTGCCTTTGCCCGGGCAGGCGTGCAGAAGGAGGTCATCCCTCCCAAAATGCCACGTTAAAACCATCGGTTGATGCGGGTTTTCGATGTGATATGGAGGGTTTCACTGGCAGGTTGGGCTGAACAATTTTTGTGAAGCCCAATACTCTCACCGGTAAGCGTTGGGCTTCGTTCCTCAGCCCAACCTACGAGTTGTCACCGCAAGCATCACAGCAACTTGCGACTATCTCGCATACCTTTTCACAATATCATCCACGGCTGCCTGATAAGCTTTTTGCTTGAGCAATTCGACCTGCGCCTGGTCTGTGTGAACCCTGGAATATCGTCCACTTGAATCGGTATTTTCGAAAGGTGTCGGCATAAACATGTCCCATTGCCCTGTTGCCACATCGACAACTGCAACTTTCAATTTGATCCGCATACGCTGTGTTTCGTCAGGCAATAAACCACCCACGAATGGCGTCCAGGATATCGCTTTGGTGGCATGATTCTCTACACCAGTTTCGAGGACACCCCAGTAGACAACCAGTTTTTCAGCACCTCCCCGAGCCGCAGCAAGTCTCAGCGCTTTCGAATAATTTGCATGGTTTGCACCTTTGTTGTCAGGAACACCTGTGAAGATGACAACGTTGTAATATTGCTCAAGGGCTTTGACCATTTGTTCGTCGGGAATCATGGCCCCCGACTGAATAGCCATCAGGTTTGAACCCTTGGCTACGGCGAGCCTGACTCCTCCAGCCAATGCATTCTGAATGTCGGCAACAGAAATTTTTTCATCCAGATCAATACCCAGCACGTTGAATTCCGAAAGCTCACCCTTGTACCCCGGCGAACTTTGCTGGGCATATCCGCGCTCTGAATCGGCATGGTAACCGGAGTCGGAAATTGAGCGGGTTCCGCAACCTGTGATCAAAAGCAGCAGCGTGGCAGAAAGGATTAGAATGCGAATCATGAGTTAACCATCCTTGTATGATTTATCTATGTTAAACGCAGGAGTGTAAATGTACACGACCTGCGCCCGCGAGCTAAAACCATGTATGGCAGATAGCACCTATTCTGCCAGTTGATTGCAGCAGTTCACTGAACGCAGCCCCTGTTGCCTGAACAACCTTCAGTGCTTGACTGCCTTCAAAACTCCTCCAGCAAAATCACATCATAAGCCGGTTCTTCATAGGGATGGGCATCCACCAGTGCGGCGATGGCGGCTTCGATCAGGTGTTCATCACACACCAGTTCCACCCTGTATTCCGGCACCTGCTCCACCGAGCCCTGCTTGCCGAGAAAGGGATTGCTGCCCTGTAGGGGACGGAATTGCCCCTGGCCAAGGGTTTGCCAGCAGCAGCGGTCGTAATCACCGATATGTCCCGCGCCGGTATCGAACACTGCATTCTTGACAGCTTCGAGGTGTGATTCCGGCACGTAAAAGCAGAGTTTGTACATCGCTGATCAGTACAGGAGGTTGTAGATTTTGCGTTGGTATTCCACTGCCAGCGGATCGCCCTTGCCGAGTGCGGCGAGTATATCCAGGTAGATTTTTTTGGCGCCGCCGTCGCGGAAATTGAGATTGGTGCGGAGGATGCCCAGCAGCAGTTCGAGTGCTTCGCGCTGGTACTGGTGCTGGCTGAACTGCACGGCCAGTTCATAGGCAATATCGAGATTGTCCGGGTCAGCATTGAGGCGCGCTTCCAGCTCCTGAATTTCCGGCGCCTTGGCTGCTTCCTGCTTGAGTTCCAGCTGGGCCAGCAGTTGCTGATACAGCTGATCCTGATCCTTCATGGGGATGCCCTTGAGCAGGACGGCAGCATCGTCGGCACGGTTCATCATCAGCAGCAACTGGGCCAGCATCATGCCGATATCGCTGCGCTGGCCGGATTCATCATGGGCCTGACGCAGATCACTCAGCGCGCCCGCCAGGTCGCCGGCGTCGATTTTGTCCTGCGCCTGTTGCAGTTTGAGATCCCAGGGCTTGGGCAGATATTCATCGAGCAGCTTGCGGATTTCTGCTTCCGGCTGGGCGCCCTGCAGGGCATTGACCGGCTGGCCGTTGTGCATCATCACCAGGGTGGGCAGGCTGCGGATGCCGAACTGGGCGGTGATTTCCTGTTGCTGGTCGGCATTGACCTTGGCGAGCAGGAAAGCGCCACTGTACTCAGCCGCCAGCTTTTCGAGGATGGGCATCAATACCTTGCATGGCGCACACCAGTCAGCCCAGAAATCCACCAGAACGGGGCGCTGACTGGACTCAGCGATCAGGTATTGCTGGGCATTTTGCAGGGTTATTTCAACGATATTGGCATTCATGAGCAGTTCTCTGTGTCCTTCATGGGGGCTATACACCCTATGGTTGGGGTGAATTATGCCTTTACAAGTGGAGGGCTTGCCACTGTGAAAGCTCTTGCGTCAGAGAGCCTGCCCCATGTACCCAGAGCACTCGCTTTGCTCATGGGGCAGGCTCAGCGCAGCGAGTGCATTGGGTACGTCCAGCGTCAGACGTCTTTATGCCTCACCAACCAGCAATTATGAATCCGCGCATTGCGCTCAAAGTCCGGCGGGATGGTGCTGGCAGTAATATTTTCCACGGCGAAGTCCTCAGTGATTGCTTCATCCATTTTGAATCGGCGGAAATTATTGGAAAACACCAGAGTGCCGCCGGGCTCCAGTATCGCCATGGCATCGCGAATCATCGCCGCGTGGTCGCGCTGGATATCGAGCACCGAGTCCATCTTCTTGGAGTTTGAAAACGTTGGCGGATCGAGGAATATCAGGTCAAAACGCCCTTCCCTGCGCGCCAGCCATTCGAGGCAGTCGGCGCGCAGCAGCTGGTGATCCAGCTTGCTGATACTGTTGAGGGTCAGGTTGCGCCCCGCCCAGTCCAGGTAGGTATTCGACATATCGATGCTGAGACTCGATTTTGCGCCACCGAGGGCCGCCTGGACCGTGGCCACTGCGGTGTAGCAAAACAGGTTCAAAAAGCGCTTGCCCCTGGCATGCTCAGCCAGCCACTGGCGGATGGGACGGTGGTCGAGAAACAGACCGCTGTCGAGATAATCGCCGAGATTGATCTCCAGCCTGGCCTCGCCCTCGTTGACGATAAAGGGCTTGGCATTGCGGTGCCAGGCACCCTGGCGCTGGTACTGGCTCTCCCCTTTCTGGCGCCGCCGCTCCTTGAAAAACAGCTTGTCGCGACTGGCGGGAAACATCGCCATCACTGCTTCGCGCACGTCGCCCAGGCGGCGCTTGGCTGCCTGCTCATCCACGCTGGCGGGAGGCGCGTACTCCTGCACATGGATGGCATCGCCGTAAATATCCACTGCTACCGCATATTCAGGAATATCGCTGTCGTAAAGTCGATAGCAGGTGACACCGCTGCGCTTCAACCAAGGTTGCAGCTTGCGGCTGTTTTTCAGCAGGCGGTTCTGGAACATTTGCGCATTGTCAGACAGAGGGCGTTCCCGCACCGGGGTGTCACCCTCCACAGCGCGCTGTTCATGGAGTTCAAACAACAGCAGCTGGGCGGCGATGGTGCCGTTGTAAAAGCGGTACTTTTTCGTGCTGCGCAGGCGCAGTTCCTGGCCCAGATCCGGGTTGCCGGTAAAAACCGCCAGCTTCCAGCCACTAAATTCCCTTTTTGCCACTTCGCCCAGTTGCTGATAGAGCGGGCGCAGCTCATCCACTTCGCCCCAGCGCTCACCGTAGGGCGGGTTGCTGATCAGCAGGCCGGTGTCGATGGGTGTATGGCTGGGTTTGACCAGGGCGCTGGCCGGTTTGGCTGAGACCCGCACCACTTTTTCCAGGCCAATGGCGGCGATATTTTCCTCCGCAGCCTCGATGGCGCGGGTGTCCTTGTCGTAGCCACGAATCTCCGGCAGTTCAGTGGCCAGTCCCTGAGCACGGCGGACTTCGGCCTCTGCGCGCAGGTTGTCCCAGATACCCTTGTCGAACTGCAGCCAGTGGTGAAACCCAAATGACGAACGCAGCAGGCCCGGGGCGATATCGGCAGCCATCATGGCGCCTTCGATCAAAAACGTACCGCTACCGCACATGGGGTCTATCAGGGCCCCGCCACTGGCAAGCATTTCAGGCCAGCCAGCGCGGATTAGCAGGGCCGCTGCCAGGTTTTCCTTGAGGGGCGCTGGCACCATGGCCACCCGGTAGCCGCGGCGATGGAGACTTTCGCCAGACAGGTCGAGGCTGATCGCCAGGCGCCCCTTGTTGAGGTGAGCATTGATGCGGATATCGGGATTGCGCAAATCCACATTGGGACGGATCTGGCCTTGGTGCAGCAGGCTGTCGACAATAGCGTCCTTGACCTTTTGCGCGCCGAACTGGGTGTGGCGAATGGCATCGTTGCTGCCAACGAAATCCACCGCCAGGGAGTTATCGCCGGTCATGTGCTGGTGCCAGGGGATGGCACGCACGCCTTCGTACAGGGCTTCAGCGCTGTCCACGGTAAACTTGACCAGTGGCAACAGGACGCGGTTTGCCAGGCGCGACCACAGGCACACTCTGTATGCAAATTCAGCGCTTCCTTCGGCATACACTCCGGCCACAGTCTCCCTGACTGACTCAGCGCCGAGGGCTGAAAGTTCTTCCATCAGCAGGGATTCAAGCCCTTTGGGGCAGTTTACAAACCATTCTTGACTGGCCATGGGAAAATTTCACTTTGGTTTTGAACAGGTTAACGTTTTTGAGCATATAAAGGCATTAAACACAGGCCCTTTATGTATATAAGTTCTTCGACAGGTCCGGGTGGTTTTGGTGAACTGGAAGTCCGGCTGACACTGAACTGTAACCAAAATGTGCATCCCGCACACCACTGTCACCGGCATCTCTAGTTAATCTCCATGAGTTCTTCCGGCTCTATTTCGCGGAGCCGATCTTTCATGAAAACGGAGTCGAGTCCTATGAGAAAACAGAAAAGAGACATTCCCCACCGCGCGTTTATCCGGGGTTACCAGGCCGGATTCAGCATGAAAACCAAAAGCCTGTGCCCCTACCAAACCGAAACTGACACTGGTCAGGAATGGCTGAGAGGATGGCGCGAAGGCAGGGAAGATCACTGGCAGGGTTTCAACAATCAGGCTTGCCAGCAGAAAGTCTCCGCTCTGTAGCACTAACGTCTAGAAAAAGCCTGAAGTACACATCAAGGGTACACAAGGTAATCTATAGTTAAGTTGCAGGGCCTAGAGCCCATACCTAAAGCCTGGAAAGAGGCTTTCAAAGCGGTCATACAGCAATTGTATGGCCGCTTTTCAATTCGGACCTGTTCACACGTCAAGTCGCCACTACCGGTTGCACCAGCACCCAGGGGCTGAGCACCACGGCCCATACCAGCGCATCGCTATCGAGCCACTCCAGAGCCTGGCTATCCGAGACGGCGCCCACTTGCCCGGCCTCTACCCAGGGCGCCACTACGGCCTTGTTATCCGCCGCCATGGCGCAGGCCACTTCCACCAGATCCAGCTCAGGGGCGACCCCGATCACCGAACCGGCAGCAAAAAACCGCTGCAGTTCAGACCAGGGGATCTTGGCGGTTTCGGCAATCAGTTTTGCCCGTTCAATCTCATCGACTGATGGTGTCATGGCACGGCATTCCAGTTCGTAGATAACATTACAAAAATGCGATATATGATTGTTTCAAAGACATTTTTGATTCCCGCAACAGCCCCTTGATGGCAGCCTCGCGGCGCAGGGCCGAGCTGCGGTTATGTCCCCGCTCAAGAAACACTACTCCCAGCGGCGCCCTGCCCCGCAGATAGCGCGCACCGCGCTTGCCCTGGCAATGCTCGCGAAAGCGCCGGGCCATATCGGTTGTGATCCCGGTATAGAGGGAGCCATCGTCGCACTCGATCATGTAGACGCACCAGTTGAGTGCAACGGTCACTGGATCAGTCACAGGGCCAGACGCAGGGGGCCGCCACAGGAACGACACAGATAGGACGCCTTGCCAGACCTGATGCGGTTGTGGCGGTGGATGGTCAGCTGGTGATCACGGCAACCACAGCGATAATCTACCCGCCTGATGACCCGCTGCGGTACACCCTCCAGGGAGAAACGGGCGGTAACGCTGGCATCCGCCCCGAACAGCGCCATTATTGCTTTCCACTCCGAACCGTGAGGGCGAATATTGCCCAGACCGTAAAGGATGTCGGCCAGGTAGTGAGCCACCTCATGGGGCACGGTGGTGGCCAGGCTGTCGTCAAAATATTTGGCGCAAATCCACGGATTGAAGCGAATCACCCGCTTGCGCCGCTGGATCTTGTACATCCCCAGGGTTCGCCCCTTGAGGTCAAACAACACGGGGATTGGCTCAAACACCCGACCAAAGTGCCTGCCCCCAATGGCAATATAGCGTTCCACCTCGGCAATCATCTGCTGTTGCTGGGCCGGGGTGATGGGGATGATGGGGGTAATCAGCGTCATGGGCGGCATTATAGGGTTTTACTGTGTGCTGTGTGAAAGGCCTGGCGTGAAATGCCTGGTGTGATTGACTGGGCAATATCTGCCAGTTGCGGCAGGCGATCGGCTACACTGCCCGCCATGACCATAGACTTTCACTGCCACACCACTGCATCAGACGGCGAACTCAGCCCCCGGGATCTGCTGGAACTGGCTCAGCGCTCTGGCGTTACCCGCCTGTCAATCACTGATCATGACAGTGTCGCCGCCTACCAGGCTCTCAACCCTCTGCCCGGTCTCGAACTCATTGGCGGTGTTGAATTTTCTACCCTGTGGAACAAGACAGGCTTGCATATCCTCGGCCTTAATATTGATCCATTCTGCCCTGCCATGCTGGAAGCTGTCGCTTTCCAGCGCAACGCACGCCTTGGCCGGGCGGAAAAAATTGCCGAGAAACTCGAAAAATACGGCGTTGTTGCTCCCCTGGAAGGCGCCAGAAGCCTGGCCAGCGCAGGCAATGTGGGACGCCCCCATTTTGCCCGCCATATGGTGGCCACCGGTTTTGTCAAAGATGAAAAGGAAGCCTTCAAAAAATACCTGGGGAGCGGCAAATCCTGTGATATCCGCCAGTGCTGGGCAGAGCCCGAGCAGATTGTCGCCTGGATCCGCGCCGCAGGCGGTGTCGCGGTGCTGGCACATCCGGCCAAGTACAACCTGACCCGCAGCAAGCTGGTGAGCTTCCTTGAAGCGTTCAAGGGCTGGGGTGGAGGTGGCCTGGAAGTGGTTTCCGGCATACAACTTCCCGCTGTGACCCGCGATCTGGCGCGGCTCTGCGAACAGCTCGATCTGAGCGCTTCATGGGGTTCGGATTTTCACCGGCCCGGTCAAAGCTGGGCGCAACTGGGCCGCTATTCAGCACCGCCTCAGCACCTTACCCCTGTCTGGCACGACTGGTGAGAACCGACACATCCACAGGCTTTAGTACAGATCAAGCATAAAAGCCATACAGAGCCAAACCTCAAGACTGCTGAGCACCCTTTGCCTGCCCGCAACAATTCAATCGCGACAGCACTATCGCAGCAAAGAAACCTGAGTGCATCAGAGAAACCAGGGCAATCTGAACATCACTGCCTAAACCATCCTTGACGCCATACATTCAAAGTCATGGCTCCATGCCGTTTATCGGATGTTGCAAACATATCTCGGCGCAATTCAATAAATAGACTAATGTGTATATTTTCCAGGCTTCACTGCGCCGCATATAAAGGAGATAACCATGGGGGCGTTGAATAAGGCTGTTTTAACATTTTGTTTTATGACCTTCGCAGTAGCTGCCACTGAAGCAGCGCTACTCTCTGCCAATGAGCCGATACCACCCGCAGAGCTTGAGGCTTTTGTCGATGGCTTTGTTGCCAATAGCATGGCCAAACACCATATTGTCGGTGTGTCGGTTGCCGTTGTGCAGGATGGACAAACCATCCTCAAGAAGGGCTACGGCTTTGCAGATATCGCGGCAAACTGCCGCGTTGACCCCGATACCACACTATTCCGCATCGGCTCGACCACCAAGACCTTCAGCTATATCGCCCTGATGAAGCGTGTAGAGGATGGCAAGATCGGCCTCGACGATCCGGTCAATGATCATCTGCCAGCAGCCCTGCAAATACCGGACGAGGGATTCAAGGAACCTATCCGCATTCGTCATATCTTCACCCATCAAGCAGGGTTTGAAGACAGGACCCTCTCCGCCGAGCTCTTTGTCCGCGACCCGAAAGAGCTGCGGCCCCAGGCACAGTACCTCCTCGAAGAACGCCCGCGGCGGGTGCGTGAGCCTGGTGAATTTGGTACTTATTCGAACTATTCCGTGGCTCTGGTGGGGGCCATTCTCGAACATGTCGATGGGCGGCCATGGATCGATATCATTGAGGACGAGATACTCAAACCACTGAACATGACCCATTCAAGCCCGCGCGAACCCTATCCCCCGCGCGCAGACTTGCCGCCCCCGATGAACGATGAACTTGCCGAAAATCTCTCCAACGGCTATCGCTGGGGAGCCCTTGGCCACCAACCCGGCACATTTGAATACGCGCTGCAAGTCGCTCCAGCTGGCAACCTATCATCAACCTCTGCCGATATGGCCAATTACATGCGCATGCTGTTGAACGATGGCACTCTCAATGGTGTGCGCATTTTTGGTCCGGAAGCCGCCAGAGCGTTTCGCACACCCATGACCCACTTCCCCCCGGCAGTGGGCAACATGGCTGGGGGCTTTGTCATGAGCAATTTGCTTGGTCGCTTTACCGCCTATTGGCACGATGGTGGAACCCTGCTTTTTTTCTCCAACATGGTGCTCATTCCCGAGTTGCGCCTGGGGATTTTTGTCACCACCAATACAGATGGAGGCGCTTCCATCTCTGCGCCGCTGCCATCGGCAATCGTCGCGCAATTTTATCGCCCACTGCCCGAAGCGCCGCTGCAAGGCTCACCCGAGATCGTCAAAAATGCCGCTGCTTACACGGGCAGCTATGTGGGAACAAGACGCCAATATCATGGCCTTGCCGGGCTTGTCTCGCGGCTTCAACCGGCGACCATTAGCATCACCCCCGACGGGTATCTGATGTTTGCCATCGGCAGTGTCTTCAACTTTTCCATGATGTTCGCACCCACAGAGGACCCCTCCCTGTTCCTCGCCGCCGACAATCTTCCCGGTGCCCTCGGCGCACTCGCATTTGAGATGAAAGACGGTCGCGCCGTCGCCATGAAAACGCCTACAGAACGATGGGAACGCATATGTCCTGTGTATCAGCCAGCCGCCATGGCTCTGGCTGGAGGACTGGTGTTTGTGATTTCACTGCTGGTCATCGGCAGTTTCATTGCTCGCTTGAGACGCCAGGTACCCCAGACAGGGCCCCAGAGAATCGCCAGCCTCGCACAGACGGCAACAGCCATACTGTGGGTTGTCAGTTTCATTAGCCTTGCCGGGTTCCTGGCAGCGGCAACCAACGTCGATGCGATCTTCTACAACTGGCCGCCCCTATCGTTGCGCCTCTTCTCCTGGTCTGCACTTTGTGCATCCTTCCTGGCTATGGGGACCCTTTTCCTGCTCCCTGTGGTCTGGCGCACCAGCTCCTCAACGGCAGGGTGGAGCCTTGGGCGAAAACTCCGATTTTCGGCAACCGGGGCCTTGTTCATATCCCTGGGCGGCCTGCTGTTTCTCTGGGGGGCGCTCGAGCCATGGAACCCTTAACGCTGCATTGAGTCTGGGGGTTGCATCGCCTCACCGCAACACCTCTGGCCCGCCCGATACACTGGGCGAATGCAGTGACCTGCCCTGTTTCAACAGATTTGGCAGGGCTCAAGTCCTAAACTTTGCACAGATCGGCAAAAATTCATCATAATAAGGCCCATGTATTTCAGCCGTTCGCTCCCAATGATCCCATGACCCTGGAAAAACCCCCAACCAAAGCCGAGCTGCGGGCAAAATTGCAATCCGCCGTCGACAGCTATATCCAGGAGGGTGGCGAGATCCACGTGGTTCCCCGTGGGCTGAGCGGTCGGGATGGCAATAATGGCTTGCTGGAAACACCGCTGTTTGACTCGCCCAAAAACAGCCGCACCTATGTCACGGAACTGATTGCCAATATTGAGTCCCGGCGCAAACCCCCGGCGCGGCCGCCAGCCAAACCTGCGGCCAACAAAAAACCCCGGCAAAAAACCCTGTACGACGATTTTGGTGAACCGATCCGCAAGATCTGGGTCGATGAATAGCCCTTTGGCAGAGCCACTCCTTTTACCTGTTCGCAGTTAATAGCCACTGTTTGTTGATCATCTTTTATCATTCTTGCCAGTCAGGCATAACATCCACCTTACACAGGCCAGATTCGCCACCATGAAATTTAACGGCTCCCCTGCCTTCACCCATAACCAGCAAGATCGCATTGGTGTACTGATCACCAATCTCGGCACTCCTGACCAGCCAACTCCCTCCGCGCTGAAAGCCTATCTGCGGGAATTCCTCTGGGACCCCCGCGTGGTGGAAACACCCCGCTTCCTGTGGTGGCTGATTCTCAATGGCGTGATCCTCAATATCCGCCCGCGTCGCTCGGCCCGCTCCTACGCCAGCGTCTGGACCGAGCAGGGTTCGCCCCTGCTGTTTCACACCCAGGCACAGGCCAGTGCCCTGCGGGAAAGCCTGCAACAGCAGTACGGCGATAACCTGGTGCTGGAATTTGCCATGCGCTACGGCAACCCGTCTATCGCCTCCGGCCTGCAAAGCCTGTTTGACCAGGGTGCGCGCAAGATCCTGATCCTGCCGCTCTACCCGCAATACTCAGCGGCCACCAGCGCCTCCACCTTCGATGCAATCGCCCAGGATTTTGCCCGCCGCCGCTGGTTGCCGGAGGTGCGCTTTATCAGCCATTACCACGATTTTGCACCCTATATCGACGCCATGGTCAGCCGCATCAAGCGCCACTGGCACAGCCACGGCGAGCCGCAGCGACTGTTGCTGTCCTACCACGGTGTGCCCCTGCGCTACCTGCACGAGGGCGATCCGTATTTTTGCGAATGCCAGAAAACCTCGCGTTTGATTGCAGAAAAACTGGGCAAAGGCAGCGATTTTTGCCTGACCACCTTCCAGTCACGCTTTGGCCGCGAACCCTGGCTGCAACCCTACACCGATGCCACCCTCAAAGCCCTGCCAGCCCAGGGCGTGGAACATGTGCAGGTATTCTGTCCCGGTTTTTCAGCGGATTGTCTGGAGACCCTGGAAGAAATTGCAGTGGAAAATCGTCACTTTTTTGTTGATGCCGGAGGCCGGGATTTCAGCTATATCACGGCCCTCAACTGTGAGCCGGAGCATATTACCGCGCTCCATCAGCTGATCATTGACAATCTCAGCGGCTGGTTGAAGACCTCTAGTGACCAGGGCGAGCGCCAGATTCGCGCCAGGGAGCTGGGCGCAAACCGTTGAACTGCCTGACCTGATTGTTACCACTGCGCGCTTGGCTCTGGACCTGGAAAGCGCGCGAACATATTTTTCCCGTCTCCCGTCTCCCGTCTCCCGTTCCCCATCTCTATCCAACTATCCCAAAACCGCCATATGTTATCGATCACGACACAGCTGTAAGCGCGCGATGGTACATTTTCTATAAATGAATTGACTGAATTTCTATTGATTTATAGAATGCCGCCTGTCGTCATCAGAAATAACAACAGCCAAGACTACCTATGACCAGTGCAAACCCCGTGACCACCACTATCCAGCGCAAGGAAACCTACGCGCAAAAACGTGCCAGGGCCATTGCCGCTGCCGCCAGCGTGTTTGCCGAACGGGGCTACCACGGCGCCACCACCAAGGATATCGCCGATCGCCTGGGTATCCGCCAAGGGAGTTTGTATTACTACTTCAAATCCAAGGAGGAAGCACTGGAGGAAGTTTGCATCCTCGCCCTGCGGGACTATGTCCACGCCATGGAGCAGATCACCAGCAGCAGCCTCAGTTTTGGCGAAAAGATCTTCCACATCGTGCATTCGCACCTGTCCAGCTACCGCGACGACAATGAAGCCCTCAAGGTGCACAACGATCAGCGCCTGTATCTGCCCGAAGAGCGCCGCGAGCGCATAAAGAAGGACGGCAGTCGCTACCGGGTAATGCTCGAAGACCTGTTTCACCAGGAAGTGCTCAACGGCACGATGCCCGCCGATACTGACTGCCAGTTCGCCGCCCAGTCAGTGATTGGCCTGTGCAACGCCTGGGGCGCCCTGATCATCCGCGACCCCCTCCTCGACGTCGAGGACCTGACGCAAAAATGCAGCACCATGGTGCTCAACGGTTTTCACCACCAACATCCATGACCCCAATAACACTCCACACAGGTATCCCCATGACTGAGCAGATAGCCACCAACGTCCACTGGCACCACGGCGAAGTAACCCGTGCAGACCGCAACCGCCTGTTACACCAGAAAGCCGCCACACTGTGGTTCACAGGCCTGTCAGGCAGTGGCAAAAGCACCATCGCCGTTGCCCTGGAATCGGCCCTGTATGGCATGGGTAAGGTTTCCTACCGGCTGGATGGCGACAATATTCGTCTCGGCATCAACAAGAACCTGGGTTTTACCGCCGACGACCGCACTGAAAATATCCGTCGCATTGGCGAAATCGCCAAGCTGTTTGTGGATACCGGTATCTTTGCCCTCTCCAGCTTTATCAGCCCCTACCGCGAAGATCGCGACAAGGTGCGCCAGCTGCACGATGACTCCAACTTTACCTTCATTGAAGTGTTTGTCGACTGCCCCCTCGCCGAGGCCGAGAAGCGCGACCCCAAAGGTCTGTACAAAAAAGCCCGGGCAGGCGAAATCAAGAACTTCACCGGCATCGACGACCCCTATGAAGCGCCGCTGAACCCCGAGATTCATCTCAATACTGCTACCATGACCCTGGAAGAGGAAGTTCAAACAATCATTGATTATCTTGACAAAAACGGCTTCCTGATCGGCAGCTGAACAACCATTTGAATAATCCGGCACGGCCTCTGCCTTGCCCAACCGCATTTTTTACAGGAGAAACCAACGTGATCAAACCCCACGGTTCCGACACCCTCAATCCGCTTTTTGTCTACGACACCGAAGCACACCACAAGCTGATTCAGGAAGCACAATCCCTGCCCTCCCTGCTGCTCAACTCGGCTGCCGCCGCCAATGCGGTGATGCTCGGCGCCGGTTACTTCAACCCCCTGACAGGCTATATGAACCTCGCCGATGCGCTGAGCGTGGCCACCGATCTGAAAACTACCGGCGGCCTGTTCTGGCCCGTGCCGGTAATCAACCTGACAAAAGAAAGCGGCGTAAAAGCCGGCCAGCGCATTGCCCTGCGCGACCCCAACGTGGAAGGCAATCCGGTACTGGCGATTATGGATGTGACTGCCGTTGAAACCGTCAGCGATGAACAGCTGCAACTAATGGCGAAGGAAATTTTTGGCAACACCGACCCCAAGCACCCCGGCGTGCAGGTGTTCACCTCACTGGGCAACACCCTGCTGTCCGGCCCTATCCAGGTGCTGAACTTCAGCTACTTCCACAGCGATTTCCCCGACACATTCCGTACTGCTGTGGAAATCCGCAATGAAATCGCCGAGCGCGGCTGGCAAAAAGTGGTTGCCTTCCAGACCCGCAACCCCATGCACCGCGCCCACGAAGAACTGTGCCGCATGGCCATGGAGCGTCTCGATGCCGACGGTATCGTCATCCACATGCTGTTGGGCAAGCTGAAAGAAGGCGATATTCCTGCGCCAGTGCGCGACGCCTGTATCCGCAAGATGGTCGAAGTGTACTTCCCGAAAAACACCGTGATGGTCACTGGCTACGGCTTCGACATGCTCTACGCCGGCCCCCGCGAAGCGGTGCTGCACGCGGTATTCCGCCAGAACATGGGCGCCACTCACTTTATCGTTGGCCGCGATCACGCCGGCGTGGGCGATTACTACGGTCCCTTTGACGGCCAGACCATCTTTGAAGAAAGAGTGCCAGCGGGCGCTCTGGAGATCGAAATTTTCGGCGCCGACAACACCGCGTTCTCGAAGAAACTCGGCAAAGTGGTGATGATGCGCGAAGCACCCGATCACACGCCCGATGACTTTATCAACCTGTCGGGCACCAAGGTGCGCCAGATGCTGAGCGAAGGTAAGGCGCCGCCGCCGGAATTCTCCCGCCCGGAAGTAGCGCAGATTCTGATGGATTATTATCGCTCCACGCTGTGATCTGAGTTACACGTTTCACGTTGCACGTGGTTGCCTGCCGCACCTTCCGCCACTGCTTTTACGTGAAACGTGTTACGTGTTACGTGAAACTCAAACAATAGGGAACCGAGATGACCGACTACGATATTTTCAACGGCGACGCCGACGGCATCTGCTCACTGGTGCAGCTGCGTCTGGCCGAACCCCGTGATGCGGTGCTGATTACCGGCGTGAAGCGCGATATTGACCTGCTCAAGCAGGTCAAACAGGTGAATGCAGGCGATCGCATCACCATCCTTGATGTGTCGATGGACAAGAACCGCGCCGATCTCGACCGAGTGCTCGCCGCTGGCGCCAGCGTGTTTTACGTTGATCACCATTTTCCCGGTGATGACCAGCCCAGCTCGACAGCACTTACCGCCATCATCAACGAAGCAGCGGATGTCTGTACCAGTCTGTTGGTGGATAACCACCTCAAAGGTGCTTACAGAGGCTGGGCCATTGTTGGCGCCTTTGGAGACAACCTGCGCAAGAGCGCCCTCGGCCTTGCCAAGAATAGCGGCTACAGCGAAGAGGAACTGACGCGGCTGGAAGACCTGGGTATTTATATCAACTACAACGGCTACGGCAGCAATCTCGAAGACCTGCATTTCACCCCTGAGGAGTTGTACCGCAAAGTCCTCCCCTTCAAGGACCCACTGGACTTTATCCGCCAGGGTGGCGCCGATTTCGAAAAACTCGAAACCGGCTACCACCAGGATATGAAAATGGCCGCCGAGCTGCCGCCGGAAAAAGCCACCGACAAAACCGCGGTGTTCATGCTGCCGGATGTGCCCTGGGCGCGACGGGTCAGCGGTGTCTACAGCAACGATCTGGCCAACAACCATCCCGACCGCGCCCACGCCATCCTCACCCTGCGCAAGGATGGCCAGTATCTGGTCAGTGTGCGTGCCCCCCTCAGCAACAAGACCGGCGCCGTTGACCTGTGCAAGCAGTTCCCCACTGGCGGCGGTCGTGCAGCGGCGGCGGGCATCAATGAACTGCCTGCCGATATGCTGGGACAGTTTATCGATACCTTTACGGCGTTCTACAGCTAAACAGTTTTTGGCAGGACGTTATATCGCGACAGGGATACAGGGATGTATCCCTTTTTTTGTCAGGGTTTATTGATTGGCTTTATTGATCAGTCAGGCAAGCAGGGTTCACTGGCACCACTGCATTTCGCAGGCAATACCATCGTTGTCACCATCCATTTCCGTGCCGGGGCAGTGCTCTAAAAAATAAGTCGCTTCCGCGCACGAGGTCATCTGCGAACAACGGGTTCTGCCGTCACAGCTAAATCGTGAAGAGACTGCGGCCCCTATAACCTTCACTTTTCCCGACCCTGTAGCGCCGGAGACTGACTGCTCCTGAGGAAGTTTCCCGACAAAACCATCGCGCCCAATCACCGTCAATGAGCCGTCAACAGCCTCAACACTCTGGCACACCGTGCCCGCCGGCAAATCGCCGTAGATAACCCGTCCATCAGCAGTGATACATTTCACCGCCTGGCCGAATACCGGGCTGCCGCGTTCAGTGGCGTCTGAGGAGCCGCCTGGTCGAAAACTGTCGAGGGACAGGTTGTTGAGATCAGGCAGTGCACCGCGGGTATACAAACCGTAGCCATACCATCCGGCAGCGGCCAAAAGCACCAGTAAGAACAAGCGACTCATGGGGTGACAAAGCCTGTAGAGGGGCTGGACATGATCTAGTCACACAGACTGCTGCTGTTTGCGGGCCGAGAGCCAGGCGCCAACCCGGAATGCTGTCCACAACAACCCGCCGAAGAACACCACACCAACAAACAGAGCGGCAAACATCTGGCCAAAATTGCCATGAGCTTGGAGATGGGGAACCGTCGCCACCGTCAGGAACAGCATGGTGGCATTGTTGACTGCCAGACTCAGCCAGCCCATCACCTGGCAGTAAACCAGCATCACAATCATGGCAAGGGCCAGCGCCATGCCACCCGCACCGAGGAACTGGGGCAGTTGATTGAGGGCAAAGGCTGCCAACAGACCAACAGTGGCGCCGACGACGGACGGATTAAGGCGCTCAAAGCGCATCTGCTCAATGCCTGCCCAGAAAAACAGAAAAAGAAAACCCGCCCAGAATTCAACAATACCCAGCGCATTTGCCAACAACAGAAAGGTAACCACTACAGCGGCAATGGCCACCACCACCAGCAAACCCTTGAGGGGTGACAGGCCAGGTGCCGCAACTTTCTGCCCTGCACCCTGAACATCCACAGCCAGTTGTTCCATAATTTTTCTACCTCTGCCAAACGTTATTGTTAGTGCCAAGCATTGTTAGTGGTAAACATTGTTAGTGCCAAGGATTGTTACTCCCGGCTTTTTGCTGCTGTCGGCATAAAATAAGACACATGCCTCACGAATGGCGAGTGTAGCCCTGAAGCGGGGTAAATACTACGGAAAGCTGGCTTGCGGCTGACCAGCTGTCCGCTGTGCCGAATCAACATGGGGCCGCATCCCGGTCAATTTTCGTCGTCCTGGTTGCTGCGGTACTGGGCCGGGTTGAGTGCGTGGCGCTTCACCAGCTTGTGAAAATCCGAGCGGTTGCGCCCGGCCAGTTCTGCCGCCAGGGTCATATTGCCGTTGGTTGCAGCTAACAGTTGCACCAGGTAACTCATCTCAAATTCCTTTTTGGCCTCGCTCAGGGAACTCAGGCGCATGGACATATCCACAGGCAGTGCCTGCTGGGTATGGCGGGCTGAAATGACCGGGCCACTGCTGAGCGCAAAAAGCCGCTCCATCACATTGTCGAGCTGGCGAATATTGCCCGGCCAGTCGTAGCCGAGCAAAAGGCCAAGGGCTTCGGGGGACAGGGACTTTTCTCCCTTGCCGGTTCGGCTGGCAATTTTGGCGAGAAAATGATCAACCAGCAGGGGAATATCCTCGCGCCGCTCGCGCAGGGGAGGCAGTTCGAGGTTGACCACATTGAGGCGGTAGTAGAGGTCTTCCCGAAACCGCTTTTCGACAATGGCAGTGCCCAGATCCATATGAGTGGCAGAGAGAATGCGTATATCAATGGGAATATCCGCCCTCCCCCCCACCGGGCGCAGCACATTCTCCTGCAGCACCCGCAGCAGTTTGGCCTGCAGTGCGTAAGGCATATCGCCGATTTCATCGAGCAACACGGTGCCACCGTTGGCCGTGGTGAACAGTCCCTCACGGTTGTGGGTCGCGCCGGTGAACGCGCCTTTCATATGGCCGAACAGCTCCGATTCAAGCAGCTCGTGGGGAATGGCGCTACAGTTGATGGCCACAAAGGGTTTACTGGCGCGACTGCTCTGGCGGTGGATGGTATCGGCCAGCAATTCCTTGCCGGTGCCGCTTTCCCCGGTTATCAGAATATTGACATCACTCTCGGCGTAGAGGCGGGCCTGCTCCAGCAGGCCATACATGCGAGCACTGCGGGTCAGCAGGCGGGTAGTGCCCTGGGGCGCGGATTCTGCCGTCGGCTGACGCAGGGCAATGGCTTTTTTCAGAGTGCTCAGCAATTCATCCTTGTCTACCGGCTTGGTGAGGAAGGCAAAAACCCCTTCGCGGGTCGCGTCAACGGCCTCGCGGATGGTGCCGTGGGCGGTGAGAATCACCACCGGCAATCCCGGCCAGCGGTCGTGGACCCGGGCAAACAGCGCCATGCCATCCATGGATTCCATGCGCAAATCGGTTAGCAGGACATTGATTGAATTGCCTTCGAGTAATTTCAGCGCCTCGGCGCCCGAAGCGGCTGACAGCGTCTCGTAACCAAAGGCGCGGAGGCGCATGGTAAGCAGCTTGAGCATGCCAGGATCGTCATCGACGAGCAAAATAACCGGGCTGTTCATGGTGCCGTACCATTGCCTTGCAAGCTGTTCATATCGGTTTCAATTTCGCGAATGCCTTTGATGGTGGTTTCCAGCTGGCTCGCCAGTTGCAGGTTTTTATCCTCCAGAATGCGATAACTGCGGGCGTGGTCGTTAATCATGGCAAGCAGGGCGCGCATTCCGGGACTCCATTCAGCCTTCGGGTCCAGGCTGCTCAGTGCCTCCCGCAGCAGGCCCGGAGTCTGATCCGGCTGACAGCTGGCGAGCAATACCCGCTCGATTTTTCCCTCCCGGCTGACGTCTGCACTCACTCGCGCGAGCAACTGCGCGCGCTGTTCCACAGCGGGCAAGTTGCACAGGCGCTGGCGCGTCAGCAACCACTGTTCAACCTCTGAGGGAGGCTGTGGCGCCAGCACAACAACGGGCGGTTGCTCAGCAGAGTTCGGCTCGGGGAAAATGGCGCAGCCCGTCAACAGCATACTGGCCAGCGTCAGCGGCAAAATGATTGATAGTCCTTTCATCATAAATTGAGTCTTCTGTGTTTACTGGTTGACGTTCAGGGGGCAGCAACAAGGGGAAATACAAGCCGGAACACAGTGCCATGCCCGGGCTTTGAATCGACCTTGATCTGACCATTGAGCAAATTGACACTTTCCTGCACAACAGCGAGGCCTATGCCGTTTTTCGGCACCGCAAGCTGGCGACCGCTACGGCCCTTATAAAACGGGGTAAATATATGTTCTATCTCATCGGCATCAATCCCCGGGCCTTGATCCGCAACTGTCAATTGCCAGCAGCTATCCTCTACAGCCCAGGACACGCGGATACAGCTTGAGTCAGCACTGAATTGAAAAGCGTTGCCCAGCAGATTTTTTAAAATCATGTCGAGCAAGCGGGCATCGGTTTCGATCTGTGACGGAGAACCGCTGAACTCCCAGTGAATGTCTCTGCCGGGATTGGCGGTCTCCAGGTTGTGTCTGATCGCTTCGCACATGTCGCCGATAGCGACGGCACCCAGGTGCGTCATCATGCCGTGGGATACGGCATTGTAGTTGAGTAACTGCTGGATCAAATCCTGCAAATTGCGGGCATTGTTGCTGAGGATATCCAGCACCGGCTTTTGCCCCGGGTGAAGGGGCGCGGGCACTTCGTCATGCAACAGGCTGGCAGCTTCGATAATGCCTGCCAGGGGTGTTTTCAGTTCGTGGGTAACATGCTGGATAAAGGCTTTTTTCTGCCTGTCGCTGGCAACCACCTGCTGACGCATCCACTCGAGGTTTTGCCCCAGATCCACCAGGTCAGCCGGACCGGGAATGGCGATGGGCTGGTCCCACTGTTGCTTGCCGAGCCCCTTGATGGCCTGGCTCAGGCGCCAGATCGGCCGCGACACCATAAAAGCCCCGATCAGCATCAACAAAAAAGTACCGGGCAGGGCCAACACTGTGAGCAGAAACAACTGGTCGACGATGCGGCTGAATTCGCGCTCCGCGTTGCCCAGGGCTGCGCGCCGATGCTGGTTTACCATTTGGGTTAATTGATCGCTGTACTCCACCAGGGATTGCAGGGCTGGCGCCAAAGCAGCTGGTGTTAACTGAGGGTCGCTAAGCTGCTGCAGTACCTGTCCGGCTGTCACACTGATCGTTTCCAGCACCTGGTTGCTTGCGGCCTCTGGCAACTGCACCTGCAGCAAGCGCTTTTGCTCGTCCAGCGCCTCGGCCTTTTGCCGGTACAACACCATGAAACTCTCATCGCGCAATAACTGGTACTGGCGGGCAATCCGCACCAGCTCCAGTACATTGCCTGACAGCGAACTGTTGCGGCTGGAAAGCAGGTCCATTTGCTCAACAAGGCGTTGCTGGGCGCTGGTTTGCTGCTGCAGCGCAAGCACTGCATAGCTGACAGCCAGTAGCAGTGGAATAATCGCCAGCACCGTGGCCGCCGCCCACTGCTGCAAGAGGGTAAATCGCCCCAGAAATCGCTCCTCCACCCTTTTCCTCCGCTGTTTGTCCGCCGCACCTAGCTCAAAAAATCGGTGTCGCAAATAAGAAACATCATAACTTATTGATTTATATATAAAAATAAATTATGGGCCGATTTGAGTTGCACAATTGCAACACAAAACCCGCTCGCAACCAAAGAACAATTCACAACCCATTGAAATATATGTGATTATTTTAATGGCACAGCATTTGCGATAGAGAATATGCAATCAAACTGGAGATACCATATGAAAACTGCAATTGCCACATTCTTTGCCTTGGCTCTCACCACCTCAGCACTTGCCGATGATTCCGGTGCACCCACTGATGCGGTGGAGCGTTACAAAGGCATTTTTAACCAGCTGGATGTTGATGCCAGCCAAAGCCTCAGCCCTGAAGAAGCGGCCTCATCTGGACTCAGTGGAGATAGTTTCAACCGCCTGGATAGCGATGGTGACGGAACACTGAATCTCGAAGAATTCCTGGTTCTTGCCAGCGAGACCGAAGCCACCGGCAGCGACACCATGCAGGATTCACAAACTCAGCCGCAGTCACAATAACGCCGAAGGCAATAGTCTAAAGCAAAGGCTTAAAGCAAAGGATAGTCACCTTTAATCAAGGGAGTAAACCATGAAAAAACTGATGATTACCGGACTGTCACTGGCAGGATTGTCACTGGCCGCCATGTATCCAGCGCTTGCTGGCGCCCAGACAGGGCAAACTCAGGCAAGCAACGATACCGGCATTTATCTTGGCGGCAACTATGGTGGATTCAAGTCGCGAGGCGGTGATTTCGACGATGACCGCGACCTGGTGGAAGCCGTCGCTGGCTGGCAGATTACCCGCTACCTCGCCGTCGAAGGGAATTACATCGACTTTGGCAAATACGGCAACCGCACTGCAAGCGCAGAAGTGGATGGCTACGGCGCCGCCGTGGTAGGCAGCGTCCCTATTTCCAACAGCTTTTCCATCTATGCCAAGGGCGGTCATTTTTGGTGGGATGGCTCAGTTGAGGTGCTGAATGTTGAGCACTCACAGGATGATGAAAGCTGGTTTTACGGGGTTGGCGCACTCTTCAGCATCAATGATGCCATCGGCGTGACCGCTGAATACAAGCGCTATGACATCGAGTACGACAGCAGTAAATATCCTGTACCACCCAACAGTTCGGATACCGATATTGACAGTGTCACGGTCGGCGTCAGGGTAAGTTTCTAGTTTTACAGGTTTCAACCGGGAGGGGAGACCCCGGCGGATAAGTAGTGGAGAGCGCAGCACGATGCAGTCGCCCGACCACTGTTTGATCCGCAAAATAGCGAAGCGTGAACCCACCCGTCGGCAGTGATTCGCGACTGGCAGTCCGGCGGGCCTCAATTCATACAAGGAGTAAATCATGAAGTCATCTATCAGGAATACATTGGGTATCGCATTTGTAGCAATGGCGTTACTGGCGGGCTGCGAAAGAGAAGGTCCTGCAGAACGTACAGGTGAAGCCCTTGATGACGCAGCCAGAGAGGCCGGCGAGCAAATCGAGGAAGCAGGCGAACAAATCGAGGACTGCGTCGACGGCATGGAAGGTAACTGCTAGCCAAAAAGCAGCAATCGTGTGATCACCATGTCGCACCATAGGTGATGGCTGGAGAAACTCAGCAGTACTGGAGGAAAACATGTTGTGGGGGGCGGGCTTGTGCTTTTGTGTTGCGATAGTTGCCGCCGTGGCTGGCCTCAGTGGCACTGACTTGCTGCCCTTCCATCAGGCGATCATGTTGTCACTGGGTGCGTTGCTAGTTGGTATCGCTTTGATCTTTACAAAGCAGAAGCCACCCAAGTCCTGAACCTGATACAAGCTCGATACCGACTCCGTTTTGGCCCCCTAGGGGGCCTTTTTTATTGTCCGGTCATACTGCCTTGCCCTAACTCCCTCCACCCTATCACTCGGGGCCCGTCGCTTCAGCCCTGTCAGTTGTGAGAGGCCTGCCCCTGGGCGCTCTGGATGCACGGCAGACTGGCGGCCTGGACAATGCGATGTATCAGATTCAGCTTGTCGATGACAGGCGCCGCCAGCACAAAGGGGTAAAGGTGCTCGTGACCCATACTGCGATTGAGACTGTTGAGGGCATAAGTCAGCGGCAACCAATGGTCGATCACAGCCTGAAAATCGGTCTGGTGGTAGGGATCAAAGGCCAGACCGACACGGATCTCATCCTTGCAAGCCACCCGGGGTTTCACCTCTAGACCAAACTGATAGGCCGTTTCCAGAGTGTCGATAATGTGCAGGTAATGGGCCCAGGATTCAGCCCAGTCCTCCCAGGGATGGCTGCTGGCATAGGCGCTGACAAAGATGCCACCCCAGCCCGGGGCAGGCCCGCAGGCGTAATGGTTCTGCAAGGCGGTCTGGTAATCCTGCCTTTCATCCCCGAACATCGACCTGTAGGCAGTGAGCCAGTCGCTACCAGCCACCAGGCGCTCCCAGTAGTAATGGCCGGATTCGTGACGAAAATGCCCGAGAATGGTCCGATAGGGTTCTGCCATGCGGGAGCGCATTCGCTCACGCACCACGGGATCAGCCTCCGCCACATTGAGAGTAATCAGACCATCCGCATGGCCGGTAAACACCCTGCCTGTTTCTGTGAAGGTCGGCTCAGTATCTGCCAAAAAATCAAACGCCAGACCGGCGCAGCTGTCACTACGCGCCGTCACTGGCAGGCCCAGACGTAGCAGGCTGTAGATCAGGCGGCGTTTCTCTGTCTCGATACGGTGCCACAAGGCCATGTTGCCCGCTACTGTCAGGTCGGGAATGGTGTGATTGAGACGACAAGCCAGGCAATAGTCCTGATGATCTTCAACGGGAACCATCCAGTTGCAGACATCGTGAACAACGCGGTTTGCGCAGTGTCGGTAGTGGCGAGTGCCGTCGCCCCCGCCCAATGGTCTCCATACATCACCCGCTACAACCGGGTCGAGGGCAACTAACTGCAGTTGATCGGGAAGGAATCCGAGGACAGCGCCACAGCGTGTGCAGGATACATTTTCAAAATAGACCAACTGGCGGCAATTCTGGCAGGAAAAAAGTCGCATCCATTACCCCATACGGTGATTCTGCAAGTGAGGATGACAGAAAATCACTGTGGCGGCAAAAGACTCGCAGCCTTCTGTTACAGCGCCCCTGCAAACATCCACCCTGATACACTCAATCCAGACCCCAGCCGTAGCCGTGCGTCCGTGACGGCCAGAGTAAATATACAATATTGTAAATTAAATAATTTGCCTGTAATGTACTGAAAGTATGGCTCCAGCAGCGCCTGCCAGGCTGTAGCCGTCGCCACTGCAGATAACAGTGGCACACAGCCCAGACGCGATTGCGTTTCTACCTCAACCAATCAAATACCTATAAAAGACCAGGGAGTTGTAACTAATGAGTGCTGCTAACCACCCATCTCTGACGGCATTGCAGATCGAATCCTACCAGCTAACAGACCCCTTTTTTGGCACTCCCTATATCGACCGGGATGAGTGGCGGGATACCCCCATCCCCCACCGCCATGTACACGGAGGCTTTGCCGACACCGATACCCGCTTCTCGTTCTATTTCCCCCCGGCCGAACACTGGAAAGGGCGCATGTTCCATCCCATCGAAGGCGGCCATGCCGGTCACGAGGATTTTTTTGGTGGCTACGCCGGGCAGATCAGCGGCACCTTCGCGATGATCCAGCGTATGGGCGGCTATATGATCGAGTCCAACTCCGGCCATATCGGCGATGATATCGACCCGAAAGGCGGTGAAGATCCCACCCTCTACGGTCACCGCGCCAGCATTGAGAGTGCGCGCTTCTCGCGCTTTATCGCCGAGCAGGTGTATGGCAAGCCAGTGTCGCGCGGCTATGTGTGGGGCGGCAGCGGCGGCGGACGGCGCTCGCCCCTGTGTCTGGAGTACGGGGCCGGTGTCTACGATGGCGCCGTACCCTATATGGGCGGCGGCAATATCGACAAGCACGGCACCCGATCGCGGGTACGCAGCGACCAACCCATTGGCTTTGGCTCGATGTTCAATGTCCAGCGCCTGCTGGGCGATAAACTCGCCAGCGTCATCGATGCCATGCAACCCGGCGGCGGCGATCCCTACGCATCACTTACTGCCCATCAACGGGAAGAACTGGCCAACCTCTATCGTCTCGGCTACCCGCGCGGCGACGAGTTCATGATCAGCCAGCCCATGGGCCAGATGTGGTTGTGGACCTCCATCGCCGACATGCTGCAAAAGGAAGATGCTGACTATTTCAAGGCGTTCTGGACCAAACCCGGCTATGTGGGCCACGACAACCCCGAGCATGTCGCCAATGACCTGATCAATGTCACCGGCACCATCAGCCGCATTGTCACCGCCAGGGAATTCCGCGACAGCCCGGATTTTGCCGGTCCCGAATTCGCCAACGCCAAACCCTTTGTGATCCTGCTGGCCTCGCTGATGGGCCATCTCGACCTGCCCATCGGCATTGAGGTCAAGGGTATTCCTCAGGGCTACCGGCTCGGCAGCGGTGTCAAGGTGCTTAACGGCGGTGCAGCAGGCCGCCAACTCTATACCCTTAACCACGGTGGCGACTTTTTCTTCTGCGAGGGCCACGGTGAGGCCAACCTCAAGCGCTTTATGGACGTCAAGGTGGGCGACCAGGTGCAAATCGACAACCGCGCCTTCCTCGCCTTCTGCTATTACTACCGCCACCACATTTCCGACGACAGCCTCTACGACTTCCTGCGGGTGGACGGCAAACCGATGTATCCCCAGCACGGCGTACCCCTGCAGTCACCCCTGATGGGGGTGCCCTACTCCGGCCAGTACGAGGGCAAACTGATGTGGGTGCATCACACCCACGATGCCTCCCTGTGGCCACCCCAGGGGCTGTTTTACAAACAGGCGGTGGAGCAAGCCCAGGGCCCGGAACAGGCAGCGAAAAAATTCTGCCTGCGCTGGACCCAGAATGCCGAGCACATCCCACCCGCCATGACACCGCAGCAACCGGGACGCAATGCAAACACCTGGCTGGTGAACTACCATGAGATCATCGAACAGTGCCTGTGGGATATGATCGACTGGGTGGAAAACGGCGTTGAGCCGCTGGCGACAGCCTTTACCTTTGCCGATGGCAAGGTGACCCTGCCCGACAGTGCCGCACAGCGCGGTGGCATTCAGCCGGTGGTCAAGGTCGACGCCAACGGCGCGAGCCGCGCAGAGTTGAAAACGGGTGGGACAGTGGCGCTCAAGGTACATGCCGAAATTCCGGCGGGCACCGGCGCCATTATCAGCGTGGAATGGGATTTTGACGGCCTCGGCAGTTATCCTGAAAAGCATCAGCCGGAAGACAAGCCTGAACTGGTCGAAATGAGCACCAGTCACCGCTACGATCAACCAGGGGTTTACTTTGTGACGGCGCGGGTCACATCCCACCGCGGTGGCGATCTCAATGCCACCAATCGCCGCATTGAGAATGTTGCCTCGGCACGGGTAGTGGTGAGCTGAGGGCGCACACTGGCTGTTGCCCGCTCACTGCCTGAAAGGTCACACCCGAGCGGGCCGCAGTGCAGAATTTACCAAAACACAATAAAAGGACAACATCATGAAAACGATCCTCAAACGACAACTGCTGGCCAGCGGCGTGTTCGCCTCGCTGGCCTTGTCAGGTACAGCCCTGGCCAGCGATAAGTGCAACATCGACACCATCCAGGGCTATTCCCCGGCTGACACCAAGATCACCAGCGCAACACCAACGGCCACACCGGTCCCCCACTGCAGGGTTGAAGGTACCATTACCACCACCAATCCCGGCCCCAACGAGGTCAACTTTCGCCTGCAATTGCCCGATGAAGGTTGGACCGGACGCTACTTCTTTATCGGCATGGGTGGCTCTGCGGGTTATGTGCCCACCGATTCCCAGGTGCCTGCGGGGAACCCCCTGCTCGGCGGTTTTGCCGTGGCGGGTACCGACACCGGGCGTCAGGGCCATATGCTCGACTGGGATTTTGTCGGTGAAAGCAAGGCCAAGGCGCTTGATCACCGTGACCGCGGCGCCCACGTCACCAACGTGGCGGCACAGCAGATCACCAAGTCCTACTACGACACCGACAAGATGTACCGCTATATGTCCGGCTGTTCCGGCGGGGCGCGCATGAGCACCGAAGCCATCGAACGCCATCCCGAGGATTTTGATGGCGTTGTCCTCGGCGCCCCCGGCGACTGGACCACCATCCTCTCCTTTATCTACAACGCCCAGCAGATGACCCGCGAGCCGGGCTCGTGGCTGTCGCCGGCCAAACTCGCGATGCTGGAACAGAAGGTCACTGCCCACTGCGACGCCCTGGATGGCGCCGTGGATGGCCTGATCTGGGACGAACGTGCCTGCACCTACGACTTTGACCAGCTCAAGTGCGACAGCGGCGATGGCGCCGAATGCCTCACCGCACCGGAACTGAAAAGCGTCAAGGCCATACTCAAGGGCCCCATCGGGCCGGATGGCAACCCGATCCGCCCCGGCTGGCCGATCTCCAACATGACCGCCTGGTCTGGATTCCTCGGCCCGGTACCACCACCCTGGTCGCCGGAAGCCTCGATGGAAAATATTGCCAAAAGCTCCGGTGGTTATGTAATTGCCAGCACCATGGCCAATGTCTATATGGGTCCCGGTATCGATGTGCTGAAAGACATCGACCTGACCAACCAGGCCCACCTTGACGCCTGGCAGGCAGGTCAGCGCAAAGTTGAGTTCGGTGTGCCTTTCAAGGCCGACCTCAACAAATTCAGGGATAGCGGCGGCAAGGTCATTCTCTGGAACGGCGTCAGCGACCCCTGCTGTCTCGACACCAAAATGAATGAGTACTACCACGATGTGGCAGAAAAAGCCGGTGGTGTTGCCAAAGTCGATGAGTTCGCCAAGTACTACCGCATCCCCGGCATGGCCCACTGCGGCGGCGGCACCGGTCCCCAGGATGCGCCTGACCAGATGATCAGAGCGATGATCGACTGGGTGGAAAACGGCAAGGCACCGGACAAAATTGTTGCCCACCGCGGTGCCGAACGCACCAAACTGCTGTTTGCCGACCCCGAAACCGGGCAGGTATCCGGTGTGATGATTCCTCCACCCAAGGGTGCCCCTCACGACTTTACCCTGTGCCCCTATCCCCAGGTGCCGACCTTTGACAAGGCAATGGCAAGCGTAGAAGGCGCGGTGCACAAGGCCAAAAACTGGAGTTGCAAAACACCCGGCTAGAAAAATATAGGCCCATGTCTCGCTCCCACGCTCTGCGTGGGAGCGAAGTTCCAGGCAGTGATACCCCACAGAGCCTGGCAACCAGAAAATCAACCATCAAGAGATAGCCCCATGAACCACACATTCACCCAACGATATCTGGCCGCAGCCATGCTCGCCGCCACCTTTGGCAGCAGCGCAGCTCTGGCAAAGCCGGAGTGCACCACCGAAAGCATCCAGGCCATCGCCCCCAAAGGCACCATCATCGACTCTGTAGAAGCGCTGCCCACCCCGGTAGCCCACTGCAAGATCGACGGCCATATCATCACCACCAACCCCGGTCCCAACCAGGTCAACTTTCGCCTGCAACTGCCGGATGAAGGCTGGACCAAGCGCTTTTACTTTATCGGCCTCGGCGGCTCGGCAGGTTATGTGCCCACCGACTCGCAAATCCCCGCAGGCAATCCATTGCGCGCCGGTTTTGCCGTGGCAGGCACCGACACCGGTCGCCAGGGTTCCGGCGGCGACTGGAATTTTCTCAGTGAAAGCCCCGCCAAGGCTCTCGACCACAACCATCGCGGTGCCCACGTCACCACCGTGGCCGCCCAGGCGCTGACCAAAGCCTATTACGACAGCGACGAGCTGTACCGCTACACCTCCGGCTGCTCCGGCGGCGGGCGCATGGCCACCCAGGCCATTGAAAACTACCCCGAGGATTACGACGGTGTGATTCTCGGCGCCCCCGGCGGCCGCAGCAGCGGCTCCATGCTCAAGTTTATCCACGCCGCCCAGGAAATGTACCGCGAACCCGGTGCCTGGCTGTCACCCGCCAAGCTCGCCATGGTGGACGGCAAGGTCACCGCCGCCTGCGACGCAACCGACGGTGTGATGGACGACGTGGTAGCCGATCACCGCCTCTGCGATTTCGATGTCGCCAGCCTCAAGTGCCCGGTCGGAGACAAGGCCGACTGCCTGACCCAGCCCGAAATCACCAGCATCAAGGCGATTCTCGACGGCGCCCGCGGTCCCGATGGCAAGCTCCTCGCCCAGCCCATGCAGATCACCAACATGACCATGTGGTCGCAGTTCCTCGGCCAGACCCCGCCACCCTGGTCGACAGAACCCACCCGTGAAAACGCCATGCGCGCCTCTGCCGGTTTCACCATGTCCACCTCCCTGGCCCACGCCTATTTTGGCAAGGACTACGATGTACTGAAGTTTGACTTCAACAACCAGAAGCACATCGACGACTGGTGGGCAGCGGCCAAGCGCACCGGCTTTGGCATGCCCTACTCCGCCGACCTGAAGGGGTTCTACGAAGCGGGCGGCAAGGTGATCCTGTGGAACGGGCGCAGCGATTCCTGCTGTGGCGATCTGGAGCTGGAGCAGTACTACCACGACGCGGGCAAAAGCGTGGGCGATGCGGCGAAGCTGGATGAATTTGCCCGCCTCTACCAGATCCCGGGCATGGGCCACTGTGGCTCTGGCACCGGCCCGCTGGATGCGCCTGACCAGTTTATCCGCTCCATGATTGACTGGGTTGAGAAGGATGTAGCACCAGGCCCGGTGGTTACTCACCGCGGCGATGACCGCGCCAAACTGATCTTTGCCGACCCCAAAACCGGCCAGGTGTCCGGCGTGGTGATTCCTCCCCCGGTGGGCGAGGATCGTGACTTCCTGCTGTGCCCCTACCCGCAAATCGCGGTTTTCAAGGCCGATGCGGGCCAGAGCAAGCAGGCCGTGTATGACGCCAAAAACTGGCTGTGCCGCGCGCCCTGACGGCTGTAGCAGCAAAAGCCCGGCAACCGGGCTTTTGATGTAGCGTTACACCCCGGGAATAACTCCACAACAAAATAACTCCACAACAAGAGGTACTACCATGAAACCGACATCAACTTTGGGACTGCTGGCAAGCGGGGTATTTACCACCCTTGCCCTGTCCTCGACCACGGCACTGGCCAATGCCGAATGCAGCGTCGACAGCATTCAGGCGCTTGCCCCGCAAGGCACAGTGATCGACAGCGCGGCCCCTACTCCGGCGCCAGTACCCCACTGCCGCATTGATGGCCATATCATCACCACCGACCCCGGCCCCAACCAGGTGAATTTCCGCCTGCAGCTGCCAGACGAAAACTGGAACAAGCGCTACTATTTTATCGGCATGGGCGGCTCGGCGGGCTATGTGCCCAGCGATTCGCAGGTTCCCGGCGGCAACCCCCTGCACAGTGGCTTTGCCGTGGCAGGCACCGATACCGGACGCCAGGGCCATATGCTCGACTGGGGATTTCTCACAGATCCCGCCAAAGCGGAGGATCATATCCATCGCGCCATGCACGTGACGGCGGTGGCCACCCAGGCCATGACCAAGTCCTATTACGAGAGCGACACCCTCTACCGCTATATGTCGGGCTGCTCCGGCGGCGGACGCATGGCAACCGAATCCATTACCCGTCACCCGGAAGACTTTGATGGCGTACTGCTCGGCGCACCGGGCGGACGCAGCAACTTCACCATGGCGGCCTTTGTCTACAACGCCCAGCAGATGAACCGCGAGCCCGGCGCCTGGCTGTCACCTGCCAAGCTCGCCATGCTCGACCAGAAAGTCACCGCCGCCTGTGACGAGATTGATGGTGCCAAGGACGACATCATTCAGGATCACCTCGCCTGCAAGTTCGATTTTGATTCGCTCAAATGTGCTGACGGCGATGGTGCAGAGTGTCTTACCGAACCCGAACTGAAGAGTGTGAAAGCGGTGCTGGCCGGCCCCATCGGTCCCGATGGCAAGCCCCTCAAGCCCGGCTACCCCATCTCCAACATCAGCGTCTGGTCCGGCTTCCTCGGCCATGTACCACCACCCTGGTCCGATGAAGCGAGCATGGAGAACATGGCCAAATCCTCCGCTGGCTATGTGATCGGCAGCTCCATGTCGAAAGTGCTCTTTGGCGCTGATTTCAACGCTCTTGAAGATCTCGACTTCAGTGACCCGGAGATGATCAAAAACTGGAAGCGCCGCTCCGTTGAAATCGGTTTTGGCGTGCCCTACACCTCCGATCTGACCGGCCTGCAAAAAAGCGGCGGCAAGGTGCTGATGTGGAACGGTGTCAGCGATCCCTGCTGCATCGATACCGAGCTGGAAACCTACTACAACCATGCAGCGAAAAAGGTCGGCGGCGTGGATAAACTCGAGGAATTTGCCACCTTCTACCGGGTACCCGGCATGGCTCACTGTGGCGGCGGCACCGGTCCACAGGATGCACCCGACCAGTTCCTCAACGCCATGATCGACTGGGTTGAAAACGGCAACAAGCCCGGCACCATCGTCACCCATCGCGGGGCTGATCGCGCCAAGCTGATGTTTGCCGACCCGGCAACCGGCCAGGTATCAGGCGTGATGATTCCGCCGCCCACCGGCGAATCCCGCGACTTTGTCCTTTGCCCGCACCCCCAGGTAGCGCGCTTTGACAACAGCAAGGCCGATGACCCGAAAGCGGTATACGATGCTGCCAACTGGGAGTGTACGGCTTCCTGATGCTGCAGCACTGACCCGTCCAGGGTCACGAAAAACAAAAGGGGCACTGAATTCAGTGCCCCTTTTTTATGGCTTGTTTATAGCTCGTTTATAGATCGTTTATAGCTCGCCGGTTGTTTGCTGGCGGATTACTTGCTGGCTGAAAATCAGGCTTTGGGCAGAGTCACGCCAGTCTGGCCCTGGTACTTGCCGCCGCGATCCTTGTAGGACACTTCGCACACTTCATCAGATTCAAAGAACAGCATCTGCGCCACACCCTCGTTGGCGTAGATTTTGGCGGGCAGGCTGGTGGTGTTGGAAAACTCCAGCGTCACATGCCCTTCCCATTCCGGCTCCAACGGCGTGACATTGACGATAATGCCGCAGCGGGCATAGGTGGACTTGCCCAGGCAGATGGTCAGCACACTGCGGGGAATGCGGAAATATTCCACCGTGCGGGCCAGGGCAAAGGAGTTGGGGGGGATAATGCAGTAGTCGCCTTTAACATCGACAAAGGCGTCGGTATCAAAGTTTTTGGGATCGACAGTTTTGGAGTGGATATTGGTGAAAATCTTGAATTCGTCAGAACAGCGAACATCGTAGCCGTAGCTCGACACACCGTAGGAAATGACCCGGGGGCCGTTGGGGTCGGGCTGGCGCACCTGCCTGCCCTCAAAGGGCTCGATCATTCCATGCTCGGCGGCCATACGGCAGATCCACTTGTCGGATTTGATGCTCATTGTGTGATTCCAGAATAGTCAGTGAAATGGCTTCATCGAATGATTGACGCGAGAGCCCTGTAAAAACCTGCAGTCATAAAGGGCAGGAATGATACCCGTAAGCCACCGCCCGTTAAAGTCCGGGTGGCGACGACGGAGAGAGCCTGATGCCACCCTCCTCCACGATCACCCGGGCCTGACTGTAGACCTTGAGGACCACCTCGAGCTTTTCCACAAAGCGCGGTTCAAAATGGCGGATATGCTTGTAGGAGGTTCCGAAACAGCGGAACAGGTCGTCCCAGGAC
This sequence comes from Gammaproteobacteria bacterium BRH_c0, assembly GCA_000961645.1. Lineage (GTDB taxonomy): Bacteria > Pseudomonadota > Gammaproteobacteria > Pseudomonadales > Porticoccaceae > NAT127. The sequence continues at coordinate 100,359 of LADM01000133.1, read as the reverse complement.
AGAAAAGCATCCTCAGTCATCAGCGGCAGGCGATAGGCGAGCCAGAAGTAGATATCCAGCCCGAGCGACTGGTTGGAGAGTTGCGACAGGGCCTCAATAGGAATGCGGGTGGGGTGTTGGGCCACCTCACTGAACAGTGATGCACTCAGCCTCACCATATTGCGCTGGTGGTGGGTCGGCCCCCGCGCCTTGCTGTTTACCCCGCGCATGCCACTGATATACAGGCAATCCCACAGCGCCCCTTCATACCCCTGGGCGCGAAAGGTGCTCATAAAGCGACAGGCTGACACCCGCGACTCCTGCTCGCGCAGGGCGGCATAGGACTTACCCCCAATAGACAGCCCCATGTTCTCAAACCAGCGACTGACGGAGATACCGCCGCGATCAACCTCCAGGCCCGGATTGTCTATGCACTCCATAAAAAAATAGGCAAACAGCAGGCGCGCACGGGGCCCAAAAGGCACACCGTACAGCTCCCCCTGCCGCTGGCCCTGTAACAGGAAGTGCATGGGTTCAATCACAAAGGAGAAATCACCAAAGTCCTTGATCCAGATCTCGCCTGGGCGCAGGTCCCGGTGCGGCAGGCTGATCAGGTAGGCAACGATGCGCGGCAAACCCCGCAGCACCGGGTCCGCAGCAAACAAGGCGTTGAATATATCTTCGGGGGTTTGCTCCTGAACGGAGAAGTGTGAGCCGGATGTGGAATGCTTTTTCATCATGAAGAGATCAACTGCTTGGCCCAACCGGTTGGCAACAATGACTGTCAGCGGTAATAAAATGGTATAGCACGGGATATAGCGCGCAAATGTCCATAAAAATATATTTCGTCCAGATCAACCGGACTGCCTGAGCATACCTGCTCACCATCACATACTCAAATTAAATCAGTGGCTTATAAAACCCTTCTCAGTGCAGCCTGGCTGATGCGCTGCCTTCGCAGGCCATTTTGTGGCTGATGCCAGTTGCCGCAGCTCTGCTGGCCAACAGGCCTGATCGCGGAGGGATAATAGCCCATTGCTACCAGCAGGTGCAGGCTCCGACCAATCCGTTGGCAATAACAAGTCCGTGACTGTCAGCAACCACATCGAATCATTTGGAATTTTGCGCGGTTTTTGGAATTTTGCGGCTGGTTAATACGGTTGATTTAAAAAGTGAAAGCCGTAAAGTGTGGCCTCAGGGGGTTACGGTTAGGGATAAAAATAAAAAAAGCCGTCGACCTGTCCTACTCTTGAAAAAGCAGAGCAATAACAACAGAACCAATAACAATGCAACACCTATCAGGGTTGATAAATGGAAGATTTTACCCTACTGCAGCAGGCCCGCATCAAGGGCCTTCTTTCTTGCCCTGCCGCTGCTCACTCCTGCTGCGACTCAGTAAAACCCTGTATGCATCAGTTCACAGCCGATCGATCGCTGACATCTACTCGCCACAGTCTGTCATTACCTTCTGACAAAAGCGCCTGCATTGTTGAGCGGCTTGAATCCAGGAGTGGAAGCCTGAATAACGCTGCTCTGCAGCAGCGTTACCTGCAACGCCAGCCATACGGCACCGGATTAAAGGCTATTTTTCAATCGGAATTTACCAGGTTCTCCCCCGAGGCAACTTATTGCGGCAAGGACGCCGCAGCTTTTTTTTCGGGTTCTCGATTACCTCTCTGCCAGGGCAGTGCGATCCCAATGTTGCATGGAGACAATAGACCATGTATTCATCTTCACAGCTGATCCCCCCTCTCGACCTGTTCAACAGCGAATATGATCCGCGCCTGCCCCACGCTGCCAGGGCCAGCAGCCGCGAAAGCTTTCCCGGCGTCATCAAACCCCTCGACCTGACAGTGGTCGCAATGCCCTTCGAACAGGGTATGCGCTGCCCGTTGCGCGACCTGGGGGTTACCAGCATCGACCCACCGGCCCTGCTCGGCAACCGCGTCCATCAGGGGCGTCTCTACGCCAACCTCTCCTGGGCGATGTGGATGGCAGATATGCTGCCTGGCGCCGACGCCAGCGATGTTGAGCAGGAACAGTTCGGTCAGCGCATCGAGGTTCGTATTGCCCGGCCCGAGATCAGTAAAGCGGAAAAATCAGCCGCAAAACGCCACAAACTGCGCTTTTACGCTGGCCTGACCAACGCCATCCTCGGTGCCAAAAAGCGCTTCGAAAAACACCTGGCGCTGCGTCACAACCTTGTCCTGGCAAGCAGGACCAACAGCGAGCTGGACGCACTGATCGTCCCCTGGCAGGACGAGCTGATCAAAGCCTGCGAATGGGACACCCGCAGCACCCTGGCAGGACAGGTGATAATCACTGCCCTGCGCCGCGCACTTGGCGTCAATCAGGAGCACTCTCTGGTTGCCCTCCTCAGCGACCTGGGCGAAATGGAAAGCGCGGCGCCGGTGCAAAAAATCCGCGATATTGCCCAGGTCGCCAAACGCCGCAACCCGACACTGGCCCGCGCCCTCAAATCCTCCTACCAGCGCTGGGAAACCCTCCATGAAATCGACGCCAATGCCCACGACGCGCTGCGGGCAGTGGTCGACCGCTACGGCTACCGCTCGCTGGCTCAGTTCCTTATCAGCGCTCCCAGCTGGGCCGAAGATCCCACCCCGGTGATGGATGCCTTTGTTGGGAAACTGCTCGCAAGCGGCAAGGACAAGACCCATCCCCACACTCAGACTGAAGCGGCCAGGAGCGCCATCATGGCCGCAGCCGGCACCCTAAAGCGCGCCCATATCAACACCCTGGTGAAACTTGCCCAGCGTTGCGCCCGCGCCCGACAACGGGCCAATGCCTGCCTGGTTGTTCGTGTCGATATGCTGCGCCAGCTGTTCCGCGAAATCGCCCGGCGGCTGCTCCATGCAGATCGTATCGACGAAGTGGGTGAACTGTATTTTCTGAGTCTTGAAGAGGTCCGCAGCGCCCTGACTGGGGATATCAGCACCGACCTGCGCAAGGAGGCAGCACTGCGGCGCACCGAGGTAGAGACACTGGAGGCCCGCGGCGAAGCGGACGAGCTGATTTGTGGCCACGAACCTGTGGCCTTTAGCTCGCCGGAAAAGAACGCTGAGGTTAGGGTATTGCACGGACTGGGCGTCAGCGGCAGTGCCGTAGAAGGTGTTGCCCGGGTTGTGAACAGCAGCGACGAACTGGATATTTTCAAGGCTGGGGAAATTCTGGTTGCCTCCCATATCGATGCGGGCTGGACCCCGTATTTCACCCTCGCCGCTGCGGTCATTGTCGAAACCGGCGGCCTGCTTACCCACACCTCCGTCGTGGCCCGGGAGCTGGGGCTGGCGGCGATGGTCCATGTCCAGGGCGCGACCAGAGTCATCAGGAACGGTGACCGCCTGCGGCTCGATCCCGCTAGCGGTGAAGTGCATATCCTGGTCTGTACTGAAGGCGAGAGTATTGCTGTCCTCTAAAGCTATCAGATCGCCAGCGTGCAACCGCGCCTTCGCAAGACTGGCCAAGAGCACCATCCCGGACGAAAACGTGGTATACCTTCCGAACACTATTGAGCGATCAACAGGAATATAAAATGATCAACGCAAACAATGCCAGGCCCGTGGCCGAGCCAGGTCATGCCGAGCATCCGGCCATCGCCACGGACCCAGTGTGGTCCGACACCTGGGCTTTTGCCGCCGTAGACCCCGACAGCAGGCAGGCCGCATTCATGCACATCCTGTGCAACTCCAGCACCGGCAAAACCCGCCATATGCTGATGGGTGTCAGTGACGGCAAGGGCTGGCGCGAGGACGCCTACACCGATAATTACCTGCAATCGGAACTGGTGGATGTGGAGATCGACAACTGGGAGCGTTACAGCATCCGCCACAAAAAGCGTGATATCCAACTCGACGCCGTGTCCGACCACGAACCGTTCGACTTTAAAAAGCTGCTCACCTTCAAGGATTTTTCCCTTGGCCATCTGGAATTGGGTTGCCATGTCACTGGCAACATTGAGGGCAAACCCTTTAACGGCGTCGGCCTGCGCGACCGCTCCTTCGGGCCGCGCCCGATGGGCGGTGTCGGCCTGCTCACCACGGTAATCATGTGCAGCATGGATGCCCGGGTCACCATGTCCATCAATGTGGTGCACGGCGCCCATACACCGCCGGCCAACGATGCCGATACCCGTTTCGGCTTTCTAAACACACCAGACAACCACTATCTGGCCAGGCCGGAGGAGATCGGTATCCGCCGCCAATCTGATGGCCTGGTGCACAGCTTGCGCCTGGCTGATGATGTCGTGACCCTGGGTGAAGAAATCGGCAACCATGTGTATACGCCCCACTGGTACCCGACCCTTGATCTGGCGCCTGGCGAGCGTAAGATCTTTACCCATGTATTGCGCTTTTATGAAGGTTATTCCGAACGCTACGGGCGGATGGCGGGTCTGGTGGACCAGGCCATGCTGGCCAGTTGCTGACAATAATGATCACAGGAGGAGTCAATGAACGATTCACCGGTAAATAAAATCTACACAGCCATCACCGAGGAAAAGGCACGCACCAGCTACCCGGAGGGATTCCCCCATTTGCCGGAAGTACCGGTGGGCCGCTACACGGAGCCGGAATTCTACCAACTCGAAATGGAGCATATGTGGAAAAAATCCTGGCTCCACGCTGGCCATATCAGCGAGCTGCCCAAGGAAGGTTCCTACAAATTGTTTGAACAGCTGGGACTGTCCATTATCGTCAGTCGCGGTCTCGATGGCCAAATCAGGGCCTTCCACAATATTTGTCGGCATCGCGGCTCGGCCCTGCTGCTGGAGAAAACCGGCACCGCGCGCCGCTTTGTCTGCCCCTATCACGCCTGGGGTTACACCTCCGATGGCAAGCTGCAAACCGTGCCGGAGGAACGCAATTTCCCCTGCCTCGACAAGGAAAACCGCGGCCTGCTGCCGGTGCGTTGCGAGGTGGTGCGGGGAATGATTTACATCAATCTCAACGACGATGCGGTTCCGCTGGCGGAATATCTCGCCTTCGAGGGCATCGAGCTGGGCGACTTTCCACTCGAAGACATGGTGGTCAAGCACGAAGTCCATGTGGAGATGGACTGTAACTGGAAGACAGCGCTGGATAATTTCCTCGAGATTTACCACGTCCCAGTGGTGCACACCAAATCCATCGCACCCTACCTTGATGCGCAGAGCAATATTATCGACCTCTATCGTCACGGCCACGCCCGCCTTGCCACTGCCAAGCGTGGCGCCACCATCTTTCAGGCCAACACCGATGCCGCCGACAGCCTCGGCCCCCTCTTCAAAGACCACAATATCGCCCTGCTGCGCTTCCCCAATACCTTCTCCGCTATCGACCCGGTGGGCTTTGCCTGGCAAACCTGGTGGCCAATGGGTCTCAACAAATCCGTGATGGTGGTGTCGGTGATGGGCTGGCAGGGCGACAGCGAGGAAGACAGGGCCTTCTGGGAAGGCATGAAGCAACAGATACTGGCTATCGCCAAGGAGGACCAGCATCTGTTTGCCCCCCTGCAACGCTCCCTCAACACCGGCTTGTTGCCCAACATGGTGCTGGGTTATCAGGAGCGGGTGCTGTACTGGTACCAGGAGCAGATTGATCGACATATCGGCGTAGAGAACATACCGGAACATTTGCGGGTCAAGCAGGTGCTGGCAGACCACACCAGCGATTAGAACCCTGTCTGGTCGGGCCAGCCGAAATCACGGGTGGCCCGACCAGACAGCCAGCATGTAACTACAATAAAAAAATCGATATGCGAGCGCCCAGGCTCGACCACTCAACGCTGGCAACAGGGCTTACTCTCAATGCCACTGTATGCCCCGGAAATACACTGTCACAGGGATGCGGCTGAAAGCAAAGCCTGGCGCGATGGATAACAATCACTAAAGCACTGTAAAAAGGCCAACCATCGACCAGTCACACTGGCAATCAACATCACGGAGCAACCCGATGACACAGATTGAAAAATCCACCTGCCGCTCATGTGCAGCCTTTTGCCCGGTCGATGTGACCCTTGATGGAGGTCGCGTCATCAAGGTCGAGGGCAATCATGATGCGCCCATCTACAAGGGCTTTATCTGTCCCAAGGGCCGCGCCCTGACCGCCATGCACAACAATCCCGACCGCCTCAAAAACCACTTGAAGCGCCAGCCTGACGGCAGTTATGCACCCATATCCAGTGAGCAGCTGGTGGCGGAGATCAGCGAGAAAATAGCCGCCATGCTGGACAGGCACGGGCCAAAATCCGTTGCCGCTTTTCTCGGCAGTCCGGGGCTGGAGCACCAGGCCCTGGGACCTCTCATGATCCGCTTTATGGATGCCATCGGCTCACCCTATCTGTTCAATAACGGCACCATCGACCAGCCCGGTCTGATGATGGCACCGGCGCTGCATGGCAGCTGGGCCGGTGGACGCATGCATCCAGACACCCTCGATGTGTTCATGATCATTGGCGGCAATCCTGTTATTTCCAAACAGTACTTCCCGCAACACCCTGGCAACCAGCTCAAGAACCTGACCGCTGGGGGCATGAAACTGATCGTGATTGACCCGCGCAGGACCGAAACGGCGCGCCGTGCCACAGTCCACCTGCAGGGCATTCCCGGTGAAGACCCCACCATTCTGGCCGGTCTGATTCACCTGATCATTGCCATGGATGCGGTTGACCAGGAATTTGTCCGCACCAACACCCGTGGCTTTGATGAGCTAAAGGCCGCTGTCCGCGATTTCACTCCCGCCTATGTGGCTGAGCGCGCCGGTATCAATGAGGCCGACCTCAAGGAAGCGGCAAGGATTATCGCCACCTCACCCCGCGGCGACCTTGGCTCCGGCACTGGCCCGAGCATGGCAACCAGGGGCACGCTGATGGCCTACCTGCTGTACTGCCTGCAAACCCTGCGCGGTTTCTGGGCCAGGGAAGGCGATGCGGCCGTAATGCCGCGGGTACTGTTTCCACCCCAGGAGTTCAAGGCCCAGCCAACCCCGCCCTACCCGGCCTGGGGTTTTGGCGCACAGATGCGGGTGCGGGGCCTGCAACAGACCGCCGCCGGGATGCCGGCAGGTGCGTTGCCCGAGGAGATACTCACCCCTGGCGACGGGCAGATTCGCGCGCTATTTCTCCATTCCGGCGCGATGATCACCTGGCCCCAGCAGGATCTGGTGAAAGAAGCCCTCGAAGCCCTGGAGCTGCTGGTGGTGCATGATGTGGAATTTTCCGCCACCGCGCGCATGGCCCATTATGTGATCGCAACCCGGGTGTCATTTGAAGTGCCGGTCATGACCCAGCTAAACGAGATGCTGAGCCTCTTTCATCCCGGTTACGGCTGGGTTGAACCCTATGGTGCCTACCAGCCCGCACTGCTGGAACCACCGGCGGGCAGCGATCTGATGGAACCCTGGCAGATTTACTACCGCATGGCCCAGCGCCTGGGCCTGCAACTGAAATACCCCAGCATCTCTGACTTGTTGGGCATCGCCGCCAAGGAAGCGGAGTTCAAGAGTGAGGCACCGATGCTGGATATGGCGCATGAACCCAGCACTGACGAACTTTATGAAATGATGTGTACGGGCTCAGCCGTTCCCCTGTCAAAAATAAAAGAGTACCCCAATGGCCACCTGTTTGATGAAGCGCGAAAGACCGTCCTGCCCCGCGACGAGGATTGCATCGCCAGGCTGGAACTCGGCAACGAAACCATGCTCAGTGAACTGCGTCAGGTTCGCGCCGAAACCCATGTGGAACAGGGCAAAAAGAATCCGCAGTTTCCCTTCCTGTTTATCCCCAGGCGCATCCAGAACAGCACCAACGTGGTCAGCAGCACTGACCGCACCGTGCTGAAAAGAACCTACAACCCGGCCTATATGAACCCCGCTGATCTCGACCGCCTTGGACTCGCCAGTGGCGACAAGGTGGAGATCAGGTCGCAACACGGCTCCATTATCGGATTTGTCGAGGCCGAGAGTGATCTGCGCCCGGGCGTGTTGTCCATGACCCACGGCTTTGGCAAGAATCCCGGCGACGATTACGATCCGAAACGGGATGGCGCCAACGTCAATCGCCTGACCAGCTGGACGGACGACTATGACCCTTACCACGGCATGCCTCGAATGGGCGCTATCCCTGTCGCGGTCACAGCCATCAGCGATCCGCACTAGTGCCCGGCGACAACAGATTTTTTTGCCGCACAGTGCCACCACAACAGATCGGGAAAAGGATAAAAAATGATCACTCGCCGTCTCGTCCCGCTTGTCACCTCAATGGTGCTGGCTGCGCCGTTAGCTGCGGACTCACAGCAGCCAGGTTTGCCCCTCGTCACCCCGGCCCTGGGTGACATTCAGGCCGCCGCTCTCGAGTTGCGCGAGCAACCTGAGATAGTTGAAGCCCGGGACAAGGCCATCATCCTGTTCAAAAAAACCAGATCCGCCTCACTGGCAGACGGGCTTGCGACTCTGGAAGCCGCTGTGGATGAACTGGTGTTTGGTGTGCTGTTGGGCGTGGCGGCAAATGATCCGTGCCAGCCCCGGGTGGTATGGAGTGGCAACCTGCCCTATACCATCGGCAATAAAACCGTTCCCGGCTCGCGCTATGCCGATGGCCCGGACCGTATTTATCGCAGCATTCCGGTGAACCCCGCCTACCGTTACACACTCACCGGCACCCGCAATGCCTTGTACCCTTCCCTGGATTTCAGTTTCGAAGCAATCCCGCCGCCATCCCTGTGGGGCATGCCGACTGATTCCCTTCAGGCAAAGGACATTGAAGTCGCCAGTGATGGAACCTTTACCATCACCGCTGACGCTGGCAGTGCGCAAGGTCGCGTCAACCACCTGCACCTGGCCCCGGGGACAAACGCCATTTTAATTCGTGACACCCTGTCAGACTGGAGCAAACAACGGCCCAACGGGATCAGCGTTAGCGCAACAGTGAGTGATCAATCACCTGGCGCATCCTCAATGGACACCATTGATAACGCTGTATCGCAGATAATCGCGACGGCGCAAAGCACGGCAGGGTTTCTTGAGCAGATGGTATGGAAGAACACACCCAACCAGCTGACAGCCTTTGAGCGCAAGGTGGACCAGGGCATGCCCGGTGCAGTATTCGCCGCCAGCCGCTTTGCATTGGGTGACGATGAGGTGCTGGTCATCGCCCTCGACCCGTTGGCTGCAGACTATCTGGCGGTGCAGATATCGGATCTGTGGATGCGTTCGGCCAGCTATGACCGGCGCCACACCAGCCTCAATAATCAACAGGCCATAGCCAACCCGGACGGCAGCTTTACCCTGATTGTGTCACGCCAGGACCCCGGCTATATCAACTGGCTCGATACCGACAATCTGCACGACGGCATTGTCATGGTGCGCTGGGAACTGATCTCCGGCGCGCCCGATGTCAACAGTGCAGTGCGGGAAATACAAAAGCTCCCATTGTCTGAGCTGGATAACCATCTGGCAGGCAAGCAACGAAAAGTCAGTGCGCAGGAGCGTCAGGCACTGCTTGATCAACGCTATCAATCCTATCTGTTCAGATTAAGCGAACAATAAAAAGCCAGATCAAATCGAGAGCTTTGTTTTATTCCCCGGCTAATGACACGGTTAAAGTTCGGCAACACTAGCAATAAATGAGTTTACCTATGACCCTTCATAACGCACAAAAACTACTGGCATTATTGGTCTTTTCCTCTCTACCCCTGTCGCTTGCTGCCGAAGAACCCGCTCTTTTTTACCGTGGCGATATGGATAGCAACAAGGTCACCGCGCCCAACGGCGCTATCGTCAATGGCGATTACCTGAAGGCCATGACAGAAGGCCCCTACGGCAAGGTGCGGGTGGTCAAGGTGCGCGAGGGTGTCACCACCATTACCGGCTATGCAAATTCCAACTACACCTTTATCGAAACCCGCGCAGGGCTGATTGCCGTCGATGCGGGCAGCAATATAGGCCAGGCCCGCGAAGCGTTGCGCATGATCCGCGAGATCACATCAAAACCGGTTATTGCGATTATCTACACCCACCACCACTACACCGGCGGCGCCGGTGAGTATGTCGCTGACAGCGGTGAGACAGCTGTCACCGTGTATGGTCATCCCGATCTGGAAGGCTTGCTGCAATCCACCACCGGCTATCTCGGCCCCAAGCAGCAGCGCAGTGTCGGCCGGATACTCGGTTTGTATCTGCCCCACGAAGGGCCCGATGCAGTGGTGGCGATGCCGGAATTCAAATTCGACGATCCGGCCCTCAATGCCAATCACCATGTGGCAGTCAATCACCCGGTCAACGACGGCGAAGCAGTGGATATCGACGGGGTGCGCGCTGTTTTTCATCACTCGGTAGGCGACACCCGTGACAGCCTGATCGTGCACTTCCCCGATCTCGACCTGGTGGTGCACAACACCGGCCTGCTGCCCGTACTGGCACCCCTGGCCACCCTGCGGGGAGAATACTACCGCGACCCGGTGGACCTGATTGCCAGTATCGACAAGCTGCGGCAACTGAAAGCCGCCTATATGATTCCCTCCCACGGGTTCCCCATCACTGATGCCCAGACCGGCTACGATATCGCCACCGCGCACCGCGATGCCTATGCCTATATCTACAGCCAGTCGATCCGCGCTATCAATGCCGGTCTCTCGCCGGATGAGATGGCGCGCAGCATACGGCTACCACCGCACCTCGCCAACCACCCCTGGCTGGCGCCCACCTATGTGGATAATGAATACAATGTGCGCGCCCAATACAGCGGCCTGGTGGGCTGGTTTTCCGGTGAAAGTGCCGACCTTCATCCGCCCAGCGATGCGGAACTGGGGGCAGTCATACTCAGTGCCTTTGGTTCTGTCGACAAGGCTATCCTCAGTGCGCAGCAAGCTTTCGATGAGAAAAAATACAACCTGGCCACAAAATTGCTCACCTATGTATTGGCAGTCGAGCCTGACAATAAACCAGCACGGCAGCTTAAAGCGGACTCCCTGCGGGCGATGGCCCAAGGCACCAGGTCCATGCAAACCCGTAACTACATGCTCTCCCAGGCCCTGGACCTTGAGGGCGCCATCAACTGGAACCAGGCACCGTCAAAGTCCGTCTTCCGCCTACCATCGGTGGAAAATATTCTGGCTACGCCCCCTGGCACATACCTCAAGCTGCTTGAGGTCCAGATCGATCCGGCAAAAAGCGCCCATTTGAACAAGATTCTGGCCATCACCTTCAGCGACATTGATCGCAGCTGGGGACTGCATGTGCGAAATGGTGTGGCAGAAATCAGCGAGGGAAAACCGGCCAATGCAGATGCCACCCTGTCCATGACGCGGGAAAACTGGGCAAAAATGGTGGCCGGGCAATCCACCATCGAGAAATCCCTGCAATCAGGGACAGTGAACCATACCGGCAAAAAGGCAGACATTATCGAAGTTTTCCACGCCTTTGACTGGCAGTTTGCCCTTTGAATCAGCGTTGTTTCTCGACAGATCAACCCCGCCGTCTTCTCCTAATCTTGAAGTGAAGGATTTTTCGTGAACAGAATAAAACCACGCCGATTACCACTGATGACAATCGCGCTGTCCGCCTGCACGATGCTCGGGTTGTCATTGACTGCCCAGAGTACAGAACCCGACAAAACCCAGCTGGCTGTTCAGGCTCTTGCGGAACAACTGGTTGCCGTCGAAAAGGAAATCCGCGACTCACGCTTTTTTGACAGCGAACAGGACCGGGCCAAGGCCTATATGCATCTGGTGCGCACACTGATTGCGGGCCTGGAGACAGAAGTATTGCAGGACAAGGATTTGCCCTATCTGCGCGCCACTGATTTCTGGCTGCGTGAAGGTGCCGACAACCCGGACCAGCGCTACAGCTACAGCCCCATTCATGGCGGCGAGACCTATCGTATCTGGGGCAAAATTGGCTCTGCCTACCGCCTTGAAGTGAATCTCTATGCCGGAGCCCCCTGGGCAAGTAGCGGGCGTTCCGCAGGCTATTTGGCCCACGAGCAAATTGACGTCAATGAAGACGGCACCTTTGAAATTTTCCTGAGCAGGGACAAAATGCCGGGCAACTGGCTCGAAAATCCGGCCGATGCCTCGACGGTTATGATGCGCCAAGTCTACAACGAGTGGAGCGACCAGTTTCCCGGTGAAATCCATATAGACCGGGTGGGTTACGAACATAAACGCTCCCCGGAGATGACCGCCGCCGAGGTCGCCAAACGCCTGGAAGCGGCCAGCGACACTTTCCGCCAGCATGCCCTGGTGTGGCCAAACATGACTGAAAATATAATCACCGGGGCCTGGCCCGCCAATGTGGTACCGACCCTGCAGGATCGGGGCGATCTGGGCGGGGTTCCAGGCCGCTTGATGGCCATGGGGCATTTTGAGGTGCCGAAGGGCCAGGCACTGCTGATCAAGGCGCCACAGAGCCATGGGGTTTACCAGGGCATACAGCTGGCGGATCGCTGGCTCGCGTCACTGGAATACGGCAACCTGATCTCCAGCCTCAACACCGCCCAGGCGCACTTATCTGCCGACGGCAATTACTATTATGTGATTGCGGCAGACGACCCCGGTTATATCAACTGGCTGGATACCGGTGGCCTGAACCGTGGCGTATTTATCATGCGCTATGATGGCGTCCCCATGCCGCTGGACCCGTCTATCCAGCCCAGTGCCGAGCTGATCCCCATCGAAGCGCTGGCAACACGTATACCGGATTTCAGGAGCGAAACCCCTGCCGAGCGGGAACACCGCCGGGCAGAACGCCGCCGTCATGTACAGGTCCGGGCCAACCGTTAACCGCCTGACGCCTTGGGATACAGGGGACATGAACAGCATCGGCTAAATGGGCTGCTTTGCGCCCACACCGGCCTGTCATTTACCTTGTACCCCTGGTGCGGTATAGGCGACACTACCGCAGTGGTATCAAACGCGGAATAACATAATTATGAACGAACGATTTTCCCAACAGGATCAATCCGACACTGATCCGGCGACGGTCACAACAGAGAAGAAATCCTTCTGCCGTATCTGCACGGGCATGTGCGGCACCGTGGTCAGCCTCGACAACAAAGAGCGCTTGGTCGCAGTCCACGGCGACCGCGAAGACCCGCAGAGCCTGGGGTTTATCTGCTCCAAGGGCGCCAATGCGCCGGAAGCCCACAATCACGAGGGGCGTATCCTTCATCCCCTCAAGAAAATGCCCGATGGCAGTTTTGTGCAGATTTCCATGGTGCAGGCACTGTCTGAAATCGGCGAAAAACTCGCCGCCATCTATCATCGCGACGGCCCTGATGCTATTGCTGCCTATCGCGGCTCCGGGTGCTTTTTTTCTTCAATCTGTTTATCACTATTACCGGAGTGGATGGCGGCCTTGGGCACGCCCAAACTGTATTCCACCCTGACCATCGACCAGTCCGCCAAAGTGATCGCCCCGGGGCGTATCGGCTACTGGCCTCCTGGCCCCCAGAATTTCCAGGACAGCGATGTGTGCCTGCTGATTGGCAGCAATCCCCTGGTGTCCATTGCCAACCTGGATATGCGCAATCCTCTTAAGCGCCTCAAGGATGCCAAGGCGCGCGGCATGAAGCTGATCGTTATCGACCCGCGCCGCACGGAAACCGCCCAGTTTGCCGATATTTTCCTGCAACCCCTGCCCGGCACCGATGGGTTTATCCTGGCCGCCATGGTGCGACTGATTATTGATGAAGGCCTGTATGACCGGGATTTTTGCAGCCAGCATGTAGGCGACCTCGCCGAGCTGCGCCAGGCTGTCAAACCCTTTACCCCTGAGCAGGTGGCGACAATCGCCGATGTGCCTGCAGAGCTGATTGTCGAGGCCGCACGGACATTTGCCGGCGAAGGCAAACGGGGCAGCGTGCGCACGGGCACCGGTCCGGATATGGGGGCTTACTCCAACCTGGCAGAGCATCTGGCCGAAACCCTGAATATCATCTGCGGCCGCCTGATCCGCGAAGGCGAGGCCATTCCCAACAGCGGTTTTCTGATGGGCCGGGGCCCGCGACCGGCCCAGGTGATTCCCGCCCCGCGCACCTGGGAGCAGGGGCCAAAATCCCGCATTGGCGGTTATGGCCTGATTGCCGGGGAAATGGTGACCGGTATGCTGGCGGAGGAAATCCTCGAACCCGGCCCCGGCCAGATACGCTTTTTGCTCAACCACGGCGGCAATCCGGCCCAGGCAATCCCCAACCAGCGCAAGGTAACCAAAGCCCTTGAAAGCCTGGAGCTGATGGTGACTATCGACCCGCATATGACTCCCAGCGCGCGACTGTCGGATTACATTCTGCCCCCCAAACTGCAATATGAGCGAGCCGATTTCCCGATCTATATTTTTGAACCCAACCTCTCCCCTGTTCCCTACACCCGCTACACACCAGCCGTTGCCAGGCCTGCAGAGGGAGCGGATGTATGTGACGAGTGGTATGTGTTGTGGGCGCTGGCCAAGGCACTGGGCAAACCCCTGACCTATATGGGCCAGCCACTGGATATGACCGTGCCGCCGACGGAAGAGCAGTTGATGCGCATGATGACCGTGAATGCGCCAGCCTCCTTTGACGACATAGCTGCCGAGCCGCTGGGCTTTTTCCTCGGCGGCGAACCCCAGTACGCTTTGCCCGCAGACCCGGCCACAGCGGGCAAATTTTCACTGATGCCTGCGGATGTGCAGGGTGAAATCGCCGACCTGTGGCAGGAACGGGATCTGCTGGTGGCCAGGGGTGACTACCCGCTGCGCCTCGCCAGTCGCCGCAACCGTCACCGTTTCAATTCCATGGGTTTCACCCAGCCGCGCATCCGCAAGCTGATGCCCTACAATCCCGCCTTTATGAATCCCGACGATATGGCAGCCCTGGCCATAGAGAATGGCCAGTCGATCCGCATCAGCTCTGAAAATGGCAGCATCCAGGCCATTGCCGAAGCGGATGAGGCAGTGCGTCCGGGCGTGGTGTCCATGTCCCACGGCTTTGGGGATCTGCCCGATGGCCTTGGCAAAGAAAGTGGCGACAATAGCGGCGATGACGGAGTATGTATCAACCAGCTGACCACCACCGACAGGCAGCGTCAGACCATCAACGCCATGCCGCGGATGACGGGTATACCGGTTGCAGTGGCGCCGCTGTAACCATTGGGTAAAAAAGCAGTATTGAAAGACGACAGGAATTTCATGAACACGCCACAAACCACTACAGCACAGACTGCACCGGATTTTCGCCAGCGAATGGATGCATCGAGATTCGTCAATGTCGACCTGGTGGATGAAAACTTCCGCCAGAATGCCCTCAACGATCTGCTTGCCGACTGGGCCACACGCAAACCCTTTTATGTGCTGCGCAACAGCCTGCCGGTGACCATCTGCACCCGCCACAGGGACGTCAAGGAGGTTTACAACAATCCGCAGCGCTTCACTGTGGAAATACCGCCCTGGCCCGATTACAAGGTGTTCGATATTTTTGGCGGACTCGAAAATGTGCTGCAAATGGATGGTGAAAACCATGAACGCATCCGCCGCCTGATGACCCCCGCCTTCACTCCCCATGCGGTGTTGCGCCTGGAAGCCGACATCGACCGGATCATCGCCGAGCAGATTGACCATGTGGCCGCTGTGGGCCCGGCCTTTGATGCCATGGAGGATTTCAGCCGCCCGATCATCATGCGCGCGCTGCTGGAAGCGGCGCTCAAGCTCAAGCCCGACCAGCAGGCGGTGTTCGCCCAAATGCATGACAGTATCGCCCTCGCGACGCAGTTTGTGCCGGGCGAACCCTTCCCCGATGAATTTATGGCGGCAGTGGGTGAGGTGATCCGCATCACCCAGGAGATTGTGGCCGAACGCCGACAGTCGCCGGGCGACGACATGATCAGCCTGCTGGTCACCGCCCGCGATCAGGGTCAGGGCCTTACCGAGTCGGAACTATTTGGCCAGATCAACGCCATCTGTTCCGCCGGTATCGGCACCACCGCCGCCACCATTGGCGGCGCCCTGCTGATGCTGGGCAAGCATCCGGATCAGCTGGAGCTGTTGCGGCAGGAGCCAGGTCTGATCGACAGCACGGTGGAAGAATGCCTGCGCCGTCACGGGCCAGGCATTCTCACCTTTGTCCGCTTCGCCACCGAGGACACGGAAATCGACGGCGTGCCCATCTTCAAGGACATGCCGGTAATGGCGTCTATCCAGGCGGCCGACCTCGACCCGGTGGAATTCCCCGACCCCATGCGCTTTGATATCCGCCGCAACCCACGCGGCATCGTCGCCTTCGGCAGCGGCCCCCACCACTGTATCGGCAATCGCATGGGGCGGATGGTGATGAAAAAAGCCATTCTTGGACTGGTGCAGCGCTTTCCGAAACTGCGGCTTGCCGATGCGCATTTCAAACCGGTGTACGGCGGCTTTCCCGGCGAACTGTCACTGGTCACCTTGCCAATGAAGTTTGATTAGAAGACCGTTTCACGTAACACGTTGCACGTAAAAAAGCCCAATGGGCTAGATCCTGCTTTTACGTGCAACGTGTTACGTGCAACGTGCAACCCAGTCCTTCCTAGGTGTTACCATGGCACCGTTTTAACTGACCGGGTAAATCGCAGTGAGTGCACCGAGAGACAAGGGAACCACGCTGGAAAAAATCATCAAGGCCGCCGAAGGTGAATTTTCCCTGCGCGGTTTTGAGGGCGCCAATATTGAAAATATTGCCCGCGAGGCCGGAGTCACCAAACAGCTGGTTTACCACTATTTCCGCAACAAGGACCAGCTTTACAAGGCCACACTCGAAAATGTGTCAGAGGGCATGGAAATACTCGAAGCAGCGGAAACATTCGCCAGCCTTGAACCCCGCGACGCCATCACCAGACTGATCAACAAGATTATCGACGACTTTAACGAACACCCCAGCTACGCCGCCCTCACCCTCGATCAGGCACTGCATCACGGCGAGCACATCACCCAATCGAGCAGTTTTATCCCCACCATGCGCGCCACCATTGCATCGTTCAAGCCCATTCTCGAGCGCGGTATTGCCAACGGCGATTTCCGCCCCGATCTGGATGCCGATATCACTTTCTGGATGCTGTTTCACCTCACCACTGCCTGCTTTCTCAACGGCAAAGTGATGTCGGAAGCTTCGGATATAGACTTCGCCGCCAGCGCTGGCATCGAGCGCTGGCGGGAAGGCTGTGTGGATTTTGTTTTGAATGCTTTGTGTCGGAAGTCTGAAGTCTGACGCTTGAGATCTCCTGCTTTTAGCATTTGCGTCAGACTTCAGACATCCAGCGTCAGACTTTTTTCATATGATCCTGCAAATCCATCACGTGGGAATGGTGCGCGCTCATACCGCCGTCAATGGTAACCACCTGGCCATTGATGTACTTCGATTCGCTTGAGGCGAGAAACGCCATCAGCGCGGCAATATCCTCGGGTTCCCCAAGCTCGGGGGTCAGGGCGTGGCGACCGATGATGGAGATAAGCTCCGGGGCTACCTTGCGGAATGTGGGGGTAATCACCGGCCCCGGCGCAATGGCATTGCAACGAATTTTCTGGTGAGCGTGCAACGTGGCGACGTACTGGGTGAGGGAAATAACTCCCGCCTTGGACACGCCGTAGGCAACGCGGCTGGCATCTGCCAGCTGGCCGCCGCCGGACGCCATATTGACGATAGTGCCGCCACCGTTGGCAGCCATATGGGGGATGGCATGGCGACAGCCAAACATGTAGCCGGTTAAATTAACGTGCAGCACTTTGGTCCACAGGTCGGTAGGAATGCCGGTGATATCCGTGTCGCTGTGCAGGGTTTCGGGGCTGGTGAGGGCGGCATTGTTGCAGAGGATATCGAGCTTGCCGAAACGCCCCACGGTATCGTCGATCACTTTCTTGAAGGCCTGTTCATCCCCGATATCCAGCACCATGGCGCAGGCATTGGGACCGAGTTTGTCGGCAACACTCTGGACATGATCGAGGTCGATATCGGTCAGCACAACAGTGGCGCCTTCCTCAATAAAGCGCGCAGCAGTTACCGAACCGATACCACCTGCGGCACCGGTAATAATCGCCACCTTGTCTTTCAATCTTTGCATGTTATCTGCTCTGTTATGGTTATTGACGGGAGGGGCACAGCTGCCCCGCTTCAGGTTATATAGGGACGGTAGCCGCACACCATGGAAACCAGGGTGCTAGTGTCCATGAACTTGCTTTCTTCCTCAAGCAACTCCAGTACATCCGCTCTTGCCATCCATTCACTCATGTTGGCCATGGCCGCCTCATCAAAACGGGCCTGCACCATCACATCGTAGGGCGCCTCATCCACCAGACCCCGCTCCAGGTTATGGGCCTCATGAATGTAATAGGCGGTGTAATCCAGCAGTGCATCGCCATAGACGCGGGCAGCCCAGGGGCCGATCAGCTCGCGGTGTTTTTCGTGGTGGTCGCGGGGCGCGAGACCGGGCTTGCGCTTGGCGCCAAAAAAGATATTGACGCCGGGTTTGCCGCTATCGGGCACGATCTCGTTGACATCGCAGATCAGCAAATAGCCGAACGCGTGATCGCAAAAGCGCTTCTCGTCCTCGACCAGGGCAATGCCATCGGGATCGTTGCTGCGATAGCTGTCAAAGTTGGCGAAAAACTCCTCGGTGTACCATTCGGGGACAATAAAGTCCCAGGGCACATCGGCCAGCACTTCACCGGCCATATTGGTGGCCACCTGCGGGTAATAGCCCACGTAGCGCTTCATACCCAGCGGGCCGGCAATCCGCTTGCCGAGGGGGGCGTGATTGTTCATATGGTATTGCTGGGCTTCTTCACGGGTCATGCCAGCGCGCTTTTTGCCGAGTCCTACTGCTTTTATCATGATATTCCTGCCTGTTAGTGGTCAGAGGTATGGGATAGGTGTCACTTGCGGGCAATCCTGGAGCACTCCCGCCCCATTCTCAACGGATTTTGTTTGATCCGGGTAAAGTGGCTGCATATAACCCCGGGGTATTTGTACAGCCAAGACAGTCGTATTAAGATTGCCGTCAGTCACAACACCATAACCAATAATCAAGTGCAGATCATGAGGTCGTGATGGAAAGCATACACAGCAAGGCGTTCAAGGCTGCTCCCCCGCAAAAACATCATCTTGAGGGGCGCCTTTTTGATGATGCCTATGACATCCAGATCCACAATGTGGACTGGACAGAACCCGGCGAAGCGACCTTCGAGCCGATGAATTACTGTTTTCTGCAATTGCCCTATTTCCACGCCCATAACCTCTACTGCGGCTATAACCCCTGCCCCACCAGCAGCCACGGGCAGACTATCGACCGGATTCTGCTCGTGCCACCCGGCGCAAAACTCTATACCGAGTGGACCAAAGGCCATCAGCGCACATTTTCATGCATGTTTGAGCTATCCAGACTCGGCCTGCTCGGCGGCTTTGAATGGTGCTGGCAAAATATCGATCTCAGCTCCACCATCAACATCCACAACCCCTTTATGCAAGCGCTGTTGCAACGCCTGGCGCAAGAAACCGCTGCGCCGGGCTTTGCCAGCAAACTGCAAACCGACAGCCTGTTGACCCTTATCGCCTTTGAACTGCGGCGCCATTATCCCGATCTTGGCAAGTCGTCCGATGAATTTGACAACGGCAAGCTGAAATCCAGCCAGGTGCAAACCCTGCGGGAAATGATTGAGTCGTCGGTGGGTATGGGGCCATCACTACTGGAACTGGCCAATGCCTGTTATCTGCAGCCGCGTCAGCTGTCGGAAAAATTCAAGAACACCACTGGCGTGACACTGCGCCAGTTTGTGGCGGAATCGCGCATCAACAAGGCCCGCACCCTGCTCCATGATGATCACCTGCTGATCAAGGAAGTGGCCTATATCTGTGGATTCCAGAACGCCGCGGCCTTTACGGCAGCCTTTCGCAAAGCCACCACCATGACACCCCAGGAATTCCGCGAAGGCAAAGGCTTCTCCCGTCACTAGGGCTTTGCCAGTAGACAATTGGCGGTAGAGCATCGCTACAGAGCCATTCACTGATGGCAATTCATCAATAGTCATGGGAGTTTCAGGGATAGCGCCGACTGTATACCGGCCCGGCACTTTTGCCTACAGTCGACCCCATGTTTACCGCAATGCCGAACCATCCCGGCACTTTGCCAATCTACCACCACAGGAGAAAATCATGGCCGCACAGCACGAACAGGTTATCAGGGATCTGATCAGCACTTTTGACAAGGGCTGGCCGGAAAACCTTGATAAGACCATGACTTATATTGCCGAGGATTGCGTCTACCAGATGGCGGTGCCAGTGACTGCACCGCTGCATGGCCGCGACGCCATCCGCGCGGAAATCCAGTCAATGCTGGATAACTATCAATCCAACCTTAGCGAGGTATACGCCATTGGCTCCAGCGGCGACGGCAAATATGTGTTTACCGAGCGCCTTGATCAGGCACTGACTGACAAGGGCTGGCTGAAGATCCCCCTGGTCGCCGTGTTCGAACTCAACAATGATCTCAAAATCAGCGCCTGGCGCGAATACATGGATATGGGCAGTGTCATCAATCAGCAAGGCGTGGATGTGCTGACCGTACTGGAAGGCTTTGATGTGTTGAAAAGCTGACGACCCCACGTAACACGTTTCACGTTTCACGAAAAAGCAGATTACGTCCAACCTGTAGCGTGAAACGTGTAACTCAAGCACTTTTTGCATACCCCCAGAGGAAAATATGACCGCCACCCCAATCCACACCCAGCACCGCACCTGCCCCCTCTGCGAAGGCATGTGTGGCGTGATTGTCACCAGCGAAGGCAACCAGGTTCAGTCCGTGCGCCCCGACCACGACAATGTGTGGAGCCAGGGCCATATCTGTCCCAAGGGCACCACCCTCGGGGATCTGCACCACGACCCCGATCGCCTGCGCAGCCCGATGATCCGCGATGGCGATCAATGGCGTGAAGCGAGCTGGGAGGAAGCTTTCGAGCGCTGTGAAACCCTCATCCAGGGCGTGCTGGAGCGCCACGGGCGCGGCGCCATGGCCGCCTATCTGGGCAACATGATTGCCAAGTGTTTTGGCCTGACCCGCTATGTGGGCGAGTTTTTACGGCTGGCGCAAATTACCAATATCTACAGCTCTTCCACTGTTGACCAGCAGCCGAAAAATCTCAGCTGCCAGCTGATGTACGGGGATATGTGGAAGATTCCCATCCCCGATCTCGACAATACCCACCTGTTTGTCCTGTTCGGCGGCAACCCTGCCGCCTCCAAGGGCAGCATCTTTTCGCACCCCAACGTGATGAAGGGCCTGGCCGACCTGCGCAAGCGCGGGGGCAAGTTGATTGTGGTGGACCCCTGCGAAACCGGCACCGCGCAAAAGGCCGATCAGTGGATTGGCGTCAAACCGGGCACAGACGCGGCGCTGTTGCTGGCGGTGGTGCATACCCTGTTTGCCGAAAACCTGGTCGACCTGGGTCATCTCGACGGCAAGCTCAACGGTTTTGAGCAGGTGCGGGAGCTGGCGGTGGCCTTTCCACCGGAAAAAGTCGCGGCATTTTGCGGCGTCAGCGCCGATACCATTCGCACCCTCACCCGCGACATCGCCGCCGCACCCAGCGCTGTGATCTATGGCCGCATCGGCCTGTGCACCCAGGAATTCGGTACACTGGCCTCCTGGCTGATCGACGTGGTGGCGATTCTCACCGGCAACCTTGACCGGGTCGGCGGCACCCGCTGGAGCAGCGAGACCGCACCACACCTGCTGCTCACGCCGCCCTACCCCAGCGATGCCCCGGTGCTGTTGGGCAAGACCCGCGTCAGTGGCGCCCCCATCGTGCTCGGGCAAACGCCTGCCGGCTGTTTTGCCGAGGAAATGGACACAGCCGGTGAAGGCCAGATTCGCGGACTGGTCACCGTTGCCTCCAACCCGGCCCTGTCCGCACCCAGCGCCGGGCGCACAGAAAAAGCCCTGGCCGAGCTGGAATGCATGATCAGCGTGGATATTTACCTCAATGAAACCACCCGCCATGCCCATGTGATACTGCCCACCGCCACCGGACTGGAACAGCCCCACTGGGATGTGTGGGCCTGGGTGTTCTGCCTTACCAGCGGTGGCCACTATTCACCCAAGTTGTTCGAGCCGCCGCAAGGCTGGGTGGAAGACTGGGAAGTAATGCTGCGACTTGGCGCACTGTTGGGCGGGGCAAAAAATAGCGATATCGATATTGCCGCACTGGATGACGCCTACTTCGCCAACCTGTGCAGCTTTGTTGGCATCGACCCGCCCATTGCCAGCTCCGCCCTGCCGCAGCGCGGCCCGGAACGCATCCTCGACCTGGCTATCCGCATTGGCCCCTACGGCGACGGTTTTGGCAAAAACCCCGATGGTCTCAACCTGGCGGCTTTCAAGGCTGCGCCCCACGGTATCGTGCTGGGCAACACCATCGCCACCGTAGACAGCGTGGTCAAAACCCCGTCCGGCAAAATCGAGCTGGCACCCCAGCATATTGTCGACGACCTGCCGCGTCTCGAAGCGGCAATACAGCGCCCTCATTCAGACATGGTACTGGTCAGCCGGCGCCAGCTGTCGTCAATGAATTCGTGGATGCATAACGTCGATGGCCTGATGCGCGGCCACCACCAGTGCACACTCCATATCCACCCCGATGACGCAGCCCGCTTTGGCATTGCCAACGGCGATAGCATCAGCCTTGCCAGCAGTGAGGACAGCATTGTTGTGCCTGCGGAAATCACTCCCCATATCGTGCCCGGCGTGGTCAGCCTGCCTCACGGCTGGGGCCATGATGTAGAGGGCGCCAATATGCAGGTGGCTCGCAAACACGCTGGCGCCAATTTCAACCGGGTCAGCCCCGGCAGCCTGATGGATGCGCCATCGGGGAATGCGGTGGTGAACGGGATTGCGGTTACTCTGGCTCGGATGTCTGAGGCCTAGCAGCCTGTCGGACTTAGGCGATCGTAGCGAGGCGAGTGGGAAATCGAGACCAGATTTTCGCGGTTTTGAGGTGCATAGTGGTGTCTATGTGCCGAAAAAGCGTGGAGATATGGGCCGATTTAACGCCGCCGCAGCAGATCAGCCCTAAGTCCGACAGGCTGCTAGAGCAACACTTGCTGCTGTTCAATCGAGGCGTCTGGTCCCAGGTGCTGTGTTTCACCGTTATGCCACAAAGATAGCGAAAATCGTACTCTGGGTTTAAAGCAACTTGACCCGCTTAAAACCCATGCTGCTTGAACAATATCGACCCTGCTGCCTGCCGGAATTTGTTGCAGAAGAGAGGATTAAGATCAAGAGAAGCCCCTATGAAAAATCACATCCAAAACATTTCAGCTCACAAGGCGACCTCCCCGTTTTCTCACGCCAGAAAATTTCTTGCCCGATACCACTTAAGGCATTTTTCCATAATCATAGTGCTCAACTCCCTCTTTATAGCAAACTCCTGGGCAAGCGAAATCCCGGCGGCACGGCACACAGGAGACGAAGCAGTAGCACATAAAATTGCCAGTGAAATGAAAAAAAACGCAGGTCAGCAAGGCGCTACGCGAGTGGCCGCCAAATACTTTTCTGATCAGCTCGAGTCCCGACACTATCCACCGAGCCCAGGGGATGGCATGGTATCTGGCCCTCAGGTAGCCAAGGCCATTAATGGATCGCTGGCCGTCTATAAAAGACTGGTTAACGATTATTCCATGGACGAAAAGGTTTCCCGGCATGGCAACAAGCTTACAATCATTGCGTTTACGTCCGGAACTCACCAGGATGAAACACCCTTCAACGATATATCACTTGTTACTTATCAAGTGAACAATGGCAGGATAACGCGCGCTGATGCCATTCATACCAATCCCGGAGCAATCCAAAAAGCACATACGGGATCAGATGACCGCAACATGGCAGATCATATTGGCGCTAAAAAAATCGCTGACGAAATTCTTGCCAGTGATGAATACAGCCTGGCGATAGCTCAAAAATACTTTTCCGATAAAATTGCTGTCTGGTCATCAGACCATATTGAAAGAAGTGCGCTATATGATCGAAGCACAATTAGCACAGGCATTGCATCCAGGATTACTGCTATCAAACAGCCCCAGGGTGAAATGGAAAGAAAAAAAGATATCCGTGTACTCGGCAATCAAATACTGGTTGATAGCATTATAGAAGAAACTTCGAATGACGAGCACCACGTGCAGACAAGTAGTCATTTCAAACTTTTCGTGACCAACAACACTATTATTGGAATCGAGTTCAGCGGTTCAAATCAAGGGCCGTTTGATTTTCCCTAACGCTGCAACTCAACTGAATTTCTGCAGTATCAAACAGCAGGGAGTTGAAACCCTGGCTGTCCTCGAAGGATTTGAGGGTTTAAAGTCCAGTACCTAACCATTAGAACAAGGATATACAACCATGCCACCCGAACCGAACGATCCGGCACAAAACGACAATCTCGACTCTATCATTCGCACCAAGTTGGTAGAGATAGTGCCTGGCACCATCAACCGTTTCAGCCGCCAGGCGCGCTGGCGCCCGGCTTGGGATGTGGACATGATCATCGACGGCGCCCCCCGCCGCGTCCATGTCCGCGCCGAAAAGGGCAAGAATTATGTCGGCCCCCTCAGCCTCCACCAGGAAGCCGGTGTACATGAAATTCTCGAGCGCTATGGCATCCCGGTGCCCCACGTCTACGGCATGATGGAGGACCCGACAGCCATTGTGATGGACCTGATCCCCGGCCAGATCAACCTCACCACCGCCCGCAATGATGCTGCGCGGGAGGCCATTCGCGCCCAGTATGTGCAAGCCCTGGCGGCCATGCACGACATCCCCCTCAACGAATTCGCCGCTCTGGGACTGGACATTCCCGACACTCCCGAGGCCATTGCCTTTAACCTTTACAGTCCCTGCGAAAAAATCTATCGCCAGCGCATGGCCGGGCGCCCTTTTGCCCTGATGGAATTTATCTGGGGCTGGCTGCAGCGCAATGTACCCCATCACCGCAACCGCGCAGCGTTTATCAGTGCCGATTCCGGCCAGTTCCTCTTTGAGGGGGATCAGCTAACCGGACTGATCGATTTCGAGGTGGGTTACCTGGGTGATCCCCTGGCGGAGTTTGCCGGTATGCGCCTGCGCGACAGCACTGAGCCGATGGGTGATCTCAACACCCTGATGGACCACTACGAGCAGATCACCGGCGACAAGATCGACAAAAAGACAGTTGAATTTCACACCGCAGGTTTCTGCGGTGTGAATGGCTTTCTCCTCTGGCCGCTGGCCTTTGACCCGGATATCAATGACGACTATGTGGCCTACCTGAGTTTCAGCGTCGGCACCTCACGCTGGGCAATCAGCGCCATCGCCGAGTCCATGGGCATTACACTCACCGATCCGCAACCACCGCAGGCCGCGCCCTTCACGTTCCCGGCGGCCACGGATCACCTGCTGAAGACCCTGCCCAACCTGGGCGCCAGCGGCCCCTTTGCCGACTATGAAATGGGCAAGGCCAGCTCACTGGCCAAATTCCTGCAGGCTACCAACCTCTATGGGCGCGGCATTCACGCCGACAACCTGGCGGATGCCTCGCAATTGGTGGGCAAACAGCTCACCAGCCCCGAGCAGGCAGAAGAAGCCCTGGTGGAATTTGTCCTCAATGCCGGCCCGGAGCAGGACAAGGACCTGGTGCAATATTTCCACAATTGGCTGAAACGGCAGGATTTCCTGTTACAACACAGCGGTACTTCGGCCTGGCTGGTAGGGCTGGATTTGCAGCATATTCGTGAGAGAAGCTGATGGCGTTTCACTTGAGACGTGAGACGTGAGACGTGAGAATAAGATCATGACCCAGCAGCAAAATACCGCCCTCGCCCTGCAACTCCTCGACGCCATTGTCGCCGGGGATATTGCCGGGGTGAGGGAGCGGCTCTGCCCTTCCGCACGCTGGGAAATCCCGGGGTTTGGAGATTACGGGCGGGAGGATTTTCTCCTCAGCTTGCAGCACACCTTCGATCTCAGCAGCACCCGCCGCCTGCATGTGCGCAACACCACCGCCGAAGCCAACCGGGTGGCGGTGGAAGTGGCCGGTGAATTTCACTTCCACGATGGCCGCGATTACAACAACCGCTACCACTACCTGTTTGAGTTCGACAATGGGCTGATTGTCAGAGCCTGCGAATATATGGATACCGCCCTGGCAAGGGCGATATTTGCCCCGGGTGGCAGCTCAACCTGAATCTCTTCACGCCTATCTTCCTATGGCTTTAATTTCCCTCGCATATCTGCCTGCTAACACGCCTGTAGCCCCTGCAGTTGCTGGGCATTGAGCCGCCTTGCCAGAATTCCTGCTGCCCTGCGACAATTTGTCGCACAAATACCTCCGCCCCGAGGCAGTGCCCATGGCACAATATGGCGCCGTATCACCCCTCAGGAACACCCAGCACACAGATCCCACCGGGAGACAGTAATGGAGTTTGACCCCTTTGTTCTGGCCAGAATCCAGTTCGCCGCCAATATCAGTTTCCATATCCTCTTCCCCGCCATTTCCATCGGCCTGGCCTGGCTACTGTTCTATTTCCGCGTGCGATTCACCCTGTCCGGGGATCAGTTGTGGGATTACACCTACAACTTCTGGGTCAAGATTTTCGCCCTCACCTTTGCTCTCGGGGTGGTATCGGGCATTACCATGAGCTTCCAGTTTGGCACCAACTGGCCAGGCTTTATGGAAAAGGCGGGCAATATCGCCGGGCCATTGCTGGGCTATGAAGTGCTCACCGCCTTTTTCCTTGAAGCCTCATTCCTCGGCATTATGCTGTTTGGCAAAAACCGGGTATCCAACCGCCTGCACCTTATCGCGACCTTTCTGGTGGCATTTGGCACCATGCTCTCGGCGTTCTGGATTCTCAGCCTCAATTCCTGGATGCAAACCCCTGCCGGTCATGTGATAGTCAATGGCGAATTTATGGTGGAGAGCTGGTGGGAGGTGATTTTCAACCCGTCCTTCCCCTATCGCCTGGCCCATATGGTGATCGCCAGCCTGCTTACCAGCGCCTTTCTGGTCGCTGGTGTCAGTGCCTGGCGGGCGCTCAAGGGCATGGATGGCCCCGGCACCTGGAAAGTGATGAAAACCGGCGTAGTACTGGCGGCAGTGCTGACGCCCCTGCAAATTTTTGTCGGCGACCTGCACGGACTCAACACCCTCGAACACCAGCCCGCCAAAGTGGCCGCCATGGAGGCCGCTTGGGAAACAGAGAAAGGCGCGCCCCTGGTGCTGTTCGGCTGGCCGGATGAAGACAGACGGGAAACCCGCTGGGCACTGGAAATACCCAAGGGCGCCAGCCTGATTCTCACCCACGAACTGGACGGGGAGATCAGGGGGCTAAACGAGTTTGAAGGCGAGCACCCGCCGGTAGCCATGGTGTTTTGGGCGTTTCGCATCATGGTGGGCATGGGCGTGCTGATGCTGATCGTGTCCTGGTGGGGAGGCTGGTCACTGCGGGGTGAGCACAAACCCGGCAAGCCACTGCTGCATGTCCTGTCGTGGATGACATTCTCCGGCTGGGTGGCGGTATTGGCGGGCTGGTATGTGACCGAAATCGGTCGTCAGCCCTGGATCGTGTATGGCCTGCTCAAAGTAAAAGACGTGGTGGCAGATCACAGCAGCGCCACCCTTACCGGCACGCTGGCGGGCTATCTGCTGCTCTATGTGTTTTTGCTGGCCTCTTATATCGGCGCGATCCGCTACCTCGCCACCAAACCTGCGCGCTCACAGGCGCTGACGCCGGGCTACACCACCAAACATGCACCCACGGAATAACCGGCGGATCACTGAGGGGGATACGATGGAATACTGGTTACCTGTTGTCTACGTCAGCATTATGGGCCTGGCGTTGCTGGTTTACGTGATCCTCGACGGCTACGATCTAGGCGTGGGTATGTTGCTGCCCGCTGCCAGTGAGGCCGAAAAAGACACCATGATCGCCTCCATCGGGCCATTCTGGGACGCCAACGAAACCTGGATTGTGCTCGGTATCGGCGTGTTGCTGATTGCCTTTCCCAAGGCCCACGGGGTGGTACTTACCGCCCTCTATATTCCGGTAACACTGATGTTGTTTGGCCTGACCCTGCGGGGTGTCGCCTTCGATATGCGTGTCAAGGCCGGTGACAAGCGCAAGGGCATGTGGAACCGGGCCTTTTTTATCGGCTCCCTTGTTGCCTCCATGTCCCAGGGCTGGATGCTGGGTTTTTATATCACCGGGTTGCAAAACAACCCTGTCAGCCTGATCTTCGCGGCACTGATTGCCATCACCCTGCCCGCCCTCTATGTGATGCTGGGGGCGGCCTGGCTGATGATGAAAACCGAAACCGAGCTGTTCAACAAGGCCGTGAAATGGGCGCGTATTGCCCTCTTGCCCATGGGTATTTGCCTGCTGCTGGTGTCCATCGCCACACCACTGGCGAGCAGCGTGATTGCCGAGCGCTGGTTTACCCTGCCTGCGGCCATTGGCCTGCTGCCCATCCCCTTGTCCTGCGCGCTGGTGTACTTCGGTATGAGCTGGCTGCTGAGCAAGCCCGTATTACTCAAACGCGGCTGGGGCTGGCTGCTGTTTGGCGGGCTGGTGGTGATCTGCATCATGGCTTCGCTGGGGCTGGCCTACAGTATTTTCCCCGACATTATTATTGGCCAAATGGATATCTGGACCGCAGCCGCAGCGACGGATTCGCTTTTGTTTCTGCTCTACGGCGTAGCCATCACCCTGCCCGCCATTATTGGCTACAGCATCTTTGTGTACCGGGTATTTCACGGCAAGGCTACGGAGTTAAGTTACGAGTAACCTGCGCTGTGGCTGGGCCAGCATTTTCTCTTTTTAAAGACATGATCTCGCCAAGACGCCAAGCACGCCAAGAGAGCGCTTAAAAGTTCAAAGAGCGTATCAATAACAGTTCCCAGGTAGATACGGGAAATGTCAATTCAGAGAATTGATCTTTACCGAGCTTTTCTTGGTGTGGTTGGCGTCATGGCGAGAAAAAATCCCTCGCACAGCGAAAATTCTCACAACTATTCTCACAAAGACACTTGTTTACAAACGATCCCAGGGCCACAATAGGATTAATACAGCTGTTCCAAAAATAACAGCTGAACCAAAATCCATAAAAACACACCTGCATCCCAGCCAAACCTATGCATCGCGGATATCAGTCACATCGTTGCAAACGACCCACGAGGAATCCCATGACAACACCCAAATTCTGCCGCATCGCCATCATTGCCGACGATATGAAAAGCTTTACCCGCGACGTGGGCGACATGCTCGGTATCCACTTTGTGTCACCCTCCCTCGATACAGAGTTCCCCGCCATCACCGTCACCTTTGGCGAACACGGCCTCGAACCCATCCAGCTTCACGAACACGTACCCTTCGCCAGCCATGGGCGCCTGATTGAAGTGGCCATCGATGTGGACAGTGCTGAGGCAACGCGCAAAAAATTCAGGGCCGCAGGTTACGAGCCCATCGTCAACAATTTCCTGCCTGCTCCGGCCGCGTCGGAATACCTGTTTGGCCGCGATTTTCACGGCCTGCCGCTGATGGTGTGTACCGCTGGCGACAACGAAACCCAGATGCGCGCAGACGGTCCCTTCCTCGAACTGGACGCTGCGCCCAACCCGAAAATTGGCTGTGTCAGCCTGATCGTCGACAGCATCGACAAGGTAACCGCCGATCTCAACCAGCTGTTCGGGATGACTTTTGTGGCCACTGATCCTGCAGGGCTGGGTGAAAGAGCGGTAGTAGGTTCTCACCGGGTAAAGCTGATCGAAAAACCCAACCCGCAGCTGCTGGGCGAATTTGAACTGCCTCTCGCCACCATTGAGTTCGTCGTGGATGATGTGGAAGTGGCGCGCCAGCGCATTGAAGCCGCAGGTTACCCGGTGCGCCACACCCGCAAGCTCAACAGCGGCGGCAATGCCTATTATTTTGGCGCCACGGTACAGCGCATGCCGTTGGTCATTTATCCGGCTCATGCTGACAGCGAAATTATTGGTGCGGGCCAGTAGCCTCTGCTTTTATCGATCAGGTCCAGGCGACTAATCAGGTCCAGGCGACCAATCAGCTACAGGCGAATTAGTTACACTGAGTCGTCATCGGCATATTCATCGATGACATCATCCGCCCAGCTCAGCGCCGCCATCGCAGTGGGAAAACCCACCGTACTGGTAAGCAGGATAATGGTATGACGGATCTCTTCAGTGCTGGCGCCGTATTGGAGCGCACGTTTGACGTGACTGTGTACCGCGCCTTCGGACCGGATCGCCACCGCAGAGGCCAGCTGCACCAGTTGCCCGCTGATGTCATCCAGGGGACCCTGCTGCCTGAGGACCAGGCCCAGTGACTCCACCGCCTCGATAAACTCAGGGTGACGCTCCCTGATATTAAGATAGTGTCTGGGGGGCTTACTGCTCATGGCGTGACTCCCTGATATCCGGTAAGCAACAGTTAAGAACAAGCAAGAAATGACCATCAGGAGCAATCTTAACTCGGCCTGACTAAGCTATAGGACATAACTGGAGAAATCACAAACAGACCGGGCTTCAGTTTCTGCTCATATGGCCTAGGGCCTGTTAACACTACTTGAATTACGCCTGTTGTGACTAAAAATTCGCCAATTGAGGCGCGAGGAGTGATGTTTGGTTGTTCCAAATGAACGACGAGTAACGAAAAGTGGTGGATTTTTAGCCGCAACCCGAAGGGCTGGTGCCATTTTTGCCCCCAGCGTTGTTGTAAGTCACTTATTTAGAGCGACTAAACTACGCTCCTTCCGCCTAGCTGGAGGCAAAAATGGCTTCCAGCAGGTGCAATTCAAGTAGTGTTAACAGGCCCTAACTCAGCACAGCAATCCATAGCGATATTTGAGGTGACTATGTCCACCACAGAACAAAACCGCGCCACCGCCATCAAGGCCATGCAGGCTCTGTTTGAAAACCAGTTCGACAGTGCCGACGCCTACTTTCACCCGGAAGCCCGCTGGTGGATTATTGGCCAGGGTGACATGCCTCATGAGAGGGTCAGGGAACTTGCCCATAAAACAGAAGGCGGCCACTCGGTCGCCAAACTCACCATCCTCGACACGGTGGCCGAAGGCAGCAAAGTCTGTGTTGAAGCGGTTGGCAATATGACACTCAAAGATGGCAGGCTGTACCAGAACACCTACCACCATGTGCTGGAATTCAGGAATGGCCTGATCTATCGCATTCGCGAGTATTTTGATACCGTTTATGTCCGCAAGATGTTTGGTGAAACGCTGTACGAGGAATGAGGATTGCCAGTTGAAATTGGCATTTGAGGCAGTTGGCCGCCTGCCACCCTTTTCAACAGGGTGACAGGATATCAATGAACAATCAGATCAGCCTGTCTTTCGGGCCAGATGGGCATCATGAAGGATACTGATCATCTGGTCTTCAGCAGTGAAGCGTGAGGCGAGGGTTTCAGCCAGTTCGGACAGATCGGCAGCAAGATCAGTCAACGGCGCAGACTGATCGTACCTTGATTCAAACTCCAGCGCCTGCTGGGTACTGGCGTCGATTATCTTCAGCAGCCTGACGCCAGTCGCAACGGCACCTGTGTCCTGATACTCGCGACCTTCCTCAATCAACTGCTGATAAAACTCAAAGTGCCCGGCGGAAATATAATCAATCAGCAGTGAGATAAAGGCTTGCAGCCTGTCTGTCAGTTGCGGGGTTCGGTGACTTAAATCCCGACTGGCAGCAAAATTACTCAAGAGAACAATCAACTCGTGGCGTTCATCGAGCCAGCGGTCAATAGCCTGATCAAAACCTTTCCAACGTTGCAGTGCGTCACTTGATTGATCGAGCATGGGGAAGCCTTTTGATTGCGGACCCACAGCTTAAGCAAGTAACGGGAAATTGGCAATTGTCGTGTGTTTAATTTGTCCTGTGTTTAATCAATTGCGCCGACATTAACCATCATTCATGCATAGACGATTAAAGAGCAGAAGTTAGTCAGAAAAAAACCAGAGCTGAAATGAAAAGTCAGAGCCTGACCTGTAGATATGGCCAGGCTCTGACAATACGCTGAACAGCAGCGCTTACGCCAAAGGCAGTGTGAATATCACAGAACTGCGAGCAGCGTGATCACTCACATTTCCAGTTGGATGCGTCGTAGGGGAAAGCGCCCTCTTTGGCAGCAAATACCGCTTTCTGGGGATAGGGGCATACCAGCACAGTGCGGGTGGGCGAAGGCGCGGTTTTAGGCACACCAAAGCCCATCACACCATTGACGACAATGGCCTCCGGCCTTTCACCCTCCTCCGCCCAGGCAATCACCTTGTCCAGGAAGCGCTCTGCAGAATCCTGGGGGCCAGGGCCACCGGCGCAATGCCATACCCCCGGCACCTCATAGGTGCGGAAGAAAGAGTCGGTATCAGGCACGGTTTTTGATAACACATCGTGGTAATCCGTTTCTGTTGAGGGCGGAACCGCATTTTCACCCAGCGGCGCCCATAGGATGAACTTGCCGCCGGCCTTCTTGTAAGCGGAAAGATCCGGGCTGGATGCACCCCAGTCATCGTGGTGATCCGCCAGGGTTTGCAGATGGGCTGGATTGTTGAAATCAAGATCGGTGAGCATGTTGAAATCGGCGTCGTTAAAGTACACCCCGCGCAGGATGCTCTGGGCAATCCAGAACGACGAGGGCGAAGCCTCCGGTGCCCAGGGGTTTTCAACATCGCCACTGGTGGGTGGGGTGCGGCCAATCAAAAAGTCCGACCACCCCACCGGGTTGGTCAGGGTAAAGCCGCCCGACATCTCACCGGGGGCAACCGGGTGCGGACTGGTGATGCGCTTGGCCATGTCGATTTCGTCACTGGTGAGACAGGTGTCAGTGCTCTTGCCTTTGCACTGGATGCTGGCGAGATCAAATCCGCACGCGTTCTGGTCGCGCACCAGCCCATCTGGCCCTGCGCAGTGCTCATTCACCTTGCGCTCGAGAAAGGCCAGCTTGGGCGGCGAAATCCAGCGCTCGGGTTTTTCCACCAGATACTGAATGATCCAGGGAAACCACATGGAGTTGCCCTTGCCAAACCCGGTTGAGGCGACGATACCATCATAGTCTTCCGGGTGATGGAGGGCCGCCATGGCGCCCATTCGGCCGCCACCGGAGCAACCCAGGTGGTAGCGGTAGAGTTTTTTATCCATTGAATAATAGGCGCGGGTAATTGCCTGTGTGGCCACGGCAGAGACATGGGCACCGCGGTGACCGTGGTCAAATTTGGCGGCCGGGTTATCGATCATGAAATCCCACATAAAGCCTTTGTGCCCGAGATCACTGCCAGCCACTGCGTAGCCCTCGGCCATTCTCCGCACCGCCAGCCCGGCAAAGGACGAGGCAACCATGGTCATGATCTGCTTCTGGGACTCCTTCTGTACCTCTGTGCCGGCATAGGACGGACCATACACCGCATCAAAATCGACCTCCATGGCCCGCGTGGTCGGCACAACGCCAGCAGCACCGCCCTGGCCGATAAAGTAGTAACGGTTCTTGAAGCCCTCATCAGGGAGCATCACCGTCCATTCCACCCGGTTGGGACCGGGGTTCTGGGTAATGGTGTGGCCGACCACTTCACAGTGGGCAATGGGTGTGGCAACAGGAGTGACCGTATCGACCACAGCGCCCTTTGGCGTGATGGCACGGATGCTCTCAAGGTCGCAATTTCCTTTTGCCAGGGAAGCGCTACTGACAGCAATTGAACCCACTGCCAGCGCAAATAGGGGTAAAGATACAGGTCGTTTCATCGTGTTCCTCTCGACGGATATTGGAATTTATTATTGCTGTGGAATCTTTATAACAGGGTGGTGCTGCCCCTGATCCCTCAGGAGCAGCACCGTTGTATTACTGACACTTCCAGTTGCGGGCATCGTAGGCAAAGGCGCCCTCTTTGCCCTTGAATACAGCAGTCTGTGGATAGGGGCATACCAGCACAGTGCGGGCGGGTGCAGGTGCTCCATTGCCAAAGTAGCGCGGTATCTCTGTCGAGGCACTTGTCACGATCGCATCCGGACGCTCACCCTGCTCCGCCCAGGCAATCACATTGTCCAGAAAGCGATCCGGGGAGTCCTGCGGGCCGGGACCGCCAGCGCAGTGCTGTACACCAGGCACCACATACAGGCGCATAAAGTCGTCGGTGCCGGGTACGGTGTCCTTGAGAGCGTGGTAATACTCGATTTCAGTGGCGGGCGGCACCGCGTTTTCACCCAGGGGCGCCCACAGGATCAATTTTCCCCCGGCTTTCTTGTAAGCGGAAATATCCGGGCTGACAGCGCCCCAGTCGGCATGGTGGTCGGCCAGGGTTTGCAGGTGCTCGGGGTTGTCAAAATCCAGATCCATAATATTGAAATCGGCATCATTGAAGTACATACCTCTCAAGATGCTCTGGCCCAGCCCCCAGGAATAGGGCGCTGGTGCTGGCGCCCAGGGGTTTTCCGGCCCCTTATTGGTGGGCCGGGTGGGGCCAAGCAAAAACGCCGACCAGCCGGTGGGGTTTGTCAGGGTGAAGCCGCCCGAGGTGTCATCAGGTCCCACCGGATGGCGGCTGGTAATGCGGTTCACCATCTTGATTTCAGCGTCAGTCAGGCACTGATCAGTACTCTCGCCCTTGCAGCGAAGGCTGGCGGGATCAAAACCGCAGGCATCGGGGTCGCGCACCAGGCCATCGGGCCCGGCGCAATGCTCTGCCACCTTGCGCTCCAGGGTCTCCAGTTTGGGCAGCGACACCCAGCCCTCAGGATTGTTGATCAGGTATTGCAGGATCCAGGGAAACCACACACTGCCGCCCTTGCCAAAACCGGTCGACGCTACGATACCGTCATAGTCCTCCGGGTGATGGAGAGCCGCCATGGCGCCCATGCGCCCCCCGCCGGAACAACCCAGGTGGTAGCGGTAGAGCTTTTTATCCATTGAATAGTAGGCGCGGGTAATCGCCTGGGTAGCCACAGCCGAGACATGCGCACCCCTGTGGCCATGGTCCAGCTTGGCCGCCGGGTTGTCGACGGCAAAATCCCAGCGACTGCCCTTGTGGCCTGTGTCGGTGCCCGCCACGGCAAACCCGGCGCCGAGCAGTTTGAGGGTGGCGGGTATATAACCCTGCCCTATGGGATCCTTGGTGGTGGTGGTCGGCACAACACCCGCAGCGGCACCCAGTCCGACAAAGTAATAACGGCCATTAAAGCGGTAATCCGGCAGCATAACCGTCCACTCCACCCGGTTGGGGCCGGGGTTTTGAGTAATGGTGTGGCCCAGCACCTCGCAGTGGGCTACCGGTGCGGCAACGGCAGTCACCGCGTCGACCACAGCACCCTCCGGGGCTATGGCCTTGATACTTTCCAGATTACAGACACCTTGCGCCTGGGCACTCGCAGCCATGCCACTGACAGCAAGAGTGCTAAACAGCCAGGCAGACAGACGGGAAATTTTGCGAAGTTTCATGGTCATGCTTCCTTCGGGATTGTAGTTATTAGTGTGCTGTTATTTTTTTAACCGGAACCGTAACTATAGGACATCAAAAACTGTTTTCCATTGGCGCAAACCGAATCTCAACAGAAATGTTACGACTCGACCCGAGAATAGCAAAAATCTTGACATATAGGTCCAATTAGTATTTTCTGGCCGTGTTGATTACAAAAATTTACAAAACGCTCAGGACTGACTACAACTATAAGACGAGGCTGCAGCCATCATGAATCTATTGAACTTCACCGAAAAGCCGCGACTTGTTCGCCAATATCTTGCTGCTCCAGCCGTCATTCTGGGCGCACTCTTCCTTGCGCCAGCCAGTCACGCCGCATCGGACTGCAGCATTGTCGCCATTCAAGCCATGGCATCAGCGGACACCACCATCTCAGCCGCTGACAGTGTTGCCGAACCTGCCCCCCACTGCCGCATCGACGGCTACGTCACCACCACCAACCCCGGACCCAATCAGGTCAACTTCCGCCTGCAACTGCCGGATAAAAACTGGAATGGCCGCTACTACTTTATCGGCGTTGGCGCCACCGGCGGCGCAGTGCCTACCGACTCCCAGATTCCCGCCGGCAACCCCATATTGCAGGGCTTTGCAGTGGCGGGCACCGACACCGGACACCAGAGCATCGCCAGCTGGTCATTCCTTGCCGAAAGCAAGGCCAAGGCTCTGGATCACACCCACCGCGGTGCCCATGTCACCGCCGTCGCCACCCAGCAAATCACCAAACAGTACTACGATGTGGATTCCATGTACCGCTACCACTCCGGCTGTTCCGGCGGTGGCCGCATGGG
The DNA here is from genome assembly GCA_000961645.1 of Gammaproteobacteria bacterium BRH_c0. Taxonomy (GTDB): domain Bacteria; phylum Pseudomonadota; class Gammaproteobacteria; order Pseudomonadales; family Porticoccaceae; genus NAT127. Next base: position 64,098 of record LADM01000133.1, on the reverse strand, counting down.
GATGGAAATTATTACCCGCCATCCCGAAGACTACGATGGCGTACTGCTCGGCGCACCGGGCATAGGGCCAAAACGTGGCGCAGAAACCATGCTGGCCTTCATCTACGCCGCCCAGCAAATGCACCGCGAACCCGGCGCCTGGGTCTCGCCCGCCAAGCTGGCCATGGCAGAAAACCATGTCACCCAGGCCTGTGATGCCCTCGACGGCGCAACCGATGGCATCATCTGGGAACACGAAGTCTGCAGCTACGACTTCAAGCAACTGCAATGCCAGAGCGCTGATGGCCCGGACTGCCTGACAGCCCCGGAGATCCGCACGATTGACGCCCTGCTACGTGGCCCCCATGGGCCTCAAGGCCGGATCAAATCCGGCTTCCCGATTTCCAACATGAGTTCCTGGAGCCTGTTCCTCGGCCAAGGCGCCCCACCCTGGCCGGAAACCATTACCCGGGAAAACTTCCACCAGGCCTCCGCCGGTTACATGATCGGCAACACCCTGGCCCAGGCCTATTTTGGCAAGGACTTCAAGGGACTTACTGATTTCGATTTCAACAACCAGGAACAGCTCGACGCCTGGTGGGCAGCGGCAGAAGAACTCGGCTACGGTTATTCCATGTCCACCGATATCAGTGGCGTCAGCAAAGCCGGTGGCAAAATTATCTTCTGGAATGGTGTCAGCGATCCCTGTTGTATCGACAAGGAGTTGGTCAAGTACTACAACGATGCCGGTGCAACCCTCGGCGGCATGGATAAAATGGCAGCCTTCACACGCTTCTACCGCATCCCCGGCATGGCCCATTGCGGCGCTGGTACCGGCCCTCAGGATGCTCCAGACAAAATGCTCAACGCCCTGATCGACTGGGTGGAAAACGGCAAACCACCGGCGGAGATCGTTACCCATCGCGGCGACAGGGCGGAATTGTCTTTCTCTGACCCTGATACCGGCACAGTCTCCGGGGTTGTGGTGCCCCCGTCAGCAGGCAGCCCGCGCGACTTCCTGCTCTGCCCCTACCCGCAAAAATCTGTCTTCAATGGCAAAAAAGGCGGTGAGGCGGACGCGGAAAACTGGTCCTGCCAGTCGTCTTGAGCGCGAAGTCTGGCAAACTTTTTTGTGCAGTTACCCACATGGGTTCTGCACAAAAAAGACTGCTGATAGCTGTGCAAGGCAGTCACTATTCATCAACTATCGAAACTATCACTCACAAAGGAGAGCCATAGAAAAAACCCTGAACAATCTCTGTTGGATAGACGATAAAAACTAACCAAACACAACAGACGATTAAATATGGACGTTGACATCGTCGATAACAAGAAGGGTAACCAAGATGAAACGTCAGCTATTATCAACACTGATCCTGCCCATCACATTAACCACCAGCACCGCGTTTTTCTCAGCTCCGGCGATGTCCCAAATTGAAGAAATTATCGTCACAGCGCGGAAACGCGAAGAAAGCCTGCAAAGTGTACCGATCTCGGTCACGGCCATTGATACTGATTCCCTGCGGGAAAAATCCATTGAAAACCCCTACGACCTGACACTTCATGTACCCGGCATGACTGTACGCCAGGGCAGCGCCACCCGCACCGCTGTGGACTACTTTATTCGTGGGCAGGGTGCCACCTTCGGCAGCGCATCCGGTGTTGTGGTCTACTACGGGGAGGTACCCCTCAAGGGCGTAGGCTTAGCTGGCAGCAATCTGCAATTGTTTGATCTTGAATCGGTACAGGTACTGAAAGGACCACAAGGAACCCTGTTTGGCCGCAGCAGTACAGGTGGCGCCGTGCTGTTTGCACCCCAGAAACCCACCGACGAATTCGGTGGCTATGTGGACACCAAGGTGGGCAATCTGGGCACCCAAGAGGTCTCCGCAGCCCTGAATTTACCCCTTTGGGAAGACAAGCTGTCTGTCAGAGGTGCCATCAATATACAGAGACGTGACGGCTTTACCGAGAGCCAGAGCACTGGCCAGGACCAGGATGATCGCCACCGCGAAACCTACCGGCTGGGCATCAACTTCAAACCGGTTGAATGGCTGGAAAACTACACGTTACTGCAACATAACAATGTGGATGAAGGTCCCACCGGTGCGGTGCTGGCGTCAGTCAACGATAATTTCGCCCTATTCAATACTACACCCTTGCAGGGCGCTGGCTGGTTTGGGATTGCCGCTCCTCCATTACCATTCCCAGGCCTAGAAAACGGTGGTCTTTGCTGGGCTATCAACCCGGGGAATCTCGCCGGGTACCAGAGCTGTAGCACACAGCGTCTTGGACTTATAGATCAACTAAAAAATGATCTGGATACAGAATTGGCCCGCGTAGAAGGTGGCGGCTCAATCCGCAAAAATCTTACTGCCATTGATGGCGCTGTTAAGGGACGCAGCCAACAGATTATCAATACAACCACCATCGATATTGGCAAAATGAGTTTTCTGGGCGATGTCAGTCTGAAAACTATTTTGGGTGTCAACCGGATTACCCGTTCAACCTCAATACGGGAATTTGGCGCAACCCAGTACTCCCACGGTGTTGTGATTAACGGTTATGATCTGGTAGGTTTCCCCCAGCAAATTGCCCCTTTTGGCAACCAAAAAACAAGTTTCGGCGATGATTTTACTCAGGAATACCAGATCCTTGGCGATATAAACGGCAAACATAGCTGGATACTGGGTTACTTCAATGAGGAAGTGGAAAGTGCCTACAACCCTCCGCCAGTTTTCCTGACCTTTAACAATGCTTTTCAGGTTCCTATCGGCAATACCACCTTCCTGTTCCCCAGTACGTCGGCCAGCGTCAACGAACAAACCGGTATCTTCGGTCAGTTCACCGTTGACCTGTCGGATATGCTACTTGATGGACTGAAATTTACCGCTGGCTATCGCCGCACAGAGAGCAAAAATACCCAGGAAACCTACCAGCTGATACCAGGACCGAACGGGTTTACCGTTGGACCATTGATCAACCCCCTGAAATTCAGCGAATCAGCCCCCAGCTGGACGGCCACTCTGGATTACCAGATCAATCCCGATGTACTGGTCTATCTTGCCCATCGCCGTGGTTTCAAACCGGGTGGTATCAATGGCACCTCGGCAGCGGCAGGCATTCCTGGATCAAGAGACACCTATGACCCTGAGACCCTGGATGATATTGAAGTCGGTATCAAGGCAGACTGGCAATTGGGCAGTGTCTCTGGCCGTAGCAATGTGGCGTTTTACAACAGCTGGTATGAGGATGTACAACGCAGTGAAGTTGTTCCCACCCCCAGTGGCGGGGTGATTACCCAGATCAACAATACAGCCGCTGCAGAGATTACTGGCGTGGAGATGGAGCACCAGTTCGTCTTTAATGAACAAGTGCAGATGTTTATCAACTACACTTGGACGGATGCACGCTATACCAAGTGGCCAGGATTTACTGAAACCATTGATGGCGTGATGCTTCCAAATACAAAGTCACCCTTCATTGGCACACCGGAACACCAGGCCACAATTGGAGTTCGTTATATAGTCCCCATGGATCAGGCGTATGGCAGTTTATCTCTCTATGGAGAGTACTACCGCCAAAGCGGTGTCTGGCTTGACGATGAGTCGCTGGTCTCATTTCCTCGCAGAACGGGCTACCAAGAGAGTTATGACAACGTCAACCTGAGGATAGACTGGACCAATGCAATGGGCAGCTCATTCGATGCCAGTCTCTATGTACGCAATGCCATGGACGACGAGTGGATTGTTGGCTCGAACTCGTTAATCGACGCCCTCGGCTTCCAGACCAACACCTGGAATGAGCCGCGCACCTACGGCTTGCAGTTGCGCTACCGGTTTGGTGCAGATGAGCAGAAATAGCCGCAGCTAAATGGCTATTGTTCTATCCACCCAGCAAGGGCCGTCATTGTGACGGCCCTTTTTTCATCCACGCAGCTGCAGTTGCTTTTGCCACAGGGTTGACAGCGAATAGCCTTCAGCAAGCTCAGCACTTTTGTGCTCTCCGATTAAAAGACCCTAAAGTGCGACGCAAGGTAAAACCGCCGATTTACAGTCACAATCACAGGCAGGCATACTGATATCGTTTGCAGACCTTTGCCGTCACCCCAATACCGGGCAAGCACATCGAGAGTCAAGAGAAATGCCCAATTCCCCACCGATTCTGTTAATCAACGGTACTGCATCAGACTCCCCCGCCCTGCGCACGCTGACAGCGGCGGGCTATGAGGTGATATCAGCCACTTCGGAAGAATCCGCCCTTGCACTTGCGCACCAGCACAGGCCGGGGCTTGTGCTGTTCGGGGATGTTGCGTCCGAAGATCATCCTGGTCATAACCTCCTGCAACAACTGGCCGCCGAGCAGAGCCTGACTGCCGACCAGGCAGCCACGGCCCATTCACTTGAGATGCTGATCAACAATTTGCCTGGAATGGCCTACCGCTGCCGCAACGACCGCAACTGGACCATGCTGTTTGTCAGCGCCGGTGCCGAGGAGCTCAGCGGTTACAGCGCAGATATGCTGACCGGCAGCCAGCAACAATCATTCGCCGAACTGATACACCCCGATGATCGCCAACAGGTGTGGGACAAGGTCCAGGCTGCTCTTGCCACGCAACAGATATACCGCCTTGCCTACCGGATCAAAACCCGCAGCGGCGCTATCAAGTGGGTTCTGGAGCAGGGTTTTTCCAGCCACAAGGACCACGATGGAACCTTGATCCTGGATGGATTTATCAGCGATATCAGCCAGCAAAAATGGTATGAAGCGCAACTGGCAGACATGCACAGTGAAAAGGCGCTGATCCTCGAAGCAACTTCCGAGGGCATCTTCGGGATCGACGCCCGTGGCCGCTGCAATTTCATCAATCGCTCTGGCGCATCAATGCTGGGAGCCAGCACTGAAGCGCTGATTGGGGTGGAGATGCACAACCTTCTGCACCCGGGCTGTGCACAGCAGCAGTGCCCGTTGTGCCACATAACCGGGTTATCCGCCAAACCGCCGGGTGAATCCTTGCGGGTCAGCGAGGACTGGTTCCAGCGCCACGATGGCACCAGCTTCCCGGTATCCTGGAGTATTCAGCGCCTGCACAGCGCCAACGCCACAACCGGCGCGGTCATTACTTTCTCCGACATCAGTGAGCGCATGAAGCAACAGGAGCGGGCACATTTCAACGCCGAGCGCTTGCACTACATCGCCAATGCCTCCCACGATGCCCTGTGGGATATCAATCTCGTCAGTGGCGACACCTGGTGGAATGAAGGTATCCAGGCTCTGCTGGGGCTAACACCCACCAATAGCAGCAGCGAAACCCAGTCGCTGTGGACCAGCGGCATCCACCCTGATGACAGGGACAGGGTGCTGGATTCTTTTCAGGACAGTATCAAGCATTCTGCTAACCACTGGGAAGCACAATACCGCTTTGTGCGCCCGGACAGCACTGTCATCAACGTTCGCGCCCGCGGCTATATCGTGCGCGACGATAGTGGCCTTGCCCTGCGCATTCTCGGCGGCATGACCGATATCAGTCAGGAGCTGCTGGTACAGGAGCGCCTGCAGCAATCCCAGCGACTGGAAGCACTGGGCCAGCTCACCGGTGGCGTGGCTCACGATTTCAATAATTTACTGACCGTGATTATTGGCAACAGCCAGCTGCTGGAGGAGGAACTGGAGGACAATCCCCACCTCAAGACGCTGGCGCAGATGTCCAGCACTGCCGCCCAGCGCGGCGCCGACCTGACAAGTTATTTGCTCGCCTTTGCCCGTCGCCAGGCGCTCGATCCCGTAGCGGTCGATATCAACCATCTGATCGATAATGTGAAAGGACTCCTGCGACACTCACTCACGCCAAATATCGATCTGCAACTGGTACAGGGTAAAGACCTGTGGAGTGCTCTGGCAGACGCTGCCCAGCTGGAAAGCGCCCTGCTACACCTCGTCCTTAATGCCCGCGATGCCATGCCTGAGGGGGGACGCCTGACTGTTGAAACCGCGAACATAGAGCTTGATGAGGGATACGCAATCGACAGGGAGGAGGTTACACCAGGCCGCTATGTGCTGCTGACCCTCGCGGATACCGGCAAGGGTATAGCGCAGGATGTTCTTCCCAGAGTGTTTGATCCTTTTTTCACCACCAAGGAAAAGGGCAAGGGCACAGGCCTTGGCCTGAGCATGGTGTACGGGTTCATCAAACAGTCCAATGGTCACATTGGGATCCATTCCGAGGAAGGTGTTGGCACCAGGGTACACATCTACCTTCCGGTGGCAGATTCTGAACACAGCCGGGTAGCACCAGAGCGGCAGCAGACCGAGTCCACAACCGGCAGTGAAACGATCCTGATGGTGGAAGATAACGACCTGGTGCGTTCACATGTGGCCAACCTGCTCCACAGCCTGGGCTACAATGTCCTGGTTGCAACAAATGGTCATCAGGCAGTGGACATTATTCGCCAGGCTGGGGATATCGACCTGTTGTTTACCGATATCATCATGCCTTCAGGCATGAATGGCCGGGAATTGGCGCAGATTGCCTGCGACCTGCGTCCAGGCCTGAAAGTCCTGTTCACCTCCGGTTATACTGAACAGACAATCGTGCATAATGGTCGTCTGGAAAAGGGCGTAAGCTTGCTGAGCAAGCCTTATCGGCGTGCAGAACTGGCAAAGAAAATCCGCACAGTACTTGATGGGTCGGTGTAAAAAGATGGCAGAGTACAACCAAGGAGCAGCACAATGACGGACAGGCGCCTGTTAATACTGGATGACGATCCCCAGATTGGCCAGACCATACAGTTCATTGCTGAAGGTGTCAGCCTCGAATCCATCGCCACCCAGGAGCCGGAGGAGTTCTTCCGCTTGCTGACTGACTGGCAACCGACCCATATTGCCCTCGACCTGGTGATGCCGCAAATGGACGGGGTGGAGGTAATAGCGGAACTGGCCCAGCGCCAGTGCAAGGCCCAGATTATTATCACCAGTGGCGTGGGCAGTCGTATCCTGGATGCCGCCGGACGCTCGGCTGCGGAGCATGGCCTCAATATCATCGGGGTTCTCTCCAAGCCTTTTTCGCCGTCAACCCTGCGCACCATGCTGACCAGTACTGAAACGATCAAACCCGCCGTTCATCTGCCTTCAGCCTTGAGCAGGTTCAAGGCAACAATCCCCGAACTGGAGGAGGCCATTGCCAATCAGCAGCTGGTCATGGCCTACCAACCGAAGATTGAATGCGCCACTGGCAAACTCTCGGGCTTTGAAGCCCTGGTGCGCTGGGATCACCCCCAGCACGGCATTATCATGCCCGACAATTTTGTGCCGTTTGCCGAGGAAAACGGCCTGATCAGCGGCCTCACCGATGCCGTGCTGGAGCAATCCCTGCGCTGGTTCACCTCATTCCAGCGTGACAGGGAGGTAGGGCTATCCCTGGGCAACGCTGCTGTGGACATGTCGGCGATCACCCTGTCCATCAACCTCTCGGCCCGCAGTCTCCATGAAACCGAGCTGGCCGATCGGATGGCGCGGGTGTGTCAGCACACCGGTATTGATACCCGCCAGGTGATTTTCGAAGTGACGGAAACCAGTGCCATGGAAGATCCGGTGATCTCTCTCGACCTGCTCACCCGGTTGCGCATGAAGGGATTCAATCTTTCCATCGACGATTTTGGTACCGGATTCTCGTCGATGATCCAGCTGGTGCGCCTGCCCTTTTCCGAGATAAAAGTGGATAAATCCTTTGTCATGAACGCCATGGAATCGAAGGAATCCCGCACTGTAATCAGTTCCATCGTCGATCTGGGGCAAAGCCTGGGGCTAAAAGTGACGGCAGAGGGGGTAGAGAATAGCAATACTCTTGAATTTCTCATGGAGCAGGGCTGCGATCTCGCCCAGGGCTACCATATCGCTCGCCCCATGTGGGGCGAGAACATTGTTGCGTGGATAAAAGACCGCAGCGCTTAACAGGCTGCAACGGGACACGCGATGAAGCGCGCATAGCGATCAGACAATGTTGGCAACGCTATCGACTTTTCAGCTTCCTGCCAGCACTTTCCGCACTTTTTCCAGTAAGTCTCTACGTCGGTAGGGCTTGCCCAACAACTGTAGTCCGGGGTCCAGACGTCCATGGTGGACTATGGCATTTTCGGTGTAGCCAGAGGTGTACAGTACTTTCAGATCCGGCTGCAGCAGTAGTGCCCTTTCTGCCAGTTCACTGCCACTCATGCCGCCCGGCATCACCACATCGGTAAACAGCAGCTGGATATCCTCCCTGCTCTGCAGTATCACCAGTGCCGCCGGACCGTTCTCGGCACACAGCACATCATAACCGGCCTCGCGCAACTGCTCGCTGGCATAGTGACGAACCAAATCATCGTCCTCCACCAACAAGATGGTTTCACTGCCACCTTCGCTGGCGGATGACTGTATCGCGGGCGGGAGCAATTCACTCTGCCCCGTTGCGCGGGGCAGGTACATTCTGACGGTAGTCCCTTCGCCCACTTCAGAATAGATATTGATTTGCCCCCCAGACTGCTTGATAAACCCGAACACCATACTCAGGCCCAGGCCTGTTCCCTTGCCTGTCTCCTTGGTGGTAAAAAAGGGATCGAATACCTGTGGCAGGTCATCCGCTTCGATGCCTGTACCCGTATCAGATACCGCCACCAGCACATACTGACCGGGATTCAACTCGGCATGCTGGCGGGCATAATCGTCATCAATGCGGGTATTGGCGGTTTCAATGGTCAGCCGCCCACCGTCGGGCATGGCATCGCGGGCGTTAATGGCGAGGTTTAGCAGGGCGCTTTCCAGCTGGGCCGGATCGACCATGGCCGGCCACAAGCCCGGCGCGCGCACCCACTGGATATCAATAGGTGCACCGAGGGTGCGGCGCAGGAGACCATCAAAATTGCTCACCAGCTGGTTGACATCCACAGCAACCGGCTCGAGTGCCTGGCGGCGGGCAAAGGCTAACAGTCGCTGGGTCAACTCGGCACCACGCAGGGCTGCGCTGGTAATCATCTCGGCCAGCGACTGCAGACGCTGATCCCGCAGCTCCTGGGTCAGCGTTTCTGCGTTACCGACAATCACTGTCAGGAGATTGTTAAAGTCATGGGCCATGCCGCCCGTGAGATGACCGACTGCTTCCAGACGCTGGGATTCGCGCAGCTGTTGTTCGAGCTTGCGACGCAGGGAGATATCCTGGAAGTAAATTGCCAGCCCCTCCTCTGACGGGTAGGCTTTAATATCTGCCCACAGATCAAGGGGCTGGTAATAGCCTTCAAAACTGGTGGATACCTGATGCGCCATGGCGTGGCGGTATTTTTCCTCAAACACAGTGCCAACCGCCTCTGGCAGCACTTCCCACAGAGATTTGCCGAGTATGTCCTCGCGGCGCTGCTGAATAATGCGCTCGGCCTGATCGTTGAGGAATGTAAAACGCCAGTCGCAATCCACCGTGAGAAACCCATCGGTGATGCTCTCCATGGTGATATTCAGGCGCTGCGCGAGGCGTTCGACTTCCTTTGCCCGACAGCGCTCGTCGTCCACATCAATGGTGGTACCGTACCACTTCAGGGGCTGACCGTCTTCATCCCGCACCAGGTGGGCGCGGATAATGTGCCAGCGATAAACACCGTCGTGGCGGCGCAGGCGGACCTCAACACTCATGGGCTCGCCTGTCGCGGCAGATTTCGCCCAGGCATCCAGCACGCGCTGCTGATCGTCGGGGTGGTTAAGCAAGCGGCGGTCTTGCGCAGAAAGTGGCTGATCCGGGGGATATCCGGCATAGTCGTACATCGCCCTGTTGGACATGTCTGCGCTCCCATCCGGGTCCGCTGTCCAGACAATCATCGGCATTGCATCCGCCAGTTCGCGGAAACTGCGTTCGCTGTGCACGAGTGAATCCTGAGCCGCTTTCCAGTCAGAAATATCCTGCACTGCACCCTGCACCAGGATTACCTGACCGCTATCATCCCGCACCGCCCTGCCGATGGTGCGTACCCAGCGCACTTCATCGCTGTGGAGGATTCTCATCTCTTCGTCAAAGGGCGTACCATGCTCAATACATTCTTGGAGAAGCCTATTGACGCGGGGCCGATCCTCCGGTGCATAGAGTTCAATGCCTTTATTGGGTTTGTAGCTCACACCCGGCTCGACGCCGTGGAGGCGGGCAACCTGCTCTGACAGCTCAACCCTGTTGCTGCGCACATCAAGGGTCCACCCCCCCACCTTGCCGATTTCACCCGCCAGATGCAGCAACTCAGTGTTGCGCTGTAGCTCCTGGCGGGTGTCACTGAGCTTTTGATTGAGAGTCTCCAGGCGCGCGATATTGCGCAGGATAGACAGGCACAGGGCCGTGCTCAGTCCAATGGCAAGAATGGCCAGTGCTCGATTGAGCAGAACATAGACATAGACAAATCCCACCGGCTGGGGCGGCGAGATAAACAGGCCCGCCACTGTCAGGATGGCCGCACAGATGGCAACAGCCACCAGCGTGCCGCTACGGCCAGTAAACAGGGTTACCAGGATCAGTGGTGAATAGAGCAGGCCATGGGCGAAACCCAGCTGGGTAAAACGGTCTGTGGCAAACACCACCAGCAACAGTAGCCAGGGGATAGACACCGGCATACCGTGCGGCCCAAATCTGTCGGATATGCTGCCGGACAAATCATCCAGATCAGATAATTTCACTATGAATCCTTTAGTTTCGCTGTAAACCCCAGCCAAGTACGAGACGGATCTTTTCCAGCAGGTCCGCCTGGCGGTAAGGCTTGTTCAATAACTGGACACCGGGATTGAGCTGCCCCTGATCAATAATAGCGTTTTCGGTATAACCCGAGGTGTATAACACCTTCAATCCGGGACGTATTTCCAATGCTTTTTGTACCAGCTGCGGGCCATTCATGCCGCCGGGCATGATCACATCAGTAAACAGCAGCTCGATATCGTTGCGGTATTTGAGACACTCAAGGGCGCTGGGGCCATTTTCTGCGTTCAAGACCCGGTAGCCTGCAGCAGTGAGCATATCGTGGGCCATCAGCCGCACCATCTCATCATCCTCCACCAGCAGGATGGTTTCGCCCCCCTGCCCCGGCAGGGGCGGCATTATAGCTTTGGCGTTTGTGCCTGTTCTGTTGGCTTCCGTCGCGCGGGGCAGATAAATCTTCACTACCGTGCCCAAACCCTGCTCAGAAGAAATAACAATGTGGCCGCGACTTTGTTTGACAAAACCGTACACCATACTCAAACCCAGACCGGTGCCCTTGCCTTTTTCCTTGGTGGTAAAGAAAGGGTCAAAGATGCGTTCAATATACTCTTGCGGCACCCCGCTGCCCGTATCCGAGATGGCCACCATCAGGTAATCACCGGGTAGCAGCTCTGGTTCGTTGCGCACATAGTGCTCATCGAGCACACAATTGGCGGTCTCAATGGTGAGCTTGCCGCCATCAGGCATGGCATCGCGGGAATTGATGCACAGGTTGAGCACGGCACTTTCCAGCTGGCCAGGGTCCACCAGTGCCATCCAGGCATTGGTTGGGCAAACCAGCTTGATCGCGATATTCTCGTTGAAGGTGCGCAGCAACAGATCACCCATGTCGCGCAACAGATGGTTGACATCCGTCGCACGGGGTTCGAGCACCTGGCGCCGGGCGATGGCGAGCAAGCGGTGGGTCAGTTCCGCACCGCGCTGGGAAGCCTTGCGGATCATCTCTGCCAGTTTGCTCAGGCGCTGCTGTCCATCGAGTTCTTCCTCAAGCAGTTCGGCGTTGCCCTGTATCACCGTCAGCAGGTTGTTGAAATCATGGGCCACACCACCCGTGAGCTGGCCCAGGGATTCCAGGCGCTGGGCCTGACGCAGCTGATCCTCCAGAGCCAGGCGATCCGTGATATCGGTGCTGATGCCAAATACGGCGCTGGGATTACCCTCTTCATCGCTGACCAGGCTCCAGTGCGCTTCAACGGTAAAAGAGCTGCCATCCTTGCGGCGCTGTTGCAGGCGCCCTGACCATTCGCCGCTGTCGAGCAGCTGGCGGCTGGGCGCGTCCAGCTGGTCTGGTTCAACGAGGATCAGATCAGGGGATAGACGGCCCAGCGCTTCGTCAGCACTCCAGCCATAAAGGCGTTCCGCCGCCTTGTTCCAGTAGCGGATGCGGCCTGCGAGATCGCTGACCACAATGGCATCATGGGCCTTGTCGAGCAGCGCGGCCTGCTCATAGATATGGGCATCGCCATCCTGGCGCTCCAGTTCAGAAGCGGCGCGTGCGGCAAAGATTCGCAACGTTGAGAGGACAAAATTGCGCTGCTGGAGGGGTTTGCGATATACCACAAAAAGGATGCCGGTAAAGGCCCCGGCGCTGTTTTGCAATCGCACGCCTACATAGGCCTCGGCGTTCATCCTTTGGAAAGCGACATAATCGGGGTACAAAGTGCGGACACTGGCTTCGATCACCGACTCCCCCTGCTCCACCAGAGCCAGGCAGGGTGTGCCGTTGAGAGTGTAAGTGATGGGGTCAAGCAAGTGGCCATCGAACACCCCGGCCAGGGTGCGGGCCTGGAGCTGCTCGCCAGGCAACATGCGGGCGATAAAACACACATCGGCACCGAGAGTATCGGCCACGCTGCGGGCCAGATGTTCAAAAAACACCGGCCCGGTGGCGGAAGATACACCGGAGGCCACCTTGATGACTGCGGATTCAAGGCGCTCGCGCTCTTTGACTTCGCGTAAATGCTCGATGCCAAACGCCAGATTGTCGGCCAGTTTCTGGCACAGGTTGACTTCATCTTCGGGAAAGCCGCCAGTCTCGGCGGAGTACAGGGCGAGCAGACCAAAGACACCATCGCGCCCCATCAACGGCAAGCTGAGCAGGCTGTGAACACCCATTTGACCGGCCACCGACACCGCCTTGCTTGCGCCCGGCGCCAGTGACAGGTCTTCGCAGATCATGGGTTTGGCATTCCTGATGGTCTGGCCTGAAATACCCTGGCCATTGGCCGCATCATCATCCCAGCTGAGGTCCATATCGCTGAGAAAATCCCGAAATCTGTCAGCCCCTGCGAACGCCGCCAGGGAGATGCTGCGGGTGTGATCCTGCTCCGCAAACCCCACCCAGGCAAACAGGTAGTCACCGCTGGTGACGGCAATCGAGGCGATATCATTCAACAGGTTTTCTTCACTGCTGGCGCGAAACAGCACCTCATTGCAGTCACTGAGCATCTTCTGGGCACGACTGACACGCAACAGCTCACGCTGGGCCTCGCGCTGTTGGGTTACATCGTTGATCAGCACCATCTCTGCCCGTCGGCCATCGAGCGTCATGGCGTGAGAGACAATTTCAACGTCGATCAATGAGCCGTCTTTCTTGCGGTGAGTCCACACGCCTGCTCTATCAATGCCTTCACTCACACCGGCAATATTGTCCAGCAGTCGTGGCAGCTCTGCCGCCGGGCGAATATCGGCGATGGTCATGGTGAGAAATTCAGCACGGCTGTAACCGTAGTGACTGATGGCAGCATTATTGACTGTGAGAAACTCCAGGGTTTCAAGATCATAGGCCCACATGGGCTGGGGATTGTTGTCGAACAGCAGTCGGTACTGGCGCTCGGAGGTTTGTAACTGATCAGTGTTTCTGTGGCGCTGGGCCGTGTTGCTCAGTGACGCCGCCACCAGTGCCAGCGAACTGGTATCGCCCTTGTCGAAGTGGTTGATATCCCGCGCCAGGATCATGATCGCGCCGATCACCTGCCCGCTCTCGGTAATGGGGGCCGCCATCATGGAACCCGCCTCAAGTACATGGAAGGCCTGGCAATCGACCCGCGCGTCTTCACCCGTGTTGCCACAGGACAACACTGACTGGCTGAGGATCGCCTCGCCGGTCAAGCTGTTATCGACAGAAAATTGCATCCCCAGGGCCGGTGCTGCGATTCCTGCAACGGCACGGCACACCAGATGATCACTGTTTTTTCTCAGCAACACCGCACCATCACCACCGTAGAGTTCTCGGGCCATGTTGGCGACCCTGTCCTGCAGCCCTGCACTGCTGCCAGTGAAATCGAGCAGTTGCCGGTGAAAATCCACCAGAGCAGCCAGATGACTGGCGTTGCGAGCAACCCGACTCTCAGCCTTGACACGATCGCTGATATCGATATTCATCACCACGGCACCCTGGAAGCCACCAGGCTCCAGAGCCGTCACCATCATCAGGAACCAGCGCTGGGCTGTCGGTGAGTGGCAGGGATATTCGAGGCGAAAATCAGCAGTGTCGCCGCGTAACACAGCGCGGATGCCCGCACCTGCCTCGCGGGCCAGATGAGCACAGTTGCCCGTAGCCCTGTCGCAGACACTCAGATAATTGCTGCCGACACCGTGAACGCCACACTGGAAAGCGTTATCCCGGGCAAAATGGTGCCACTGTTCATTGACCTGAACGATCACACCAGCGTTATCGAGGAGTGCAATATTGCCTGGAATAGTGGATAGAATAGCGCTGCCAGAAGGAATACATGGCGCTTGCTCGCGGGGAGAATCGTTATCCATGGATATTCAACTCGTGGCAGACAGTGAAGGTGGCCAGTCCAGAAGCTGGTTGGCTGGCGCCTGTAGAAACATCACCTCGAGAGCGATGACATGGGCAGCCATGAGATAGAGAGCAATCGCCTTGAAGAAAATAAGGTGGCAAAAAATGGCCCAACATCATGGAACCTGACTGATCTGGGCTTTTTCGATTATGCAATTCACCCATCCCCTGCCCTTGCTCATCAATATGGTGCAATCCGGGTATAAACCTGCGGTGCCGTTGCAATGACAGTGTGAACTACGGGTGCAGGTTATCCTCTTGCAAGCTAGCAGAATGCCTTGAAAAATGCCACCGGGGTTCCTTTACCGGTCTGCTGGCACGACGAAAGATAGGAGATCATCAACCGGCCTGCTGTTATTAATGCCGACTGTGATTATTGATGCGGTGCGTTTTATTCGAGACTGCGTCCGTGCTGAGCTTGAGAGTCCGTTCGTGCTGAGCTTGAGAGTCCGTTCGTGCTGAGCCTGTCGAAGCACTGTCGCCAAGGCCTTCGACAGGCTCAGGCCGAACGGCATTCACCTTTAATTCGTCCCGCATCAATAATAGCGACTGTTATTAATAGCGACGGTGATAAATACCCTGTTTCCAGCGGAGCTCATCATGAAAATTGGCGTTGTATTCCCCCAGAACGAAATTGGGGCAGACCCGGGCGCGATCAAGGCCTTTGCCCAGGCAGTGGAAGATCTCGGCTACGATCACCTGCTGGCCTACGACCATGTGGTGGGCGCCAGCGCCGCCAGCTATGACCGGCAGCGCCTGAAAGGGCCCTATCGCGAAGAGCACATGTTCCACGAACCCCTGGTACTGTTCGGCTATCTGGCGGGCCTCACCAGGCGTATCGAATTTGTCACCAGCGTGCTGGTGCTGCCCCAGCGCCAGACCGTGCTGGTCGCCAAACAGGCGACACAGGTGGATATACTCAGCGGCGGGCGTCTTCGTCTTGGGGTCGGCACTGGCTGGAATGATGTGGAATACACATCCCTGGGCGTGCCCTTTGCGGGTCGCGGCAAACGTCTGGATGAACAGGTCAGCCTGTTGAGAGAGCTGTGGACAAAGCCACTGGTGGATTATGACGGGGATTTTCATCAGGTGCCGGATGCAGGTATCAATCCCCTCCCCGTGCAGCGGCCAATCCCCATCTGGTTTGGCGGCACCAATGAGCAGGTCATACGTCGCGTTGCCGCAACCGGCGATGGCTGGATGCCGCTGTTCAAGCAACTCGAGCCAGGAATGTCACGCACTCTCAGCACCGAAGAAGAACCAGCACAGATGTTTGAGCGCATGCGCAGCCTTGCCCGCGCCGCCGGGCGCGATCCCGCTACGATTGGCATTGAATGTCGACTGAGCTACTTCAAGCAGACAGCAGAGGACTGGCACCGCAATGCCGAGTTGTTCAGGGATGCCGGCGCCACCCATCTGTCACTGGTGGCAATGAATGCCGCCTTTTTCGATGTGGATGAGCATATCCGCGGACTGGAGGAGATGCGCAGCGCTGTGGCTGATGTTGCGGGGCGTTCTTGAGTTGCGCGTAATTCGATGAGTTGCACGTAACACGTTTCACGTAGGAGCGATACTGCCCATCCTCGCTACTATGATCTGTTCACACACAGGAGCATGGGAACGAGAATCTTTGCTTTTACGTGAAACGTGTTACGTGCAACGCCCATCTCAAGAGCTGCGCGAAACCCCACCCTTGAACACCTTGCGCACCACAATAAAAAACACGGGCACCAAAAATATCGCCAGCACGGTAGCGGAGATCATCCCGCCCATCACGCCGGTACCCACGGCGCGCTGACCGGCGGAACCGGCGCCAGTAGCCAGCACCAGCGGCAGTACACCCATGGTAAATGCCAGGGAGGTCATCAGGATTGGCCTGAAGCGCAGGCGGCAGGCGGTCAGGGTAGCCTCAATCAACCCCTTACCCTGCTGCTGCAGGCTGCGGGCAAATTCGATGATCAAGATCGCATTCTTGGCAGACAGACCAATAATGGCAATCAAACCCACCTTGAAGTACACATCGTTGGGCATGCCTGCGATCAGGGCGCCCAGCAGAGAGCCAAATACACCAAGTGGCACCACCAGCAGTACGGCAAAGGGCACAGACCAGCTCTCATAAAGCGCCGCCAGGCTGAGGAAAACAGCCAACAGGGACAGGCCCAGCAACAGCGGCATCTGGCCCTGGGAAAGTTTCTCCTCACGGCTCGAGGCGTGCCACTCCAGATTGACCTGATTCGGCAGCTGCTCCATCAGACTTTCCAGCTCCGCCATGGCTTCACCGGTACTGTAGCCATCGGCCGCAGTACCGGCCATGCGCACTGCCGGGTAGCCGTTGTAGCGCGGCAGCATGACCGGGCCTGATTTCCAGCTGGTGGTGGCAAAGGCCGTCAAGGGCACCATCTCATCCCGCTTGTTGCGGACCTGCATCGCCATCAGGTGCTCCGGTTGCATGCGGAAACGCGCATCCGCCTGCACCATCACCCGCTGCATGCGTCCCTGATTGGGGAAATCGTTGACGTAACTTGAACCCAGGGTGGTCGACAGCAAGGAGCTGACATCGGCAAAATCTATCCCCAGGGCGTAGGCTTTCTGGCGGTCGATATCCACGTGCAGCTGGGGCGCATCACCGGCTCCCTCAATGCGAATCGAACCGATGACGGGCGACTCACCCGCCAGGGCAGCCAGCTTGTTGGTAGCCTCAAGCATCGCCTCCTGGCCGAGACCACCGCGGTCCTGGAGCCGGAAACCAAAGCCCGAACCGGTACCCAATTCAGGTATGGAAGGTGGCGTCAGGGGGAGGATCATCGCCTCGCGGACCGCACCGAAGGCGATGCTCGCCCGCTGCGCCACTGCCGCTGCCGTGTGCTCTTCCCCCTTGCGTTCATCCCAGGGCTTGAGTTTGATAAAGGAGTTGGCGGTATTCTGCCCGGTGGTAAAAAAGTTGATCCCCACCACCGTGGTAATGTTTTCTACCTCCGGCTGGGCGAGGAAATAATCTTCCACCTGCTTGACCACCTCCAGGGAGCGGCTGGCGGTAGCGCCCGGCGGTAACTGCTGGACAGCAAACAGCTGGCCCTGGTCCTCGTCGGGAAGAAACGAGGTGGGCAGGTTGATAAACAGGAAAATCACCGCGCCAATAATGATCCCGTACAGCAGCAGGAATCGCCCGGTACGGGTAACCACCCTGGCAACCAGGCTCTGGTAACCCATGGCACTGCGATTGAACAGCAGGTTGAACCAGCGGTAGATGCCCTTCCTGTTGTGGTGCGCGTCACTGTCGATGGGCTTGAGCAGGGTGGCGCACAGGGCGGGCGTGAGGGACAGAGCCAGAAACGCTGAAAAAAGGATGGATACCGCCATGGTAACGGCAAACTGGCGGTAGATATTGCCCACCGAGCCACTGAAAAAGGCCATCGGAATAAACACCGATACCAGCACCACCGTGATACCAATAATCGCGCCGGTAATCTGCCTCATGGCCTTGATGGTAGCTTCGCGCGGTGACAACCCCTCCTGGGCCATCAGGCGCTCGACGTTTTCCACCACCACAATGGCGTCATCCACCAGAATACCGATCACCAGCACCATGGCAAACATGGTCAGCACATTGATGGAGAACCCGAAGCCATAGAGCAGCGCAAAAGTACCCAGCAGCGCCACGGGCACCACCAGGGTGGGAATCAGCGTGTAGCGCAGGTTTTGCAGGAACAGCAGCATCACCACAAACACCAGGATCACTGCCTCCACCAGGGTTACCACCACTTTCTGGATGGAAATACTGACAAACAGCGAGGTGTCGAGGGGCACAAAATAGTTGACCCCATCGGGCAGGAAGCGCGACAGCTCATCGAGCTTGGCGCGCACACCGAGGGCGGTATTGACGGCATTGCTGCCGGGAGCGGTCTGCACGGCGATACCCACAGCAGCGCCAGCGCCATTGCTGCGCGCTATACGGGTGTATTGCTTGGCGCCCAGTTCGATGCGGGCCACATCCCTGAGGCGCACCGTGGAACCATCGATATTGGCGCGCAGGATAATATCGCCAAATTCCTCTTCACTGGTCAGCTGGCCGCCGACCACCACCATGGCGGTAATGGTCTGGTCTGCCGGATTGGGTCGGTCGCCAATACTGCCCGATGAGACCTGGACATTCTGCGCGGCAATGGCCTCATTGACATCCCTGGGAGTCAGATTGAGGCTGATCAGCTTGTCCATGTCGAGCCAGATGCGCATCGCATGCTCGGTGCCATAGAGACCGGCGGAACCCACCCCTTCAAGGCGCTGCACTTCCGGCAGCACATAGCGCGACACGTAATCCCCCAGCATCACCTCGGTGAATTCCGGATCACTGGAAGTGAGGATGGCAATCATCAGGATGTTGGCGTTGGTCTTTTCGACAATGATGCCCTGCTGGTTCACGGCCTGGGGCAAGCGCGGCATGGCTCTGGAGAGCTGGTTCTGGACCTCGACCTGCGCCATGTCCGGGTCGGTACCGGGCTCAAAGGTCAGGGTAATCAGGGCGCGACCATAGGACTCACTGGCCGACTCCATATACATCAGGTTGTCGACACCGTTGAGCTCGTTCTCGATGATATTGACCACCGACTCCTCGACCATGCTCGGCGAAGCACCGGGGTAATTGGCGGTGATGCTGATGGCAGGGGGCGCCACCTGCGGATAGTAGGCCACCGGCAGCTGATTGATGGCGATCACACCGGCGACGCTGATAAACAGGGCAATTACCCAGGCAAAGATGGGCCTGTCGATAAAAAAGCGGGCCATCTGTTAGTCTCCAGCCTGTTGATCGTTAGCCTGTTGATCCTTGGCTATCAGGGGCTGATTATTGGCGCTGGGCGGCTGCTCGCTGAACGAACCCTTGGCTGCGACCGGATTCACTTTGGCACCGGGCTGTGCCTTGAAAAAGCCGTCCACCATCACCTGCTCACCGGCCTCAAGCCCCTCGGTGACGATCCAGTCATTGTCGCGGGAACCGGCTATGGTCACTGCCCGCACTCCCACCACATTATCCGGCCCCACCAACAGCAGGGTATCGCCGTTCTCGCTGCGGGTAATGGCTTGCTGGGGAATCAGAAATCCGTCGGGATAACGCGCCTGTTCCACCACGACCCGCACATACATACCCGGCAGTAACATACGCTCGGGGTTGGGCATTTCAGCCCGAAAATTGATCAACCCGGTGCCCGGCTCAACATTGAGTTCACCGAACAGCAGGCGGCCTTCATGGGGGTAGCGACTGCCATCCTCAAGAATGAGGCGTACCGGAATGACATTGTCGCCGGTGAGATCCAGTGTCTTGTTGGCGTAGGAGCTGCGCAATTTGAGGGCATCGGCCACAGTCTGGGTAAAACTGGCGTAGATGGGTTCGATCTGCTGAATGGTAGTGAGATGGGTAGCTTCACCCTCACCCACCAGCGCACCCTCGGTCACCAGGGAGCGACCAACACGACCACTGATCGGCGCTCTGACAGTGGCGTATTCAAGATTGATGCGGGCGGCTTCCACTCCCGCCTGGGCTGCGGCAACCTCGGCTTCTGCCTGCTTGAAGGTGGCTTGGGCAGTGATTTCATCCAGCTCGCTAACCGCCTTGACCTTGCCCAGGGCAGCAAAGCGGTCATATTGCGCTTTTGCTTTCAGCAGATTGGCACGGGCTACCGCCAGCGCGGATTCAGCCTGATGCATGGAAGCCAGATAGGGTGAGGGATCTATCTGGAACAGCTTGTCCCCTGCCTTTACATCACGACCTTCGACAAAATCCCGCGACTGGACAATGCCGGACACCTGGGCGCGAACTTCGGCAATTCGCCAGGGTTCGAGGCGACCCGAGAGCTCCGATGTCACCATCACCAGCTGGGGTTCAACCGTGATCACCCCCACCGCTGGAGCTGCATCCTGGGGTGCAGCGACTTCGCCGCCATCACAGGCGGCCAGCAAGGCTACAGCAACCATCAGGAGGAAACTGCGGAGCGGGCGATTTTGAATAAAACGAGAGGGGTACATGGTGACGTCCTGATACCTGTTCCTGGGGGCTGGCAAGAGACTATTGGCAAGGCATCTCTTGCTGAATAGGCTGACATTATCGTCATATATGACGTTACCGTCAATATTGACATTAGTGTCAGAATGATTACACTGCGAAAAAATTACGAGAATTAACAGGCAATAAAGGGGCCACCATGCAGGCAACCACCACTGCCTCTCCTGGCAAGCGGGAGAGAACCCGCACTGCCATTGTCAACGCGGCCATTACCCTGATTGCGGAAAAAGGCCTCGAATCCAGCAGCATCGACGACCTGATGGCGACCGCCGGCATGGCGCGCGGCACCTTCTACAATTACTTTCAGTGCCGCGATGACGTCCTCCACGCGGTAAGCCGTGAAATCCAGCAAACCCTGATCTGTGAAGTGGTTGAATTCATCCCTGCCGAGTTGCCTGCGGAACATATTGTCGCCTGCATGCTGTTCGGCTACGTTCAGTTTTGCCACGATGCCCGCCATATCGGTGCAACGCTGCTGCGCATTGGTGGTTTCAGCCCCTGGGTAAAGGCCGACGAAGAACCCCACAGCGGCTTTGCCAGAATAGACAATGCACTGTTACAGCTGTGTGGCGACAGGGTATCTTTTACCAGTGCCCGCATCTACATGGAGGGCATGTCGAACAACATCCTCTGCCACTTGCTGGCGGGCAGAGTCGCGGAAGATCACGTAAAGGAATTGCTGGGCTTGACCCTGCGCGGGCTGGGGGTTGGCGACAAGGCCATCAACCAGGCAGTGTCCGTTGCCAGCGAATTTGCCGGTACAATTGCCACCCACAGGCCCCTTCAAGCGCTGTAGCCTGCCCCTCCGCACCAAGTGAAGGGCAAAACAGGCACAACCCTCGATTTATGCCGCTCTGACAACCCTGTGTTAGAGAATATCGGCGTTCTGCCCGCGATGGCGCAGGGCGTGATCCATCAGCACCAGCGCCAGCATCGCCTCGGCGATGGGCGTAGCGCGAATGCCCACACAGGGATCGTGGCGACCAGTGGTGACCACTTCAATGGGATTGCCATGGATATCAATGGAGCGGCCCGGAATGCGCAGACTTGATGTGGGCTTTAGGGCCAGATGGGCAACAATATCCTGGCCGCTGGAGATACCACCCAGCACGCCACCGGCGTGATTGGAGAGGAATCCCTGCGGCGTCATCTCATCACGGTGTTCAGTACCCTTCTGGGCAACAGCGGCAAAACCGGCACCGATCTCCACACCCTTGACCGCATTGATGCCCATCAGGGCATGGGCAATATCCGCATCCAGACGATCGAATACCGGCTCTCCCCAGCCGACGGGCACACCGGTCGCACAGACACTGACTTTTGCACCGATGGAATCACCCTCCTTGATCAGGGCCTGCATATAGTCTTCAAGCTGCGGCACTTTGGCCGGATCAGCACAGAAAAAGGCATTGTTTTCAATTTCTGCACGCTCGACAAAATCCAGCTCGATGGGTCCGAGTTGACTCAGGTAGCCGAAAATCTCCACGCCGTAGCGGGTTTTCAGGTATTTTTTGGCGATGCCGCCAGCGGCCACCCGCATACTGGTTTCCCGGGCGGAGGAGCGACCGCCGCCGCGATAGTCGCGGAAACCGTACTTTTTCTGGTAGGTGTAGTCGGCGTGGGCGGGGCGGAACTGATCCTGAATTTTTGAATAATCCTTGGAGCGCTGATCCATGTTTTCAATGATCATGCCGATCGGCGTGCCGGTGGTCTTGCCCTCGAAAACGCCGGACAGGATTTTTACCTGGTCTTCTTCGCGGCGCTGGGTGGTATAGCGCGACTGGCCCGGCTTGCGACGATCCAGGTCAATCTGCAAATCAGCCTCGCACAATTCCAGGCCGGGGGGACAACCGTCGACAATGCAGCCCAGAGCGGGGCCATGGCTTTCGCCAAAGCTGGTAACGGTGAAGAGTTTGCCAAAGGTATTACCGGACAACGCTGTACCCTCTTGAAAATGGTTTAGTTTACCGCTGATTGGGCCTGGACTGGCAAGTCATCGCGGTGCAGCAGGAATACCCCGTGGCCACCGCGCTCCAGTTCCAGCCAGGTGAAGGGAAGCTCGGGAAACGCTTCTTCGAGGGCAACCCAGGAATTGCCGACTTCCACGATCAGTATGCCGTTGTCGGTCAGGTGATCAGCGGCCTCGTGCAACAGGCGACGGGTGAAATCCAGCCCGTCGTGGCCCGAAGCCAGGGCCAGCGCCGGCTCATGGTGATATTCCGCCGGCATTTCCCGGTAATCCCTTTCATCCACATAGGGAGGGTTGCTGACAATCAGGTCAAAACGCTCGCCTGCCAAGCCACTGAACAGATCGGACTCAACCGCCCTCACCTGCTCCGCCAGTTCATGGCGTTCAATATTGAGACGGGCGACTTCCAGGGCATCCGGCGAAATATCACTGAGCACCACTTGCGCGTCCTCAAAGGCGTAGGCGCAGGCGATACCAATACAGCCGCTGCCGGTACAGAGGTCGAGAATTGACTGCGGCACCTGGGGCAACCAGGGCTCGAAGTATTTCTCGATCAGCTCCGCCAGGGGTGAACGGGGAATAAGCACCCGCTCATCAATGCTAAAGGGCAGACCGGCAAACCAGGCCTCACCAGTGAGATAGGGTGCGGGCAGGCGCGACTGAATGCGCTTTTCCAGCAGTGCCAGCACGGCGCGCTTTTCCTGTACTGTCAGCTTCGCATCGAGAAAACGCGGATCGCCGCCAGCGGGCAGATGCAGGGCATGCATCAGCAGGATCCCGGCTTCATCCCAGGGGTTGTCGGTACCGTGACCAAAATACAGACCGTGCTCACGAAAACGGCTGACGGCCCAGCGCTGGAAATCCCGCACCGTTTCAAGACTGGTGATAATGTCTGATTGCTGAACACTTAATTCCTGAACACTTAATTGCTGAACCATAGCGCCGCCGCAAAAGCGCGTATTGTAACGACCCTTGGCAAAAATCGCTTTACCTTTATTTTTGCCTGTCTTAGGGTTAGCGCCCTAATCTGACCGCTTTAGGGTATTGAAATGATCGAAGCATTTGCCACCATTATTAAAAGTGTTGGGGAAGATCTGGAACGTCCAGGTCTTGTAGATACCCCGAAGCGGGCTGCCAAGGCCTTTGAATTCATTACCCGCGGTTACCACCAGAATCTCGAGGAAGTGATCAACAATGCACTTTTCCCCAGTGATTCCAGCGAGATGGTCATCGTCAAGGATATCGAACTGTACTCGTTGTGTGAGCACCATCTGCTGCCCTTTATCGGCAAATGCCATGTGGCCTACATTCCCAACGGCAAGGTGCTGGGGCTGTCGAAAGTGGCGCGCATCGTCGACATGTACGCCCGTCGCCTGCAGATTCAGGAAAACCTGGTGATGCAGATCGCCACCACCATGGAACAGGTCACCGGCGCTCTGGGTGTTGCAGTGATCATTGAAGCGCGCCACCTGTGCATGATGATGCGCGGTGTCGAAAAGCAGAATTCGGTGATGAAATCGTCCGCCATGCTCGGCTCATTCCGCTCCAACCAGGCGACCCGCAACGAGTTTCTGGCACTTATCTGACTACAGAGCGCAGACGGGCTGCCTTCAGGCGCCCGTTCTCGCCGTTCACCGCTTCAACCCAAAAATTCTCCGATCAGTCGCGCGGTTTCCGCCAGACCGTGATCCATATGCAGATGGTGGCCGCCGGGCACGGTCTCGATGCGGACGCGCTCATTCAACAGGGCCAGACGGCGGATATCGTCAACGCGGTTGATGATGCTCTCAGCCCCCAGCAGCACCAGCACAGGACAGGCCAGCGCCCGCACAAACGCCTCGGCATGCTGCCAGGTGAGTTTGACTTCGGAAGCACCACTCAAGCGCGGATCGCCGCGCCACACAAAACCATCCGCCAGCTGCTCCACGCCTCTTGCCGCCAGTGCCTGCGCCGCAGCCGTGGGCAGCGCCAGCGAGCCACTCAGGCGCGCCTCCACTGCCTCTTCAAACGAGGCGAACAGGCGCGGCTGGCGAGCAGATAACTGCACCCTGTCGCGAATCGACTGGGCCAGTTGCAGCGGCGCATTTTCACTGCTGCCGAGGGCGGCAAACAGGGCATCCAGCAGTATCAATCCGGTTACCCGTTGCTGGTGTGACGCGGCCATCAGGGTCGCGACGGCAGCACCCCGGGAATGCCCCAGGAGGGTGAATTGCTGCCAGCCCAGCTGATCGGCAATCCCGCACAGCTCACCCACATCCTGCCAGATATTGTAGGCGGCATCTGCGGAGCGGGAATCGCTCAGCCCGTGTCCGGCCAGATCCGGCGCCACTACCTGGCATTCGTCCAGCAGAGGCGCGAGAAAATCAAAGCTGGCGCAGTTGTCGCGCCAGCCGTGCAGTGCCAGCACCGGCTTGCCAGTCGGGTTGCCCCAGCTGCGCGCGGCAAATTCCTTGCCGAACACGCGGAATGTCAGTTCCCGGGGGTCATTTGCCGAGGGATTATTCACAGAGAGAGCTACTCACAAAGAAAACTTTTGCAGAAAAGGCTGTTCACTCTGAAGTCATCAGGGAGCGCGCTGCCAGCTCAGGGTGCCACAACCACGGGCAAAGGTCGCAAGATCAAGGGCACTGATGGAGGAGGTCGCAACCCCGTGGGCCAACTCGGGGCGGTCAGTCAACCATGCGAGGATTTCACCCAGCAGGGGTTGGTGCCCTACCATCACCACAGGCCAGACCAATGAAGATTGCGCGTCAAGAAAGGCCGCTACCTTTTCAGGATACTCATTGGGAGTGAGGCACGGGGCCAATCGATAACTGGCCGGATCAGTCACATCCGGCATCAGTACAGAACGAACAATGTCAGCGGTCTGCACAGCTCTGGTATAGGGGCTCACCAGCAGGGTCTGTGGTATGTCCGGCAGTTGCGAGGCCACCTGCTCACAGAGTGATTGTGTTTGCGCCCGGCCCCGCGCGGTCAGCTCCCGCTGGCTATCCTGTACGGCACTGCCCGCCTCGCCATGGCGGACAAGATAAAGCCTGAACGGTGCATTCAAGCCTTGGGTTCCTGATCGGGGTGCTCATTCTCTTCAGCAGCAATCACATCGGTCACGGTTGGCACATCGGCCTGTGGATCGGCTGCGGTTTCAACCACCGTGCTCGCTTCCTCCGGCCAATCCATAAAGGGAAACGGCTTTTGCTCACTGTTAAAGGTGATGAAACGGTAGGCATCATAGGTCCAGCGGGACAGGCTGTTGCCAAAGCTGCGCAGCCGGTAATTATCTTCCCCGCTGAACAGCACCAGTACAAACTGCACCAGGCCTGTCAGGCAGATGACAAAGCGCGACACCACGCTCAAAAAGGCAAACAAAATCATGTAGACCAGACGAATCCACAGATCTGCATCACCAAACCGGGCCGTACTGTTATTGCTCATTGCTGTCATTCCTCACTCTGAATTCAACGTCTTCACTTTGCTCCGACAACATCATATCGCGCAATACGGTGTGCAGGGATTTACCGTGAAACAGGATGTCGTCCAGGGCCGACGCCAGCGGCATGTAGACATCCAACTCATCGGCCTTGAGCTTGACGATACGGGTAGTCTTGACACCTTCCGCCACCTGCCCCACATCGGCAACTGCTTCATCGATGCTCATGCCCCTGCCGATAGCTTCGCCGACGCGGAAATTGCGGCTCAGGGGCGAAGTACAGGTCACAAACAGATCCCCGACGCCACTGAGGCCGAGGAAGGTCATGGGATTGGCACCAAGGCGCGCAGCAAAACGGGTCATTTCCGCCAGGCTGCGGGTAATCAACACACTGAGGGTGTTCTGGCCTACCCCGAGGGCAGAAGCAATACCCGCCTCAATAGCATAGATATTCTTCAGCGCCCCGGCCAACTCAACGCCGAAGCGATCGTGGTTGGCGTAGACGCGGAAGTAGCTGGTGGCCAGCAACACCTGCACCCGATGGCACAGCAAGTTGTCGGCACTGGCTATCACTGTCGCGGTAATCTGCTTCTGGGCAATCTCCCGCGCCAGGTTGGGGCCGCTGATCACGCCCACCCGGGGCGATTCCAGCTCTTCTTCCAGCACCTGGCTCATCAGCTTGAAGCCGTCTTCCTCGATACCCTTGGCGGTGCTGATGGCGATGGTTCCCGGCGCCAGAAACGAAGCTGCAGCCCTGGCCACTGCGCGGAAGGATTTACTCGGAATGGAGAAAAAAACCACCTCAGCTCCCGCCAGGGCTTCAGCCATATCGCTGCTGATATTGAGGGATTGCTCAAGGTGATAGCCAGGCAGATAACGGCTGTTTTCGCGGCTGGTGCGACACTGCTCGGCATTGTCACTGTCGCGCATCCAGAGGGTCACCGGGTAGCCATTGTGGGCAATCATATTGGCAATGGCAGTGCCAAAGCTGCCGCCGCCCAGCACCGTGATTTTGGTGGTTTTACTCATAAGGTACAGCTTTTGCCAAAGGATTAAGGGTGCGGCGATTATAGGGGCAAGGGACCGGCTAGTGCCAATCCCCTGCCCTGCCACTTTTTATTCATCCTGCAAAAGTGCTTGCAGAAGCTCCGCTTGCAGCCATCAGGCAATCAGCAGGCGATTGAGCTGGCGGATAAACTCGCCCGGATTATCGAGGTCATCCCCAGACAGAATCAGCGCCTGGCGGTAGACAACCCAGGCCAGATCCTCAATGGCAGAGTCGCCACCATCACTGAATTTGCTCAACAAGGGGTGGTCCGGATTGATCTCCAGCACCGGTTTGCTATCGGGAACCGGCTGACCTGCCGCCTCCAGAATACGCCGCATCTGCACGCCCAGTTCATGTTCGCCGACCACCAGGCAGGCTGGTGAGTCCGTCAGACGGCGGGAAATCCTGACTCCTTCCACCTTGTCGCCCAGGATGCCGGCAATTTTTTCTGTCAGCTCGCTGGTATCGGCTTTATCCTGCTCCGGGTCGTCAGATTTTCCGTCGGACTTGTCGTCCTCAAGCTCACCCAGGTCCAGCTCACCCTTGGCAATATTGCGCAGTTGCACACCCTGGAATTCGGTCAGATGGCTCATCAGCCACTCGTCGATGCGATCCGTCAGCAACAACACTTCGATACCGTGCTTGCGGAAAATTTCCAGGTAGGGACTATTGATGGCGGCTTCGTAGCTGTCGGCAATCAGATAGTGAATCTTGTCCTGGGAGGGCTTGATACGGGCGACGTAATCCGCCAGGGAGATCTTCTGATCCTTGTCGGCGGCTGTACTTGTGAAGCGCAACAGTTCGGCAATTTTTTCCCGGTTGGCGAAATCTTCTGCCATGCCTTCTTTCAGCACCGAACCAAATGCCGCCCAGAATGTTTTGTAATCTTCGGGATTGTCAGTGGCCATTTTTTCCAGCATATCCAGAACCCGCTTGGTCAGGGCGCTGCGAATGGAACTGACCGCCGGGCTGTTCTGCAGTAGTTCACGGGATACGTTCAGCGGCAGATCGCTGGAGTCGATAACCCCTTTGACAAAGCGCAGGTAGAGCGGCAAAAACTGCTCCGCATCATCCATGATAAAAGTGCGCTGCACATAGAGTTTGACGCCACGCGGGGTATCGCGCTGGTAGAGATCAAAGGGCGGCTCGGAGGGAATATAGAGCAGACTGGTGTAGTCGTACTTGCCCTCCACCCGGTTGTGGCTCCACACCAGCGGGTCGCGGAAATCGTGGGACACATGCTGGTAAAAGGCCTTGTAATCCTCGTCGCTGATATCGCTGCGGGGGCGGGTCCACAGTGCCGAGGCCTTGTTCACCACCTCCCATTCCACTTCCTGCTCAGCGCCTTCCTCCGCCTTGGCGGGGGCTGGCTTGACCATGGAAATGGGGATCATGATGTGATCGGAATATTTCTTGATGATGGTGCGCAGGCGCCAGGCATTGGCGAACTCCTTTTCTTCCTCCTTGAGATGGAGGGTGATGGTGGTGCCGCGCTCCCCCTTGCTGATGGCTTCCAGCTGGTATTCCGCCTCACCGGCACAACTCCAGCGCACCGCCTGATCGGGGGCAAGTCCGGCGCGACGGGTTTCCACCACCACCCGGTCGGCAACGATAAAGGAGGAATAAAAACCGACACCAAACTGGCCGATCAGCTGGGCATCCTTTTTCTGGTCGCCGCTGAGGTTTTCGAGGAATTTTGCTGTGCCGGAGCGGGCAATGGTACCGAGATTGTCGATCACCTCGTCGCGGGACATACCGATGCCGTTGTCGGCCAGGGTAATGGTTCCCGCGTCTTCATCAATGCTGATGCGAATACCCGGGTTGCTGTCGTTCTCGTGCAGCTCAGGGGCATTCAGGGCTTCAAAACGCAGCTTGTCGCAGGCGTCCGAGGCGTTGGAGATAAGCTCACGCAGGAATATCTCCTTGTTGCTGTAGATCGAATGGATCATCAGGTGGAGAATCTGGCGGGCTTCGGTCTGGAACCCCAGGGTTTCCGGTTTTGCTGCTGCAGTCATTTATTTTCCTCCTTGCGGAATTGCCGGTTAGTGGGTCATAAATGGGGTTGCGCGGGGGAATTTCAAGGGCTGTGACTTTGGGGGGCGCCTGAAGTCTGAAGTCGGGAGTCGGACGCCAAGAAGACAGAAGCGCTTGGATAGCTCTGACCACTCTGGCTTTTTGCTTTTGCTTCAGACTTCCGACTTCAGACCAATAAAAAAGGCAGCCCGAAAGCTGCCTTCTCTGTTACTCACCAGCGGCGCAATTACCAGCCCGTAACTTCCTTCAGTGCCTCGCCGATATCCGCCAGGCTGCGCACAGTTTTGACACCGGCTGCTTCCAGGGCAGCGAACTTCTCATCAGCCGTGCCCTTGCCGCCGGAAATGATGGCGCCAGCGTGACCCATGCGCTTGCCGGCAGGTGCGGTAACACCGGCAATGTAGGACACCACAGGCTTGGTGACGTGAGCCTTGATGTACTCAGCGGCTTCGTCTTCAGCGCTGCCGCCAATCTCGCCGATCATCACAATGGCTTCAGTCTTGGGATCTTCCTGGAACAACTTCAGGATATCGATGAAGTTGGAGCCGGGGATGGGATCACCACCGATACCGATGCAGGAGGACTGTCCGAAACCGGCATCAGTGGTCTGCTTGACCGCTTCATAGGTCAGGGTGCCGGAACGGGACACGATACCCACCTTGCCGGGCAGGTGAATGTGGCCGGGCATGATGCCGATTTTGCACTCGCCGGGGGTGATCACACCGGGGCAGTTGGGGCCGATCATGCGCACGCCCAGTTCGTCGATGCGAACCTTGACGTCGAGCATGTCGAGGGCCGGAACGCCTTCGGTAATACACACAATCAGCTTGATGCCCGCTTCAGCGGCTTCCAGGATGGCATCCTTACAGCCCGGTGCAGGCACGTAGATCACGGAAGCATCGGCGCCAGTGGCTGCAACTGCATCCTTTACGGTGTTGAACACAGGCAGGCCCAGGTGCGTGGTGCCGCCCTTGCCAGGCGCTACGCCGCCAACCATCTGGGTGCCGTAGTCGATAGCCTGTTCAGAGTGAAAGGTGCCTTGCTTGCCGGTAAAACCCTGGCAAATCACTTTGGTGTTTTTGTCGATCAATATGCTCATTTCAAAAATTCCTTCGGCTTAGCCCGCTGCTTTGACGACTTGCTGTGCAGCATCGGTCAGACTGGTGGCGGCGATAATGTTGAGGCCGGAGTCAGCCAGCACTTTTCTGCCCAGATCGGCGTTGTTGCCTTCAAGGCGCACAACGACCGGCACTTTCACGCCCACTTCCTTGACGGCACCGATAATGCCTTCCGCGATCATGTCGCAGCGCACGATACCGCCGAAAATGTTGACCAGAACCGCCTTGACGTTGCTGTCGGAGAGAATGATCTTGAACGCTTCGGTAACCCGCTCCTTGGTGGCGCCGCCGCCCACATCGAGGAAGTTGGCAGGCTTGCCGCCGTGCAGGTTGACGATATCCATAGTGCCCATGGCAAGACCGGCACCGTTGACCATGCAACCGATATTGCCTTCGAGGGCAACGTAGTTCAGTTCCCAGCGCGCTGCGTGCGCTTCGCGGGGGTCATCCTGGGACGGATCATGCATTTCCTGCAGCTTGGGCTGACGGTACATGGCGTTGGCATCGATGTTGATCTTGGCATCCAGGCAATGCAGGTTGCCATCGGCCTTGATGACCAGCGGATTGACTTCCAGCAGGGCCAGGTCGTAGTCCTTGAAGAGGTTACCCAGACCGACAAAAATATCGACGAACTGCTTGATTTGCGGGCCTTCGAGGCCAAGCTGGAAGGCCAGCTCGCGGCCCTGGTATGGCATCGGGCCAACCAGCGGGTCGACGATAGCCTTGAGGATTTTCTCAGGGGTTTCGTGGGCAACCTTTTCAATCTCCACGCCGCCTTCGGTGGATGCCATGAACACAATGCGCTGGCTGGAACGATCCACCACCGCACCCAGGTACAACTCCCTGGCAATATCAGTGCAGGATTCAACCAGAATCTTGTTGACGGGCTGACCGCTGGCATCTGTCTGGTAAGTCACCAGGCGCTGACCGAGCCACTTGTGGGCGAAATCGCGGATTTCGTCCTTGGTTTTGACCAGCTTCACACCACCCGCCTTGCCACGACCACCGGCATGCACCTGAGCCTTGATAACCCACTCAGTACCACCGATCTTGTCTGCTGCGATAACAGCTTCTTCAGCAGTTTCGCAGGCATAGCCTTTGGATACCGGCAGGCCATACTCAGCAAACAGCTGCTTGCCCTGATATTCATGTAAATTCATAGATCAAACCTATAACTGACTGTTGTTAAAGAAATTCCCGTTAGCGCTTTCGCTTGTTCGGGATATGAATGGCATGCCCGTTGACCGCCAGGGCGGCCTCGTGGACAGCTTCGGACAGGGTTGGATGCCCGAAGACCATCAGCGCCAGATCCTCGGCGGTGGAGCCAAACTCCATGGCGATGGCTACCTGCTGGACCAGGTCCGCGGCTGATGGTCCCACAATGTGGCACCCCAGAACACGATCCGTATCGGCATGGGCCAGGATTTTGACCATGCCTTCGCTTTCGTCCGCCGCCAGTGCACGACCTGAGGCAACGAAAGGAAAGATACCCACTTTGTAGGGTTCACCCGATTGCTTGAGCTGCTCTTCGTTGCGGCCCACAGAGGCGACTTCAGGGTGGATATAAATCACATTGGGAATAATGTCGTAATTGATCTGGGTTTTGTGACCGGCGATACGCTCTGCCACCATCACACCCTCTTCCGAGCCCTTGTGGGCCAGCATCGGGCCGCGCACCACATCGCCAACAGCCCAGATTCCCGGAGCATTGGTTGAGCAGCGTTCGTTGACATAAATGGAGCCGCGCTCATCGAGGGCAACCCCGCAATCCGGCGCCAGCAGATTCTCTGTATAGGGGCGACGACCGACGCAGACAATCAGCTTGTCAAAAGTCTCCTTGGCTTCCTGTCCATCAGCCGTCTGGAAGGTAACCTCGACCTTTTTGCTTTTGCCACGACCCTTGATTTCACTGCCGGTAACGCGGCAACCGAGGCGGATATCAAGCCCCTGCTTCTTGAGAATCTTTTGTGTCTCCTTGGCGATCTGCTGATCCATGATGGACAGGAAATCTTCCATAGCTTCGAGCAGTACCACTTCTGAACCGAGACGGTTCCAGACACTGCCCAGCTCAAGACCAATCACGCCAGCGCCAATCACACCCAGCCGTGCTGGCACGGATTGCAGCTCCAGGGCGCCAGTGGAATTGATGATCACCTCACCGTCAACCGGTGCGACAGGAATATCGATGGGGCTGGAGCCGCTGGCAATCACCACGTTGTCGGCTTCAAGGATAGTCACTTCACCATCGCTGCTGGTGTATTCCACCTTGCGTTCGGCCAGCAATTTACCGGTACCAAACAGGGAGGTGACACCATTGGCCTTGAACAGGC
The DNA here is from genome assembly GCA_000961645.1 of Gammaproteobacteria bacterium BRH_c0. Taxonomy (GTDB): domain Bacteria; phylum Pseudomonadota; class Gammaproteobacteria; order Pseudomonadales; family Porticoccaceae; genus NAT127. The sequence continues at coordinate 31,574 of LADM01000133.1, read as the reverse complement.
CGGCAATACCGGTGGTGAGCTGTTTGACGATAGCGCCCTTGCGATCGATCATCGCCGGCACATCGAGCCCCACGCCCTTGACGGAAATACCGTGCTTTTCGAGGCCCTTGCTGACCTCATGGTATTTGTAGGAACTGTCCAGCAGGGCCTTGGAGGGGATGCAGCCGACATTGAGGCAGGTGCCACCATTGACGCCCTTGCCTTCGCTGTTCTGCATTTTCTCGATACAGGCGGTCTTCAGCCCCAGCTGCGCCGCACGGATGGCGCACACGTAGCCTGCAGGACCGGCACCAATCACAATCACATCGAATTTATCAGACATCTACTTTATCCTTTTCAACAGCTTAAGATTTATATCTCAAGCAAAATCTTGGCTGGATTCTCGACCATTTCCTTGATGGCAACGAGGAACTGAACTGCTTCCTTGCCATCGATCAAGCGGTGGTCATAGGACAGCGCCAGATACATCATGGGGCGAATCACTACCTGGCCGTTCTCGGCGATGGGTCGCTCCTGAATCTTGTGCATACCCAGGATAGCGGTTTGCGGCGGATTGAGGATGGGCGTGGACAGGAGCGAACCGAACACACCGCCATTGGTGATGGTGAAGGTGCCACCGGTCATATCCTCAATGGTCAGCTTACCCTCTTTGGCCTTGGCGCCGAACTCGACAATACCAGACTCAATGGCAGCAATACCCATCTGATCGGCATTGCGCAATACCGGCACCACCAACCCCTTCTCGGTCGACACAGCAACACCAATATCCTGGTAGCCGTGATAGACAATATCCTTGCCATCAATGGAGGCGTTCACCGCAGGGAAACGCTTGAGTGCCTCAACGGCTGCCTTGACGAAAAATCCCATAAAGCCCAGGCGGGTTCCGCCATGCATTTTGGCAAACTGGTCCTTGAATTCACTGCGCAGCCCCATTACCCGGTGCATGTCCACTTCGTTGAAGGTGGTGAGCATGGCGGTATTCTGGATAACCTGATTGAGGCGCTCGGCAATTCGCACCCGCATGCGGGTCATGGGAACCCGTTTTTCAACGCGATCGCCGGAAGCTGAACTCAACGCCTGGAACGCGGGCTCCGCAGCAGGAGCGGCGGCAGGCTGGGAAGCCGACTTGCCGGGCGCGGCTGGCGACGCGGGGGATTCATGGGACGCGACATCCTCGCGGGTAATGCGGCCATCCCGCCCGGTACCCTGCACTGATTCAAGGGCAATACCTTTCTCGGCAGCCATTTTACGGGCTGCCGGACTGGCGATAGCTTCTGATTCGGGCGCATCACTGGCCGCTTCTGGCTCAGCAGGAGTCGAAGGGGAAGCCGCTGCTTCTACCTTGCGGGCTTCCAAAATGGCAATGACCTCGTTGCTGAGAACGGTGTCGCCCTCATTTTTGAGAACGCTGCTCAAGGTGCCGTCAGAGGGGGCGACAACTTCGAGAACCACTTTATCAGTCTCGATATCCACCAGCAGTTCATCCCGGGAAACGGCCTCACCAGGCTTTTTATGCCAGGTGGCAATGGATCCTTCCTGAACTGATTCCGGGAAAGAGGGCGCTTTGATTTCGATGGTCATCAGTCATTCCTGTTTCTATTTGGCTAACGTTAGCGCTTCGTCGATAAATCTGTTTTGTTCTTCAATATGCACCGACATATACCCGCCTGCCGGGGCAGCAGAAGCTTCGCGGCCCACATAGGAAAGCATCAGTCGGGAATCATGCGCAGCCAGAGCCTTGCGCATATGGTGCTGGCTGCTGTACCACACGCCCTGATTGATGGGTTCTTCCTGACACCACAGCACATCCTTGAGCTTCTTGTAGGGTGCCAGCGCCTGGACAAGACCGGCATCGTCGAAGGGGTAAAGCTGTTCGATACGGATAATCGCGATATTGTCTATTTCCCTAGCCTGGCGTTCTTCGTAGAGGTGATAGTAAACCTTACCTGTACAGAGGATCACCCGCTTGACTTTATTCGGCTCCATTTCGGTATCGGCCAGCACGGTCTGGAAGCTGCCCTGGGCCAGCTCTTCAATGGTCGAGGTGGCCAGCTTGTGACGCAAAATCCACTTGGGACTCATGATGACCAGGGGCCTGCGCATGGGACGAATCGCCTGGCGGCGCATCATGTGAAACATCTGTGCCGGGGTGGTGGGGATACACACCTGGATATTGTGCTCGGCACACAACTGCAAGAAGCGCTCGAGCCGTGCTGACGAGTGCTCAGGCCCCTGCCCTTCATAGCCATGGGGCAGCATCATGGTCAGGCCGCAGAGCCGACCCCACTTGTGCTCACCACTGGTAATAAACTGGTCGATCACCACCTGGGCGCCGTTGGCAAAATCCCCGAATTGCGCTTCCCAGATAACCAGCCCCTGGGGTGCAGTGGTGGCATAGCCGTATTCAAAGGCGAGCACTGCCTCCTCTGACAGCAGGGAGTCATAGAGATCGAACTCTGGCTGCCCTTCGTACAGATGCTGAAGAGGGGTGAAGTCTGTGCCGTCTTTCTGGTTGTGGAGCACCGCATGGCGGTGGGAAAAGGTGCCACGTCCGCTGTCCTGGCCGGTCATGCGGATCGGGTAACCCTCCTCCAGCAAGGTGCCGTATGCCAGCAGTTCCGCCATCCCCCAGTTTAGCGGAAGCGCACCAGCTGCCATTTTACGGCGGTCTTCGTAGATCTTTTCGACCTGCTTCTGGGGCACCAGGCCGTCGGGAATCCTGGCGATTTTGTAGCCGACTTCCTGGAGCTTGTGCAGATCGTAAGTGGTGTCTGCCGGAATATTCCAGTCGTGACCGAGATACGGCGTCCAGTCGACAAACAGCTGGTTGTCCGGCTCGGACACCCGCTTATTGACCACATATTCACCGCGATCCAGGCTGTCGCGATAACTGTCGAGGAAAGCATTGGATTCATCGACGCTGATGACCTGCTCGGCAATCAGTTTTTCGGCGTACAAGGTACGGGTGGACTTGTGCTGGCGGATGCGCTGGTACATCACCGGCTGGGTAGTGGAAGGCTCATCGGTTTCATTGTGACCGCGTCGCCGGTAGCAGACGAGATCGATCACCACATCCTTTTTGAACTGGTAGCGGTAATCCATGGCCAGCAGGGTAACAAACATCACCGCATCGGGATCATCGCCATTGACGTGGAAAATCGGCGCCTGGACCATTTTTGCCACATCGGTACAGTATTCCGTCGAGCGCGAATCTTCCTGGCGGCTGGTGGTAAAGCCCACCTGGTTATTGAGCACAATATGGACGGTGCCACCGGTTTTGTAGGCGCGGGTCTGGGACAGCTGGAAGGTTTCCATCACCACACCCTGACCGGCAAATGCCGCGTCGCCGTGGATGATAATCGGGACAACCTGCTCGTGCTGTACATCATCGCGACGGTCCTGGCGAGCGCGTGCCGAGCCGATCACCACTGGCGAGACAATCTCCAGGTGAGACGGGTTGAAGCCCAGCGCCAGGTGGAGTTCGCCGCCCGGCGTCAAACGGTTGGAGGAAAACCCCTGGTGGTATTTGACATCACCGGAGGTATTGATCAGGCGCTTGCCGGCAAACTCGTCAAACAACTCCGCCGGGTTTTTGCCCATGATATTGATCAGCACATTGAGGCGACCGCGGTGGGCCATCCCCAGCACCACTTCCTTGGCGCCGTAAGTACCGGCACGGTCGATCAGACCGTCGAGCATGGGGATCAGGCTTTCGCCGCCCTCAAGGCCGAAACGCTTGGTGCCGGGAAATTTTGAATCCAGGTGTTTTTCCAGCCCTTCCGCCGCAGTGAGCCGCTGCAACACTTCGATTCGCTCGCGATCACTGTAGGAAGGGCGCGAGCGCACACTCTCGACCCGCTGCTGCAACCACTGGATCTCGTCAAAGGAGGTGATGTGCATGAACTCTGCACCCACATGACTACAGTAGGTGGACTCCAGTGCATCAATGATTTCCTGCAGGGTGGCCTCTTCCTTGCCGATATAGAGGGTGCTGGCCTGGAAGGTGGTATCGAGGTCCGCATCGGTAAGACCGTGGAACTGGAGACTCAAATCGGGCACCGCATCGCGCACCATGATACCGAGAGGATCAAGCTTGGCGCGCTTGTGACCGCGGCCCCGGTAAGCGCTGATCAGCTGAAGTACCTTGACCTGCTTGCGCTCATGCTCGATGTTAATACCACCGGAGCCGGGCGCCGGGATAGGTCGCGCGCGACGGCGCCCGAGAAGTTCGAAATGATTGCGGATCGTCTCATGGGAGACATCAGTGGCAACCCCGTTAACCCTGGGCAGGGCGTCAAAGAAGGTACGCCACTGTTCCGAGACTGCATTGGCATCATGCAGATAGATCTCATAAAGATCTTCGATATACCCGGCATTGGAACCAGAGAAAAGCGAAGTCCGGTAAAAATGCTCCATGATGCCGTCTTGCATCGTTACTTCCCAATATTTTTCAATGTGTTAAACGCACTTGATGACAATCTTAACGAACAAGAAAGTCAGACAGATGCCATCAGGTACCACTTCTCAGCAGCATGTTGCGAATATGGCCAATAGCGCGGGTTGGGTTGAGACCCTTGGGGCACACCGCCACACAATTCTGGATACCATGGCAGCGGAAGACGCTGAATGGATCATCCAGTTTGGCGAGGCGCTCATCGGTCGCGGTATCACGACTGTCGGCCAGGAAGCGATAGGCCTGGAGCAAGCCAGCCGGGCCGATAAACTTGTCCGGGTTCCACCAGAACGACGGGCAACTGGTTGAACAGCAAGCACACAGGATACATTCATACAGGCCGTCGAGCTTCTCGCGCTCTTCAGGCGTTTGCAGGCGTTCAATGGCAGGTGCGGGGGTATTGTTCAGCAGATAGGGCTGGATTTTTTCGTACTGGGCGTAGAACTGGCCCATATCAACCACCAGATCGCGCACCACGGGAAGACCCGGCAGCGGGCGCAGCACCAGGCGGTTGTTCTTCACACAGGCAGACAGCGGCGTGATACAGGCCAGGCCGTTCTTGCCAGCGATATTCATGCCGTCGGAACCGCACACACCTTCGCGGCAGGAGCGACGATAGGCCAGGGTCGTATCCTTGGCCTTGAGCAGCTCCAGCACATCCAGAACCATCAGGTCCTTGCCGCCGGTGTCAATGTCGTAGTCCTGCATACGTGGGGTGGCATCCACATCAGGGTTGTATCGATAAACACTTACTTTCAACATAGGAAATGTTCCCCTGACAATCAGTAGGTGCGGGCTTTCGGTTCGAAAGCCGGGCGGGTTACGGGCTCAAAATTGACCTTGCGCTTGCCAATGGACTTGTCCGACGGGAAGTACATGGAGTGACACAGCCAGTTGACATCATCGCGCTCGGTGTAGTCCTCACGGGCGTGGGCGCCGCGGCTCTCGGTGCGGGTTTCGGCCGCAATGGCAGTAGCTTCAGCCACCTCCAGCAGGTTTTGCAGCTCGAGCGCTTCAATGCGGGCAGTGTTGAAGACACTGCTCTTGTCCTGCAGGTAGACGCCTTCAATGCGGGGACGCAGTTCGGCCAGCTTCTTGATGCCTTCCTGCATGTAGTCGCCGCGACGGAATACGCCGAAGTAGTTCTGCATGATGGTTTGCAGCTCCTTGCGCAGCACGGAGGCCTCTTCGCCGGAACTGGAACCGTTGATCTTGTTGAGGCGCGCCATGGCGGCGTCAATATCGCCCTCGCTGGCATCGCGGTACTCGATACCTTCGCGCAGGGCTTTTTCGATAAAGAGACCGGAAGCGCGGCCAAACACCACCAGATCCAGCAGCGAGTTGCCACCCAGGCGGTTGGCGCCGTGCACCGACACACAGGCCACTTCGCCACAGGCATAGAGGCCGGGGATGACCTGCTCATTGCCGTTGGCGTCGATTGTCAGCGCCTGGCCATTCACGTTGGTGGGTATACCGCCCATCATATAGTGGCAGGTGGGAACCACCGGAATGGGTTCCTTGACCGGGTCGGCATGGGCAAAGGTAATAGAGAGTTCACAGATACCAGGCAGACGGCTGTGCAGCACTTCTTCACCCAGGTGATCCAGCTTGAGATGGACATAGTCACCGTTGGGACCGCAGCCGCGACCTTCGAGGATTTCCAGCACCATGGAGCGAGCCACCACATCGCGGCCCGCCAGATCCTTGGCGTTGGGGGCATAACGCTCCATAAAGCGCTCACCATCCTTGTTGACCAGGTAACCACCTTCACCGCGACAGCCTTCAGTCACCAGGGTGCCGGCACCGGCAATACCGGTGGGGTGGAACTGCCACATTTCAATGTCCTGCACCGGGAAACCGGCCCGCAGGGCCATGCCAACACCGTCGCCGGTGTTGATGTGGGCATTGGTGGTGGAGGCGTAGATGCGCCCTGCCCCGCCAGTGGCGAACACAGTCGCCTTGGACTTCACATAAACGGTTTCGCCCGTTTCAATATTGATGGCGATCACACCCACCACCACACCGTCCTGGTTCTTGACGATATCAACGGCGAACCATTCATTGAGGAAGACGGTGTTGTTCTTCAGGTTGGTCTGATAGAGGGTGTGCAGCAGGGCGTGACCGGTGCGGTCGGCTGCGGCACAGGTGCGGGCAGCCTGACCGCCTTCACCAAAGTTTTTCGACTGGCCGCCGAAGGGGCGCTGGTAGATACGGCCTTCTTCAGTGCGGGAAAAGGGCAGGCCCATATGCTCCAGCTCGAAGACGGCTTCAGGCCCTACCGAGCACATATATTCAATGGCATCCTGGTCGCCGATGTAGTCGGAGCCCTTGACGGTGTCATACATATGCCACTGCCACTGATCCTGCGGATCATCGCTGGCGATGGCGCAGGTGATGCCGCCCTGGGCGGATACAGTGTGTGAGCGAGTAGGAAAAACCTTGGATATCACCGCAGTCTTGTAGCCTGACTGGGCCAGCTGAATGGCTGCACGCATACCGGCGCCACCGCCACCCACGATAACACCGTCGAATGAAATGGTTCTAACGTTAGCCATGGATTCAGATTCCCCAAAGAATATCGATTGCCCAGACCACATAGGCCAGGGTGACTGTAATCATGCCCAGCTGAAGCACAATGCGCAGCGGTGTGGCCTTTGGCCCCATCAGGCGCACTGTCACATAATCGGTCAGCACTGACCACAGGCCTATCCAGGCGTGGGCGGCAACGGACAAGACGGCAGCGAGGCTGAACATTTTCATGGCAATGTGCTGATTGAGCGCCAGCCATTGGGCGTGGGTCAAATCGCTATTGCACAGCAGGTAGACGACAATGAATATAGTGTAGGCGGCAAGCACAACGGCGCTGACACGCTGCACCAGCCAATCGGAAAGGCCGCTACGACCAAAACTCGTAACATTGGTTACCATACCCACACCCCCGCAAGAATAATCAGAATAACTGCACCAACCAGCGCCAGCTTGGCTCCCAGGCGACCGCCTTCAAGGGATTCACCAATCCCCATGTCCATAATGAGGTGGCGAATGCCGGCCACCAGATGGTAGGCCAGGGCTGCCAGAGACGCCCACAGGATTACCTTGGCGACAGGGCTGGTCAGACAATCACGGATGCTGTCAAAACCTTCTGGCCCGGAGAGACTGATATCCAGCATCCACAGCAGGATAGCGACAACACCGAACAGGACGACGCCTGATACCCGGTGCAAGATGGAAACGATAGCGGTAATAGGAAGCTTGATCGTTCCTATATCCAGATTAACAGGTCTTTTGGTGGTCACAGTTGATTGTCCTCTTCGCCCGAACGGGACATGGAGTGCGGTTAAAACAACAAAATGACCGGTCATTGGCAACCGGTCTTCCCTCTCTCGAAAACGGCCAGAATTATAGGGGCCTTGCCCCTTAATTACAATTCGGGTGGGTATCTGCGCATCATTGCGGGGTGGTTATTTTTGCCTCCGGGTCATCATTAACCCGGGGGGGGCAAACAAAGGCAAACTGGAAAAGGTGTCTAATCTTTCGACGGGGGGTGATTATAGAACAAACTGCACGCTATCAACCTCCCGACAGGAAAAAAACCTCTTTTGCCGAGCCAAATTGACAATGACATTATTCTGGCTATAGTTTGACGCCTCACTTCTAATCGGGAGCCGTTTCGGCTTCCTTACCTGCCGGACATGTTGGAGATCTCCATGAGCAACAGAAAAGCCTACCTCACGATTGACGGGGACGACACCCCGCTTGAACTCAACATCCTCGAGAGTACGCTGGGGCAGGACGTCATCGATGTTTCACCGCTGCTGGCAAAAAACTATTTCACCTATGACCCCGGCTACGGCACCACTGCTGCCTCCGAAAGTGATATCACCTATATCGATGGCGCCAAGGGCATCCTGCTGCATCGCGGCTACCCTATTGAGCAACTGGCAGAGCATTCTGATTACCTTGAAACCTGCTATCTGCTGCTCAACGGCGAGCTGCCCAATGCCGGAGAAAAAGCCGAATTCGAAGAAATTATTCGCATGCACACCATGGTCAACCGCTCCATCGAGAGCTTCTTCCATGGCTTCCGCTACGACGCTCACCCCATGGCCATGCTGTGCGGTGTTGTTGGCGCCCTGTCGTCGTTCTACCACGACTCCATGGACATCAATGACCCCCAGCACCGCATGATCACCGCCCACCGTCTGATTGCCAAAATGCCCACCCTGGCCGCCATGTGCCACAAGCATTTTGTCGGACAGCCCTACATGTATCCGGACAACTCCCTGAGCTATTCCGAAAACTTCCTGCACATGATGTTCGGCACGCCCTGCGACAGGAACAAGCCCATCAATCCGGTATTGGCCAAGGCCATGGACCTGATTTTCCTGCTTCATGCCGATCACGAGCAGAACGCCTCGACCTCCACCGTCAGACTCGCAGGCTCCTCCGGCGCCAACCCCTTCTCCTGTATTTCCGCTGGCATTGCTGCCCTGTGGGGCCCAGCCCATGGCGGCGCCAACCAGGCCGTACTGGAGATGCTGAAGGAAATTGGCGATGTGAAGCGCATCGACGAATTCGTCAAGCGCGCCAAGGACAAGGATGACCCCTTCCGCCTGATGGGCTTTGGACACCGCGTCTACAAGAACTTTGATCCGCGCGCCAAGGTCATGAAACAAACCTGCGATGAAGTGCTCGGCGTGCTTGGCCTCGAAAACGATCCACTGCTTAAAATCGCCAAGCGTCTTGAAGAAATCGCCCTGGAAGACGAGTACTTTGTTGAGAAAAAACTCTATCCCAACGTGGATTTCTATTCCGGCATCATCATGAAAGCGATCGGCATTCCCAGCGAAATGTTCACGGTTATTTTCGCCACCGGTCGCACTGTTGGCTGGATTTCCCAGTGGAATGAAATGCTCAGCAAGCCCTATCGAATCGGGCGCCCACGCCAGCTTTATCGCGGTCATACTGCGCGGGAATATCCTGCCAAATAAGGCATTAACCCGGGCTTGATAGCCGTTGATATTTTGATTACAAAAAAGCAGCCACAAGGCTGCTTTTTTGTGTCTGCTGATAAACTCACAGCAGGGTATAGAACGCAAAAACCGTTGCGCCTCAGCCCAGACTGCATACCTCAGCCAGCTTGACTGGCTGGCCGATGGTTTCCACCAGGTCCTTCAGCTCGCGCAATGCAACGGAAAACATGGCGTAATTACGCTGCGGCGACAGGTTTAATTCGCGCACCATGTCCTGCCAGCGTTCAAACGGTGCCTTGTGTTGTGCCTGCCACTGATCGATTCGCTCGGCAATGGATTCCTCGCTACCGATATTCTCCAGCATTGCCACCGCCATTGCCCGGTACAGACTTTCCAGCTCATCCATAAAGGATTCACGGGCGTAATCGTCCCAACGGGAAGCGGTGGGCAACTGGATAATCTGGGTCGAGAACCAGTCGATATTCAGCTTCGCCTCCAGCTGCCTGTAAGCCTCGCTGACAAGATCAAGGGAGACCCCGGTGCGCACAGACACATCCGCCATGCCAAAAGCAAAAAACAGATCGTTGGCGGAGTCGATCAGTATTGCCGCATAGTGGTTGAGCCCCATCGACAACCAGCGGGAAATATCCGATTCCTCTTCAGGCGCAGCCGCCTGGTAATTGGCGATACCCGCATTGAGCATTTCCGACAACAGCGGTTCCAGGCGCGCAATTTCAGCACCGGTATTTTGGCACGAGCGCCGGTTGCGAATAATCCAGCGCGTGGTTCGACGCCCAAGACGCATCAAACCGGCGAACAGTTTTAACTGCTGTGACGCATCCAGCTGGTAATCCAGCGCTTCAATTTCAGCCCACACCGTATCAAGCTTCAGGGCATCGCGCATGATGATATAGGCTCGCACCAGTTGCCCCGCATCTGCCCCGGTCGACTTCATCAGGCGATGGGTAAAACTCAAGCCCATGACATCAACAATTTCATTGGTCAGATAATTGGCGATGATCTCCTTGCTGAGAGGATGACTCGCCACCTTATCGGCAAAGCGTTGGGTCATGGCCGGTGGGAATGCCTGCATCAACGCTTTCGCTATCCAGGGATCATCGAGAGCGTCTGAATTGAGCAACTGCGCCTTGAACATGATTTTGCTGTGGGATACCAGAATCGACAGCTCAGGCCGCGCCAGTCCCTTGCCGGTCTTTTCCCGCTCCAGCAGCGCATCATCGTGGGGTAGCTGCTCAAGGTCACGGTTTAGCATGCCGGCTTCTGACCAATCGCTGAGGCAATGCCAGAATTCCGACAAATTCGCATCACAGCGCAATTTGGCGAGGGAAATGCCCTGTGTCTGCCGGTAGCTGCGGTGCAATACCAACTCAGTGACTTCATCCGTCATGTCAGCGAGAAAAGCATTGCGTTGCTTGATTGTAAGATCCTCATCAGCGACCAGCTGGTTCAGCACGATCTTGATATTGACCTCAATATCGGAACAGGCAACACCACCCATATTGTCGATAAAATCAGTGTTGCAGGCGCCACCATTGAGGGCATATTCGATCCGGCCCAATTGGGTCATGCCGAGATTGCCGCCCTCGCCCACCACCCGGCAGCGCAATTCACTACCGTTGATGCGCACCTCGTCATTGGCCTTGTCACCCACATCAGCATGGGACTGCAAGCGGCTTTTCACATAGGTTCCGACGCCGCCATTCCAGAGCAGATCCACAGGCGCCTTTAGCAGGTAGTTAACCAGCTGGGCAGGCGTCAGACTCTGTTGCTCAATGCCGAAAAGTGCCCTCGCCTGCTCCGAAAGGGGTATCGCCTTGGCCGCGCGCGAGTAAATACCGCCGCCCTTTGAAATCAGCGCCCGGTTATAGTCATCCCAACTTGAGCGCGGCAGATTGAACAGTCTTGAACGCTCGTTAAAACTGGCTGCGGCATCCGGCTCAGGGTCAATAAAGATTGACTGATGATTAAAGGCCGCCACCAGCTTGATGTGTGGCGACAGCAACATGCCATTGCCAAACACATCACCGGACATATCGCCAATGCCCACCACCGTGAAATCATCCTCCTGGGTGTTGAGCCCAAGTTCACGGAAATGACGCTGCACAGCCACCCAGGCTCCACGGGCAGTGATCGCCATTTTCTTGTGATCGTAACCATGGCTGCCACCAGAGGCGAACGCATCGCCCAACCAGTGGCGGTTGCGCTCGGAAATTGTGTTGGCTATATCGGAAAAACTGGCAGTCCCCTTATCCGCAGCCACCACCAGATAGGCGTCATCAGCATCGTGCCGCACCACATCATCGGGGGGAACTATGTCGCCGCCCACAATGTTGTCGGTCACATCCAGCAAGCCTTGCATAAAAATCTTGTAGCACTCGATGCCTTCGGCCTGTACCTGATCGCGATTGGCCGCCACTGGTATTTTTTTGGCGATAAATCCGCCCTTGGCGCCGGTAGGCACGATCACCGCATTTTTTACCTGCTGGGCTTTTACCAGGCCCAGAATTTCAGTGCGGTAATCCTCAACCCGATCGGACCACCGAATCCCGCCGCGAGCGATTTTTCCAGCCCGCAAGTGCACACCTTCTACCCGGGGGGAATACACGAACACTTCATACTCCGGTCTCGGTTCTGGCACCAGCAACACGGAGCGCGGCTGTAGTTTGACAGAGACATAATCCTTCGGCTGGCCAGCACTGTCCTTTTGAAAAAAATTGGTGCGCACTGTGGCACAAATCAGCTGCAGGTAATTGCGCAATACCTGATCCTCATTGAGGTTGGCAATTTTATCCAGGGATTCGACAATCTTGCTCTCCAGCCGTTTACTGCGCTCGCCCTTGTCAGCTTCGTGCTGGACAACTTTCGGGTCAAAGCGGGTTTTAAACAGCGCGACAAGGTTGCGGGTTATATCGAGGTTTGCAGAAAATGTCTGGGCAATAAAACCCTGGCTGATGGGCAAGCCAAGCTGTTTCATATAGTGGGCATAGAGGCGGATAATCGCTACCGAGCGCCAGTCAAGTCGCGCTCCTACCACCAGGCGGTTAAAGGAATCATCGTCGATCCTGCGCTGCCAAATAGCCGCAAATGCCTCCTGAAAATTTTGTCTGACGCCAGGCACATCAATGGCGATATCGAGGGTAAATTGCAGGCTGAATTCATGCAGCCAAACCGGCGGCCGGTCGGCACGCGAAATGGTGTAGGGATGTTCGCCCCTGACGATAAAGCCGAGATTTTCCAGGATCGGCACAATATCTGAAAGCAACAGTTCAGTATTGGGGTGAAAGATCTTGAAGCGAATAACATTGTGCTCTGCCCCCGGCGACTGATAGGTGCACATGGCTATCTGCTGCTCATTTTCCAGCTCATGCAGCAGGCCGATATCCTGCACAGCCTCGCGCGGCGAAAAATGCTCACGGTAGCTGACGGGAAACGCCTCATAGTAACTGCGAACCAACACCTGGCCCTGCTCCTCTCCCCAATGCTGGAAAATAGCCGCTTTCAGGTCGTCGCGCCAATCGTGGGTGAAGGTGTTGATTTCCTGCTCAAGCTGTCGCTGATCCACTGTGCTGTAGCGATCCGAGTTGATGCGCAACACAAAATAGGTCCGCACCAGCAGCGATTCCGTGAAATAGGTGGTGAACTGGCTTTCACTGGCATCCAGCCTGTCCATCAGGATTGCCTGGGTTTTCTCGCGGATTTCAGTGCGGTAGGTGTCCTTAGGGAAATACAGAATACAACTGATAAATTTTTCAAAAGTATCGGGGCGGATAAACAGCCTTACCTGGCGACGCTCCTGAATCTGCCAGATGGCGATCAAGGTATCGTAAAGTTGCTGCTCGGTGGCGTGAAACAGCTCTTCACGGGGATGGGTTTCCATAACCGCCCTGAAAGCCTTGCCATCGTGGCTCGATGGCGACAGGCCCGACAGGGCAAAAACCCTGACCAGCTTTTGGCGGATATAGGGAATGGTAAAGGGACTTTGGGAATAGGCCAGCGCATTGGTATAGAGCCCCGAAAACCGGTGTTCACCTATCACCAGGCCGTCGCTGTTGTAATCCTTGATAACAATATAGTCACAGTAGGCATCGCGGTGAACAGTTGAGCGTAGCGATGACCTTGCCAGCGTCAAGAATTCATTACCCTCATGAAACAGGCGATACCCCGCTGCAAGGCTGGAAATTCGCTGTGGTTCAATTTCCCGTTCGGAAATACGGAACAGACCCAACTGTCTGTCTTTGACAGGTGAAATCTGCGGGTCCGATCCAGCGCTGACCTGGTAATAGCTGTATGCCAGAAAGGTAAAATGGTTGTCCTTTACCCACTCAAGAAACGCAATATATTCATTCAGAGATTCGTCAGACAGTGCCGGGAAATTTTCCCTGGCTGCAGCAATCACCCCGCTCAGCGCCGCAAGCATGGGCCGATGATCATCGGTGACGACCTCCACGGCAACCAGAGACCTGGCAATCTCCCTCACCAGGCTGGCGCGTTCGTCCTCGCTGGATGAACGATCAATCTGTACAAGGATCAACGCTTCCCTGTCATCTGTTACCCGATCACTGATGCTGACCAGGGTGCCGTCCCGATCACGAACAACATTGAACACTGTGCTGTTGACGGCGTGAATGCCTATTTTTTTCCGGTTCAGAATCATGCGTATCGAATCCACCAGAAAGGGCATATCCCGTTGCAGCACAAAAATCTGGGTGTGGCGATGCACCCAGCCATCCTCTTCCTGGCTGGGATTGAAACAGCGTATTTTTGCCTCGGAACCAGACGGCTTGAGCATAAAATCCCGCAATGAAGCCAGCAATCCGGCAATATCTGCTACCGGCTCAGCGGTGAGTTCCTCGACTGGCGTCAGGGCAAAGATTTTGCGGGCAAAGTCCAGCAAGGGGAATTCTTCATAGTGGTCGGCTGGCGATCCGGCTTCTCCCTGCCCTCCAGCCTGAGCCTTATTCCGCGAATGGAATTCACCCTCAAGGAGACTGAAAAAGTGCTCTTTCTCTCTATGATCCACAACTTCCCCCAACTGCGATGACTGGCTATTGAGTATAAGCCTAGCAGTATTTCATTCAGGTGTACTTCACCAGGGGGTTACCAGGTATGGCACAGGGAGCGAGGTTGCTGGATATGCAGGCAGGTGGTGAGCAAGTGAGTGCAAGATTGAAAGCGGCTTGAGTGAACAAATGGCCGTTACAGACGCTCATTGTCTGGACGGAACAGTGAGCTATTCAGGCAGAAAGCTGATGTCCTGTCGCAAGCACAAAAAAAATCCCCCGCACTGGCGTGCGGGGGATTTCGTTTTGGTGGAGCTAAGCGGGATCGAACCGCTGACCTCAACACTGCCAGTGTTGCGCTCTCCCAGCTGAGCTATAGCCCCAAAGTTGAGGCGCGCAGTTTAAGCACGACGCCCTATACTGTCAACCCTCTTCCGCCGGATTCGACAATCTTTCCGCACTGATTTGCTGGTACTCACGCTCAAGATTTTTCAACTGTTTTTTTGACGGGGCACCGGCAATATCAAGGCCGTGACGCACCCGGGCACGGACCATATCGGCACCCAGAATCGCCATGGCATCAAACAGTGGCGGGGCCGAGGATGACCCCGCCACAGCCACGAACAGAGGCGCCAGAAAATCCTTGAGCTTGATGCCCATCTGCCCGGCAATCTGGTTCAGCTCGGCATACAGATCATCCCGCGCCCAGGTGCGCAAGGTATCCAGGCGCCAGCTGCTGAACTGAAGGATCTTCTGCACCGTCTCGCCATCCAGTTTGTTGTGAGCAAAACTCTCGGCACTGATCGCCGGCATGCCGGAAAACAAAAAACCGGTCAGTGGTGCTATATCACTGAATTTTTCCACCCTCTCCTTGATAAGCGGGATGATGCGCTTGAGATTGTCGCGATTAAGCGCCCAGTCAGCGACCCGGTCGGCGAACTGATCGGCATCGAGGTTTTCGCGAATCCAGCAGCCGTTGAGCCAGTCGAGCTTTTCGCGGTCAAAGACCGGGCCACCGAGATGTACATTGTCGAGATTGAAATTGGCGATCATCTGCTCGAGGGTGAATTTTTCCGCCTCGTCCGGCATCGACCAGCCCATGCGCCCCAGGTAATTGAGCATCCCCTCGGGCATATAGCCCATGGCCTTGTAAAAATTGATGCTGGTGGGGTTCTTGCGTTTGCTGAGCTTGCTCTTGTCGGGGTTGCGCAGCAGCGGCATATGGCACATTTCAGGCATTTCCCAGCCAAAATACTGGTACAGCAGCTTGTGCTTGGGCGCCGAGTTAATCCACTCCTCGCCACGAATGACATGGGTAATGCCCATCAAATGATCGTCCACCACATTGGCGAGGTGATAGGTGGGCATGCCATCCGCCTTCAACAATACCTGCATGTCGACCTGTTGCCAGGGGATTTCGATCTCACCCCGCAGGCGATCATTGATGATGCAGACGCCCTGCTCCGGCACTTTCATGCGAATCACATGAGGGGTGCCGGATTCCAGCCGTGAGCGCACCTCTTCCTGGGTCAGGAGCAGACCGCGGCCATCGTATCTGGGGGTTTCGCTCCTGGCCATCTGCTCGCGGCGCATGTCATCCAGCTCCTGCGCGGTGGCGAAGCAGTAGAAGGCATGGCCGTCCGCCAGCAGCTTCGCTGCATGATCCTGATAAATCGCCAAGCGCTCACTCTGCCGGTAGGGGCCATGGGGGCCGCCCACATCCGGACCTTCATCCCAGTCCAGCCCCAGCCAGCGCAGGGAATCGAGAATCATCTGTTCAGACTCAGCAGTACTGCGCACCTGGTCGGTATCTTCAACGCGGAGGATAAACTGGCCTCCGTGCTGACGGGCAAAACACAGGTTAAAGAGGGCAATGTAGGCTGTGCCCACATGGGGATCGCCCGTGGGGGACGGCGCAATACGGGTGCGTACGGTCATGATCGATTCCGAATTTTGGCGTAAGGGGACAATGGGCCGCCATTATAGGCGCCAGCAAGCGGTTAATGAACCGCTTCTACCTGACTCAATTGACGATGGATAAGCGGATGGATACTGGTACTCATCTCAGACTTTGTTCCGGGTTATAATCCGTTACTCATGCAAATTCCTGAATTATCTTGAACGCACCAGCCCCCTATCAAATCCCCAGCCAGGTCGACCGGCGCGTCAGCGTGGCGCCCATGATGGATTACACTGACCGCTTTTGCCGGTTTTTTCTCCGTCTTATCAGCAAGCATACGTTGCTGTACACGGAGATGGTCACCACTGGCGCCCTGCTCCATGGCGACAGCCAGCGCTTCCTGGCCTACGACGCTACCGAGCATCCCCTTGCCCTGCAACTGGGCGGCAGTGACCGGGATGCCCTGGCGAGCTGCGCCCGTATGGCTGGCGAGGCCGGGTACGATGAGGTGAACCTCAACTGCGGCTGCCCCAGCGACCGGGTACAAACGGGCAGTTTTGGCGCCTGTTTGATGAAAACACCCCAACTGGTGGCAGATGCGGTGGCGGCCATGGCGGATGCCACGTCGATTCCCGTGACCGTCAAGAACCGGATCGGGGTTGACGAGATGGACTCCTACGACTATCTGCGGGATTTTGTCGGCACCATCAGTGAACGGGGTTGCCGTACCTTTATCATCCACGCCCGCAAGGCCTGGCTCAAGGGTTTGAGCCCCAAGCAAAACCGGGAAATCCCGCCCCTGCAATATCCGCTGGTTCATCGCCTGAAAAGGGATTTCCCCGCCCTGGAGATCATCATCAATGGCGGCATCACCACCCTTGATGAGATGGCGACCCAGCTCGACCATGTGGATGGGGTGATGATCGGTCGCGAGGCCTATCACAACCCCTGGCTGCTGGCCGATATCGACCGGCGCTTTTACGGTGCCGATGCTGGATCAACAACCCGGGAGGATATTCTTGAGGCGTTTATTCCCTTTGCGGAGCAGGAAATCAACAAGGGTGTACGTCTAGGCCATATGACCCGCCATATCCTCGGGCTTTACAACGGCCAGCCCGGGGCGCGCAAATTCCGCCGCTTTCTGAGCGAAAATGCGCCAACGCGGCAGGGAGACAGCAATCTGTTGCGAGAGGCAATCAGCCTGATGGAATCATGGGCTGCGGAGTCCGAGGTGAAGGAAGCAGGCTAATCTCCTGCCACTCTCCCCCGTGGCCAGTGAAGCCTAGCAATCGCCTTCAAGAGTGTTGATAAGGGCAACAAAGTCACCCATCAGCTTGGGATTGAGTTTGACCAGCAGTTTGTGGGCTTCGAGTACCTGCTGACGCAGCGTATCGAGTTCGGGCTCCTGCTCACTGTCCGGGGTGATATCCGTAACCGGCATATCGGGTGAGGTGGGCAGCCCCAGAATTTCAAACAGCTCATCGAGTTCCATGGATTCGAGAACCCGCAAAATATTGCGGTTGACACACAGCATCCTGGCCTTGATATGGAGTTCATCAATGCAGTGCACCGCCAGCTTGGCCAGCATCCCCAGCATGGTGCTGTCGATTCCCTCCGCTTCGAGCAAATCCACGTAGACATCGGTTGCGGGCGGCCCACTGAAAATCTGGTTGATATAGTCAGTCACAGAGGCGCAGAGAGTCACCCGCACATCACCTGTCAACTTGAGTAGATAAACACCGCCCTGCTGAGCTACAAGAATTCTGCCGCTACTCACTGCTTACCCCGGGTCACACTGAGGATGGATACATCATCCGAGGCCTCACGAATATTGTTGATGCCCAGCTTTTCACACAGCAACTCATGGTCGTCACCGAATTCTGCTGACATGCGCTGCAAGAATGCCTCTTTATCATCGAATGTCTTGCCGGGCAGTGTTTCCAGCAACCCGTCGGATACCATGTGCAGGGAAAATGTTTCCGGCAGGGCAATTTCTTCCACTTCCCATTTGGCCTCTTCAAACAGGCCAATAGGTTTTCCCCGACCCGGTAAAAAGCGGGCATCGTGGCCAACCAGAAAAACCGGCATCGGCATTTGCGCGGCGACCGAGTAGCGCAACATATTGGTTTCCAGATCAATGGAGCCGGCAAACATGGTGAGATGCTTGTCCAGGCCAGTGGCCATCATTTGCCGGTTGACGTGCTCCATAAAGCCCTCGGGGGCACGGGACAGGGCCTTGAGGTCATTATTGTAGGTATGGCGACGCAAAATCCGCTTGAGAATAAAACGCAGGAGTATGGTCACAAACGCTGATGATGCCCCGTGACCGGAAACATCTGCCAGGTAAAAAATCAGAAAGCGGTCAAGGACCACGTTATAGCCGACAAAATCCCCACTGAGGTACAGGGAAGGGATAATGCGGTGGGATACCAGGTAATCGCCATGCTGAAGAGGAGAGCTGGGCAGCAAACTCTTCTGCACCTGCCTGCCGGCAAGCTGATCCATGCGGAGAATATCGAGGCTTTCCCGCAGGTCGCGGTTGGCTTTTTCGAGTTCATCGCTGTAGGCGAGGTTTTCCAGATAGAGGTTTTTATGCCCCGCTACGCGGTTAACCGTCTCTATAAATTCATGGTCTGAAAAGGGGGTGATCAATACATCCACAACACCCATGCGGATCAGATTGATAACGCCCTGGGGTGTGGGTTCACGCAAGATGGGCAACACCAGAGCCGAGTTGTATTCAGGGCAGTGCTCGAGGATTGACAGTATCTCTGCTTCACCGTCCAGGCCCGGTTCGATAGCGACCACTTCGTAAGACCCGCAATCAGCCAGGGGGAATGCTTCCATCACCGAACGCTGATCCACCTCCCAGCTCTGTTCGAGCAACAAATCCCGCAGATGATGGGTGGTTGCCACCTCTGGAATAATCAACAGGATGCGTTTGGAAGAAATATTCACAAGGTCATCCGGCGACAACAGTTCCCGCAAGGAATGGGGAGCGAGATTCCGCACCACTGGTCGACTTGGGGATATTTGCTGCGCTGGAACAGTGACACAGAAAATCAGTACTCACCGTAATCACTCTCGCTGCCGTCCTGATCGTAGTCGCCATACTCATCACCAAAAAAATCTTCCTCAGTACCGTCGTTGATCAGGTAGGCGCGACGCTGCAGATAGATCTCCCGGGTAAATACGTATTTGTCGCCACTGATCAGGCTCTCCGCCTTGAGCAATTCGGCACGCCCAGAGATAAGCCCTGTACCATGGATCGAATTGCGAGTAGGTATATGCTCCACCTGGTTAATGGGATCAAAAACCCCATCAACATAGCGCGAGGGGGTATCTCTGAGGGTACTGGAGCCCAACAGTGGCAAAACAATATAGGGGCCGGAGCCGACACCCCATACCGCCAGGGTCTGGCCAAAATCCTCAGCATTGATGACTTCCAGCCCAAGGGGGGTGGCCACATCAAAGAAACCGGCAATACCAAAGGTAGTATTGACCAGGAAACGACCGGAATGATGGGCCGCCTGACCGAACTTCGCCTGCAACACACTGTTGACGGCGCTATTGACCTCACGAGCATTGCCAAAGGCCCGAAACACAGCCTTTTCAACCCGGTCGGGGGTCACTGCCTGATAACCCTTGGCCACAGGTCGCAAGACATAGCTATCGGCAAAGTCGTTGAAGGCAAACACTTTGCGATTCAACGATTCGAGCGGGTCAACATTGGTCTGATCTTCGCCCCAGGTCGGTGACGACATAAAGACAACAGCCACAACTGCTGCTTGTATCAGATTGATGATCTGTTTCATGATTTCCTTTGCATCCAGGGTGGCCCCATCCATCGGCGGCCATTTTAGCGAACCTGCAACGGGGATGATATAGCACGATGCGGGGAGTACCACTGGCGCAAGTATAGCCACAACAGCGCAGCGGAGCGATTTTTCTGGCCGGTTATGTGCTGTTTAGCACAATCCGGGGTTGAAATTGCGAAAGCGGCTGGCAACAGTGGAAACCATCAAAAAAGCCCTGCACTGGTGCAGGGCTTTCCTTGTACAGATCAAGTCATATGCCAATCAGAATGCGATCTGGAGGCGAGCCACCAGGGCATCACCATCGTCTTCACCACCAATTGGCTGGTCGGTACTGACGTTGACATAGTTCATCGACAGCTTGACCAGAGAGTTCATATACCAGTTGACGCCAACGGTGATGCTGTCGGCCTTCTCACCGGTCACGGAGATTGGGGCAGAATTGGCCACATCAAGGGCATCAAAACGGGCAATCAGCTCCCAGGCACCGCCGGAACCAGCGGGCTTGACTCCATCGAATGCTGCGATATCAGTCTTGTAGCCGCGACTTTCGCCAGTGATGATCCAGCCTGCTTGCAGATAGTAACCATCGGCTTCAATGGTGTAGGAGGTATTGTCCACATCGGTTTCGCCATTGAAGTATTCAGCCATCACATGCAGGGGGCCAAAATTCGCAGCGGCTTCCAGGTTGTAGTCGCGACGATCTCCCAGAGCATTTGAAATACGCGCGCGGACACGACTGACACCGGTGCCATCCTCGCCGCCACGGGCGCCCAGACGGGAGTTGTAGTCAGCGGCAACACCGCTGCGATCAGTGATACCGGCGCCCAGGTGAATCAGGTTGGCACCATCCATCAGCGGGCGTACCACCAAGCGACCAGTCAGGGCCGTGTCCAGATCGTTGTCAGAGTCAATGGCGGTTTTGTAGGCGCCGACGCTGTAGGTGACCAGGTTGTTGGCGCCGTGCAGCTTGACGCCCAGATTGTTGCCAGTATCGAAGGCATTGGCAGGCATCGCACGCTCAATCGCGGAAGTCCACTTTGAGCTGCCGGTATCATCCATGCCAAAGTTTTCTTTCTGCTGACCGACCGTCAGATTGGCCATTTTGCCCCAGCCCATGTAGGTGGTGTGCAACTGGTCGATGGAGCCACTGCCGGTGAGGTTGTAGGACATCTCATAGCCCCAATCCTTGGCGTGGCCCTTAATCTCCAGACGTGCGCGGCGGAAAAAGAAATCGCTGCCATCCTCACCGGGGACAGCATTGATCACGCCATCGTAATTGTTGTAGTCAGCCTGAATACGGCCACCCAACTTGAAAGAGTAGTCACCATCTGTGGTTGCCGCTTCAAAGCCACCTTTTGTCTTGAGCACAATATCAGCACCGTCTGAAGTGACAGTACCCGCCTGAACAGCTCCGGCACAAATAGATCCAATCGCGAGTGCAATGGCAGCTTTTTTCATCAGTGTTCCCCTTTGTGTGGATAAAGTCTGTGAGCTGAATGTTTGGCCTGTGACCAACACCGGGAGAATCATCGAAGAAGATTGTGACAAAAAGATGACAGTCATGACATTTAAATGACGGAGGAATGACTTTCTTGTGACGCACAGATGACAGTTAGGGCGAGGTTGGAGGCGAAAAGAGACTACTCCGCCAGATAGATAATCGACAGGCCAAACAATTTTTGCAAAAGCGCTTCACCAGACTGTACAAGGTGCCGTGAATCACTGTAACCCAGCTCGGAGGAAAGCAGGGTGAGAACCTCCAGCCCACTGCAATCACCCTCTTCCAGCAATTGCAGGAGTCGGGCTGTTACCGCGTTGATTTCCAGAAACCGCACCCTGTCTTCCCGGTTGCGATAGACCACCAGAAAAGTCAGCTTATCCGGCGGCTCGGCGGGTTGAAAATCTGCACAAATGCGGTGCACGGGATAGTGATAGGAGAGACTCCAGGCCAGGGGAGACACCTGGAAATAATGGTCGAGAAAATTGCCAGCGGTTAACGGGCCATCAGGCACGCTGGCCGTGGCAATATCCAGCGCCAGTTCCACCCACTCGTAATGGGCCAATTCCAGCAGAAAAGGCACGTCACCGGCAACATCCACCCTTTCGTGCTCCAGATAGGCAAGAAACTCCTTGCCGATATCCAGAAAGTACGGGCTCTGGCACACGTGGCGGCGAACAAAATCGCGGGCCATGGCGTGCCAGCGCTGATCATCGGTGATGGCGCGCAATACCGGGAAACCCTTGGCGAGAAACGATTCGATATTGTTGTAGACAAGATCGCGGTAGATGGCCATCCGTCGCGCCTCGATACCAGCGGGAGCCAGGGAACGGTCTGGATCGCGCAAATGGTCGGCAAAAGCTTGCTGGGTGCGCTGGAAATCCTTTGGCGGACTGCCCTGTACCATCAGCTGTCCTGCACCATCAGCGCCGCATCAACCCGGCAAAGGTGTCACCCCGTCGCGACGGAGGGGATGGCAAGTGGGCCTGCTGCAGAGTCTGAATATGGCTGACCTCCGCCAGCAGTTCCACCAGTGGCGGGATATTAAAATCCCGCTCAAGCAATGTTGGCAGCACCCCGAAATGGCGGTAGGCCTCGTCAAGCAAAGCCCATACCGGGTCGATCACGGCTGAACCGTGAGTATCCACCAACAGGTCTTCGGCCTCGTTGAAATGCCCGGCAACGTGGGCATAGGCAATGCGGTGCCCAGGCAGGGCATGAAGAAACTCCACAGGATCATAGCGATGGTTGACGCTGTTAACGTGGATATTGTTGACGTCGAGCAGCAACAGGCAATCCGACTCTTCAAGCACTGCATTGAGGAAGTCTATCTCGCGCATTTGCTGCTGTGGCGCCGCATAGTAAGAGACATTTTCCAGAGCGATGCGCTGGCCGAGAAAGTCCTGTACCTGGCAGATGCGGTCTGCCGTGTACCGGGCAGCCTCCTCCGTAAATGGAATCGGCATCAGATCGTAGAGATGGCCATGGTCACTGCAATAACTCAGGTGCTCGGAAAAACAGCGGATATTGTGCTCGCGGATAAAATCGCGGATATCCGCGAGCAGCGACCAGTCGAGGGGATCGGCAGAACCGATGGAAAGGGACAGGCCGTGGCAGACGAAGGGGTAGCGCTCGGTATAGGCGCGAAACTGCTTGCCCAGCCTGCCGCCAAGACCGATCCAGTTCTCCGGCGCCACTTCCATAAAATCCACGGCATCGGCATCAAGATCCCGCAACGGCTCCAGCAGGGAACGGCGCAGCCCCAGGCCCGCGCCATTAACGGGATAGTGTTTGTTCACTCAGCGGCCCCTGATCAATGGCCGCTGTGATCAGCAGGGCTAGCGTTTGCTTCGTCTGCCCCGCACTTGCCCTCGCCACATTTGCCCTCGCCCCGGGCCTTATCTCCATGCTCAGAACACTTCTCTTCGCCACATTTACCTTCACCACACTTGCCTTCGCATGCGGCCTTGGCATCACCCTCGGCACCCATGCCTTCGCCACACTTGCCTTCGCCACACTTGCCCTCACCACATTTGCCCTCGCCATCCTTTTCCGCCTGGGCCACTTGATAGCCGCTGGACAGCTCAGATGCCTGGAAAGGATTTTCAGCCGCAAGAGCCAGTGAAGACATCGCCAGAGAAGCGACAAAGGCCGCGCCTGCGGCAGAAGCAAGGGGTTTGAAAGCCTGTTTGGACATGGAGATAACCTCGTGGTGGATGGTGTCAGTGGTTGGTCGCGCCAATGCGCGCATTATTACAGCCTTGTGTGACATTCCTGTCTCAGGTTAGTTTCTGCCATGCCAGTAATAAACGGCTTATGGCAACAGCGCTTTTATTTTGTCCAGCTGGGCATCAATGCGCTTGGGGGAGACAGGCAACACCGTTTTCAGTACCTGGGCAAAAAACGATACCCGGTACTCCTCGATCATAAAACGGCATTTTTCCAGTTCCTGCCCACATTCAGGGGAAATGGCCTTGCTGCCGCTGGCGAGCTGGCGCCACTGTGCCAGCTGCTGTGCGGTTTCGGCGGCAAAGGCGGCATCCCGTTCCGGCTGGCCCGGCAACTTCTCCAGCCTGGCCAGGACTGCTTTCAGGTAGCGCGGGTATTGCTGCAGCCAGTAGCCCGATGTATCGAACACAAAACCCGGTCGCAACAGGTAGTCGAGCTGCTGGCTGACATCTTGTGTCGAGGGCTCAAAGCGAGTGCCGTACTGCTTGAGCAGGGCGCGGATGCCCTTCAAGGGTTCAAAGAGTGCGACCACCACCTGTTCCAGAGCCTGAGCCTGACTGACAATCTGCCCCCTGCCCTGCTCCAGACACTGCTTGAACTCCGCCTCGTTGCCAGGCAGCGGCTTGCCATCCAGGCACGCCAGACGGTAGGCGCTGGCGATCATATCTTCCCGCAGCTGTGCCAGGTCGGTGATGCCGGCCCCGACAATCGCCAGTTCGCGGCCTTTCAACAGCTGCTTGCGCAGGTAGCGGGCAGGCTCCGGATGATGCAGCTCCAGCAACCGCACTACGCCGTGAATGGATGCCCTGGCTGCTTCAGCGGCATTATCAAACAGTTGCAGGGCTACGCTCTGGCCTTCGTCCACCAGCGCCGGGAACGCCTCAATCTCCAGCTTGCCCTTTTTCACCCTGGCCTTTTGTTCGAGGCGCCCGAAGTTCCAGCGCGTCAGCCCTGTTTGTTCCTCGACGCTGCCACTGCCCTCGCGAATGGCGCTTTGCACCGTTTCGCGGTGCCCGTCCTTGAGGGCGGCCAGATCCTTTCCCTGATCCACTAGCTGTCGGTTATCGTCCTCCAGCAGATAGCTGATACGGTAGAACGGTTCAAGACTGTCCTCCCGCCAGGCATCGGGAGGGATGGCCACGGCGGTGTGCTTTTTGAGATGTTCGCCGAGCACCACGCCGAGCGGACGATTGTCGGGAATCATGGTGCTCAGGGCCTTGTCCACATAGTCCGGCACCGGTACAAATTGCTTGCGCAGCTGCTTGGGCAGGGCTTTCACCAGGGCGATGCATTTGTCCCGCAACAGCCCCGGCACCAGCCACTCGAACAGGTGGGCGGGGACCTGGTGAATCAGCGGCGCCGGGATATGCACGCTGACACCGTCGTTCACATGCCCCGGCTCAAAGCGGTAACTGAGACGATAATCCGTACCCTGCCAATGGACCGTTTTGGGGAACTGCTCCTCCGCTTCATGCACATCGGCGCTGTCGAGTACGGTGGCGCGATCCAGATACAACAGGCGTGGATTGTCCCGTTCCTGTTCCTTGCGCCAGGTTTCAAAGCTGGTCAGACCGTTGATATGGGCGGGCACCCGCTCGTCATAGAAGCGGTAGATGGCGCTGTCGTCGATAACAATATCGCGGCGCCGCAGGCGGTCTTCCAGGCCTTCCAGCTCCTTGAGCAATTGCTGGTTGTGACGGGCAAAAGGCCCCTTGCCCCTGTAGCGGTTTTCCACCAGGGCGCCCTGGATAAAAATCTGCCGGGCGATCACCGGGTCGATATGGCTGAAGGCCACCGGCTTGCGATCGAGAATCGTCAGGCCAAAAAGGGTCTGCTTCTCATAGGCCATCACCTGGCCGCGCCGCGCATCGTAATAGGGTTCGAGATGGCTTTTGCGCACCAGATGACCGGCCAGGGCGGGCAGCCAGTCAGGGTCGATACGCGCCGCCTGGTGGGCGTAGAGCCGCGTGGTTTCGATCATCTCCGCCGCCATCACCCATTTGGGCGGCTTTTTGAACAGCCCGGAACCGGGAAAGATATGGAACTTGCGATTGCGGGCGCCGAGAAATTCCCGCTCGTCCTGGCGAAAGCCAATATGGCTCAACAGGCCGCTGAGCAGTGATCGGTGAATGGCGTCGTAGGCCGCAGGTTGAGAATTGTCGCGCAACTTGAGCTGACGGGCAGCAAGGCGCAACTGGTGTTCCAAGTCGCGCCATTCGCGCATACGCAGGTAGGAGACAAAATGGCTGTGACAGTACTGGCTGAACTTGCCGCGAGAAAGCGCCTGGCGCTGCTCCTCAAAATGGTTCCACAGATTCAGCAGCGACTGGAAATCCGAATCCTTGTCCTGCCACTGGCGGTGTTTTTCATCCGCCGCCTGGCGTTTGTCGGCGGGACGCTCGCGCGGGTCCTGGATACTCAGGGCCGAGGTGATCACCAGCATTTCCCGCAGTGCGCCTTCGTTGCTGGCCGCCAGCAGCATGCGCCCGAGGCGCGGATCGAGGGGCAAACCGCTGAGCTGGATACCCAGCGGCGTCAACTCGCCCTTGCCGTTGACCGCGCCCAGTTCGCCCAGCAGCTGGAAACCGTCGCTGATCAGGCGTGAATCCGGCGCGTCGACAAAGGGGAAATCCCGCACATCGCCGATGCGCATACGCAGCATCTGCAAAATCACCGAGGCGAGATTGGTGCGCACGATCTCCGGGTCGGTAAAGCCCGGACGGCTGTGATAATCCTCCTCACTGTACAGCCGCACACAGACGCCATCGCTGACCCGGCCACAGCGCCCGGCGCGCTGGTTGGCGCTGGCCTGGGAGATCGGCTCCACCGGCAGGCGCTGCACCTTGGTGCGATAACTGTAACGGCTGATACGGGCGTAGCCGGTGTCGATCACATAGCGGATACCCGGCACAGTGATGGAGGTTTCCGCCACATTGGTGGCGAGGATAATACGCAGCCCCCTGTGGGGCTGGAACACCCGGGTCTGATCGTTGAGGCTGAGGCGAGCATAGAGGGGCAGAATTTCGGTATCGCGCAGCTGGGCGCGGCGCAGCACGTTGGCGGTCTCGCGGATTTCCCGCTCGCCGCTCAAAAACACCAGGATATCGCCGCGCTTCGGCAGTGCCATCAGTTCTTCCACCGCACTGACAATGGCGCCATAGATATCTTCATCGGCCTCCAACGGCGGGCGGTAGAGCACTTCCACCGGATAGGTGCGTCCCGACACCTCGACGATGGGGGCATTGTCGAAATGCGTTGAAAAGCGCTCCAGGTCGATGGTGGCGGAGGTAATGATCACTTTCAGATCAGGCCGTTTGGGCAGGATCTGCTTGATATAGCCCAACAGAAAATCAATATTGAGGCTGCGCTCGTGGGCCTCGTCGATGATCAGGGTGTCGTAGCGGGTCAGGTAGCGGTCATGCTGGATTTCCGCCAGCAAAATGCCATCGGTCATCAGCTTGATATGACTGTTCTCACCCACCTGCTCGTTAAAGCGCACCTGGTAGCCCACCTTGTCGCCGAGGGTGGTGTGCAACTCCTCGGCAATACGCTGGGCCACGGTGCGGGCGGCAATTCGGCGTGGCTGGGTGTGGCCGATCATGCCGGTCACACCGCGACCCAGCTCGAGGCAGATTTTCGGCAGCTGAGTGGTTTTGCCGGAGCCGGTCTCTCCCGCCACCACGATCACCTGGGAACTGTTGAGGGCGGCGATAATATCCTCGCGCTTTTGCGCAATGGGCAGGTCGTCGGGGTAGGTAATGTCCGGCACTGCCTGGCGGCGCTGTTCCACCCGCAGGCGTGAGCGCTGGATCGCCGCATCCAGCTTGGCCAGGCTCTGATCAACCGGCTTGCCCTGGCGGCGGCGCGCTTCGATGCCCTGCCATTGGCTGCGAAATGCTTTCCGGTCTTCTATCAGGCAGTCGTTCCACAGGGCTTCTGTGGCGGCGTCGGGCCGGGGCCGGGGCCGGTTATTTTTCGGCTGTTTGTGGCGGGACTGGTTATTCCTGGAATGGGCATGTCGGGATTGGTTGTTGCGCGCGTCTGTCATGGCATCATTTACCGTGACAGGTACTTCATGGCCTCTTCAAGACCGCCGAGGGTCAGGGGGTACATGCGGTTGGCCACCAGCTGGTTCACCAGGCGGATCGACGCGGTGTACTCCCAGAAATTTTCCTTGACGGGATTGAGCCACACCAGCTTTTCGTAGGTATTGGTAAGGCGCTGCATCCACACCGCGCCGGGCTCTTCGTTGAAATAATCGACGCTGCCGCCCGGGGTGGTGATCTCAAAGGGCGACATGGAGGCATCCCCCACCACAATCACCTTGTAGTCCGAGCCGTAGGTGTGGAGCACATCCCAGGTGTTGAGACGTTCCTGATGGCGCAGGTGATTGTCGCGCCACACATAGTCGTAGAGCATGTTGTGAAAGTAGTAATACTCCATGTGCTTGAACTCGGTGCGCACGGCGGAAAATAGCTCTTCGCAGGTGCGCACATAGGTGTCCATGGAGCCACCCACGTCGAAAAAAATCAGCACTTTTACAGCGTTGTGCCGCTCCGGCACCATCTTGATATCAAGCAGCCCAGCGTTCTTGGCAGTGGACTTGATGGTGTCATCAATATCCAGTTGGTCAGCGGCGCCCGTGCGGGCAAACTGGCGCAGGCGCCGCAGGGCAACCTTGATATTGCGGGTGCCCAGCTCGACGCTGTCGTCGAGGTTTTTGTACTCGCGCTGCTCCCACACTTTGGCGGCGCGCTTTTGTTCGCTCTCGCCGCCGACGCGGATGCCTTCAGGGTGGTAGCCCGCATTGCCAAAGGGTGAAGAACCGCCAGTGCCTACCCACTTATTGCCGCCCTTGTGTTTGGCTTTTTGCTCATCCAGGCGCTTTTTGAATTCCTCGATCAGCTTTTCCAGGCCGCCCAGTGTTTCGATCTGGGCTTTTTCTTCATCGGTGAGGCTCTTGCGAAATTCCTCCCGCAGCCAGTCCTCGGGGATCAGCATTTCGAGAAAGTCATCCAGACTTTCCAGTTCCTTGAAATAGAGGGCGAAAGCGCGGTCAAAGCGGTCGTAGTATTTTTCGTCCTTGACCATGCAGGTGCGCGCCAGCAGGTAAAAGTCATCCACGCTGGCAAAGGCCAGGTGCTCCTCCATGGCAGAGATCAGGGTCAGCAACTCCTGCAGGGTTGCGGGTACGCCCGCCTTGCGCAGGCCTTCAAAAAAACTCAGCAGCATTTAACGAGCTTCCCGGCGCGCCATAAAGGCCAGCCGTTCCAGCAAATGCACGTCCTGCTCGTTTTTCAGCAGGGCGCCATAGAGGGGCGGAATAGCCTTGGTTTGATCGCGGTTCTTGAGGATTTCGTCGGGGATATCATCGGACAGCAACAGCTTCAACCAGTCGATCAGCTCCGAGGTGGAGGGCTTTTTCTTCAGGCCCGGAATCTGACGCAGATCAAAAAATACATCCAGCGCTTCATCCACCAGGTTTTTCTTGATCTGGGGAAAGTGCACATCGACGATTTCCTGCATGGTGCTGCGGCTGGGAAACTTGATGAAGTGGAAAAAGCAGCGGCGCAAAAAGGCGTCAGGCAGTTCCTTTTCATTGTTGCTGGTGATAATCACAATGGGGCGCTTTTTGGCGCGTATCGTCTCGCCGGTTTCGTACACATGAAATTCCATGCGGTCGAGTTCCAGCAACAGGTCGTTGGGAAACTCGATATCCGCCTTGTCCACTTCGTCGATCAGCAGTACGCACTGGCCCTCGGATTCAAACGCCTCCCACAGTTTCCCCTTGCGCAGGTAGTTGCGAATGTCGTTGACCTTTTCATCGCCAAGCTGGGAATCCCGCAGACGCGACACCGCATCGTACTCGTACAAACCCTGCTGCGCCTTGGTGGTGGATTTGATATGCCAGGCGATCAAGGGCAACCCCAGGGAGGCGGCGACTTCTTCCGCCAGCATGGTTTTGCCGGTGCCCGGCTCACCCTTGATCAGCAGGGGGCGCTTGAGGGCGATGGTGGCATTGACGGCCATGCGCAGGTCGTCGGTGGCCACATAGCGTTCTGTTCCGTTGAAGTTCATAGCTTGTCTCGGCTTAGGCTTTGCTAACGTAGTGATGTTGATGAGTTGCACGTTTCACGTGGGTGCCACCGGCAGGTTTGACCCAGGCACCCGACCAAGCAGAGCGGATGGTCAGGCGGCCAAAGGCCGCAAGGCTTTTACGTGCAACGTGAAACGTGTAACTCAAATCGGGGTGCGCATGGTAACAAACTCTTCCGCCGCTGTCGGGTGGATGCCTACGGTGCGGTCAAAATCCCGCTTGGTGGCGCCCGCCTTGAGGGCAATACCCAGGCCCTGGATGATTTCCCCGGCCGCCTCCCCAAGCATATGGCAGCCCAGCACCCTGTCGCTGGCCTTGTCCACCACCAGTTTCATGAGGATTTTATCGCTGCCGCCAGCGAGGGTCTGCTTCATGGGGCGGAATTCTGTGCGGTAAATAGCGACATCGGCAAACTGTTCCCGCGCCTGGGCCTCGGTCAGGCCCACGGTGCCAATGGTGGGCTGGCTGAAGACGGCGGTGGGAATAGTGTCGTAATCCATCGACTCATCGCTGCCGTTGTAGAGATTGGCCACCAGCACCATGGCCTCGGCGATGGCTACCGGGGTCAGTTGAACCCGGTCGATCACATCACCGAGGGCATAGATGGAAGGCTCTGCGGTGCGGAACTGTTCGTCCACCACAATGGCGCCGTTTTCAGCCAGCTCAACCGCCGTGTTTTCCAGGCCGAGCCCTGTTGTCTTGGCATTTCTGCCGGTGGCATACATCACGCAATCCACCTTCAGTTGCTGGCCGTCGCTCAGGCTGACATCCAGGCTGCCATCGGCGTTTTTGTTGATGGCTTGCACATTGGTTTCAAAATGCAGTTTGACTCCCTGTTCGCCCATCTGGCGCGCCAGCCCGGTGCGCAAATCCTGGTCGAACTCCTTTAAAAACAGCGGCCCGCGATAGGACACGTGAGTTTCGGCGCCCAGCCCCTGGAAGATACCGGCAAATTCCACAGCAATATAACCGCCACCCACCACCAGCACCCGGCGCGGAAAGCTGTCGAGGTAAAACACTTCGTTGGAGGAAATGGCGTGTTCCCTGCCGGGAAAATCGGGAATAAATGGCCAGCCCCCGGTAGCCAGCAGGATATGGCGGGCGCTGTATTCCGCATCGCCCATCCGCACCCGGTTGGGCCCGGCGATGGTGGCGGTGCCTTCCATGCGCGTTACCCCGGCATTGTCGAGCAGGTTGGCGTAGATGCCGTTAAGCCGCTCGATTTCTTTTGTTTTGTTATCCCGCAGGGTGGGCCAGTGAAAGCTCGCCTCCGGCAATGTCCAGCCAAAACCGGCGGCATCGCGGAAGGCGTGGGAGAATTCTGACGCATACACAAAAAGTTTTTTCGGCACGCAGCCGACATTGACGCAGGTGCCACCCAGGTAGCGTTCTTCAGCGATGGCCACCTTGACCCCCTGCCCCGCCGCCATGCGCGCAGCGCGCACGCCACCGGACCCGGCGCCAATCACAAAGAGGTCGTAATCGTAGCGGTCACTCGCCATGCTGTTCTCCAAACCAGTTGAGTTTATGGTGCAGCCCTACCACATGGCCGACGATGATCAGGGTCGGCGCCCTGGCCTCGCCG